>JBDKKN010000145.1:0-63295 GCA_039796075.1 Planctomycetota bacterium | reverse complement strand
AAGGCGCGGTTCATGAATGCAAACTTTTCGTACAGCGCGCCGGAGTACCAGGCGATGAAGAATTCCATCCCGTACGCATAGCCAACCATGCATCCGGTCACCAAGATGACCTTGTTCATGTTGTCCAAGTGGCGGAGCGTGATCAAGTTCTTCAGTCCGAACAACTCGCGCGCCGGCACCGCCAATGTCACCACCATGGCAAAGCCACTGAAGATGGCGCCGGCAACAAAGTACGGCGGGAAGATGGTGGTGTGCCAGCCCGGAAGCTGACTGGTGGCAAAGTCAAAGGACACCACGCTGTGAACCGAAAGCACCAGCGGAGTGGAGAGTGCGGCAAGCAGCAAGTACGCACGCTCGTAGCGGTGCCAATGGCGATTGGAGCCGCGCCATCCGAGCGAGAACAGCCCGTACGCCATCTGCTGGACCTTGCCCTTGGCACGATCGCGCATGGTGGCCAAGTCCGGCACCAGGCCGACGTACCAGAAGAGCAGTGAAACCGTGAAATAGGTGCTCACTGCAAACACGTCCCACAGGAGCGGGCTGCGGAACTGTGGCCACATAGCCATTTGATTTGGGATCGGAAACAGCCAGTACGCCAACCACACGCGACCAACGTGAATACCGGGAAACAGTCCGGCGCAGATCACCGCGAAGATGGTCATCGCCTCTGCAAATCGGTTGATGCCGGTGCGCCACTTCTGTCGGAACAAGAACAGGATGGCGCTGATCAGCGTTCCTGCGTGACCGATACCGACCCAGAACACGAAGTTGGTGATGTCAAAGGCCCACATCACCGGGTTGTTGAGACCCCAGACGCCGACGCCCGTGAAGATCAGATAGTGGACGACAAATCCAAGGTTCATCACCAGCAGCATGCTGATGCCAAACATGATGTACCACGCCATTGGAGGCTTGCGCGTCTCATTGGGGCGGCAGATCGTGTTGGTGACTTGGTGGAAATCAGTGTGCCCAAGGACCAGCGCGGCGCGCTTTCCTGGGACATCCCCGGTGTTATCGATGTCGTGGGCTGGAATGGTGCTCATGCCTTGCCTCCCTGAGGAACAGTGACAGCGGGTGGGACAGCGGGTGCGGCAGCGTGACCTGCGTGATCATGCCCGTGATCGTGACCGTGATCATGACCACTGTGGTCGATGGACGGATTGTCGACGCGAGCCAAATACTTGAGACGTGGCTTGGTGTTGAGTTCGCCCAACAAGTCATAACTGCGCTTGGAGCGCTGCAGTTGCAGGACATCGCTTCCAGCAACATTCAGGTCACCAAACACGATCGCGCCGGTTGGGCACGCCTGCTGGCAAGCGGTCTGCACGGTGCCGTCGGCGATGGAACTCGCCGCGCTGCCCGAATCGATTCCGCCAGCACGGACCCACTTGTTCTTGGAGGAAATCTTCGCCTGCTGAATGCGCTGTGTGCAGAACGAGCACTTCTCCATGACGCCTCGCATGCGCACGGTGACCTCAGGGTTGAACTGCATCTTGGTCATGTCAGCCGGACCATCCTTGAGGTAGTACTCAGGCTTGGTCATCAAGATGCCGCCTTCGCGCACCGGATCGCGGCGCTGATAATCAAAGAAGTTGAATCGACGCACCTTGTACGGGCAGTTGTTGCTGCAGTAGCGCGTACCGATGCAGCGGTTGTAGACCATGTTGTTCAAGCCGTCCAAATCATGGACGGTGGCTGCCACCGGGCACACCTGCTCGCACGGAGCGTTCTCGCAGTGCACGCACGTGACCGGCTGCACGCGGTACGCCTCGGGCTTCGCTGCAGTACCACCCTTGAAGTAACGGTCAATACGAATCCAGTGCATCTCGCGACCGCGAGCCACTTGGTCCTTGCCGACGATCGGAATGTTGTTCTCTGCCTGGCATGCCACCACGCAGGCACTGCAACCGGTGCACGATGCAAGGTCAATGGTCATCGCCCAGCGATACTGGGCGCCATCAAGGTTTGACTCCTCCCACATGGAGAGGCGGTGCGCCACGTGGGACGCATGCTTCGCAAAGTCGGGGTGTTCCTTGTATTGCTCAAGCGACGCTTCACGAATCAGGGTTGGCAGACGCTCCTGAATGGAGTCAAGCGGAACCGACTCAATCGCTGCATCAGCAGTGCCGTGGTCCTGGGTGTGAGCAAATGCATAGGCGCCCTGCGCGGTGTTTGCGCTGGCCTTGACGCCCACGGCAAGCCACGGTGCGTTCAGCGTGCGCAGCGCGGATGCTGCAAATCCAGAATCAGCTGCGATGCCGCCGGCTGCTTCACCGCGGCCGTAGCCCACAGCGAGTCCGAGGGTGTCATCCGCCATACCGGGCACGATCCACGCTGCTGCATTGCCAGCAGCCGGAGCGCCAGCGACGTTCAAGGAAACCAGGTCGCCGTTCTTCACGCCCAGCTTTGCAGCCGTTGCGCCGGACATCAACAACGCATTGTCCCAGGTGATCTTGGTGATGACGTCGGGCAGCTCTTGCAACCAACCAATGTTGGCGAAGCGACCGTCGAACATCTTGCCGTCAACGAAGAATGCCAGTTCGAATCCATCGCTCTCGGTGCGAGCATCAATCCACGCGGCCATTGCCTTGGCGGCAAGCGCGGATGCCGGAGTTGCTTCGCGGCTCTTGGCGGTGTCGGGGCAGACACCCGTGTCTAAGTTGCTGCGGAACACGCGTTCAAAGTCCGCGCCAGACTTGCCGGATACTGCCATGTGCGTGCGTCGCACTAGGTCCATTCCAGTGCGAACCTCATCGCCCGTGATTGCAGCGCAAAGCTCGATCGCACTGCGACCGCCGTCTGCTGGATCAAGGAGCGCGGCAATGAGCGGCTGCGCGAGACCGATGGTGCCGTCGGCGGCACGTGTATCGCCCCAGCTCTCCAGGAAGTGCGTCACCGGAACATGCCACGTGCATCCGGCAGCGCGCGATGTTTCATCCACGCGGTACGCCAAGTGCACAACGTTCTTCGCCTTGGCCATGGCGGTCGCGAAGCCAAGATCAACTGGGGCATCAAAGACCGGGTTCGCACCCATCACCACCAGCGTGTCGACGGTACCGGCATTGAGCGCGGTCACCACCTTCTGAATTCCGACGCTGCACATCTGCGCATCGGTGGCGCTGGTATCAACGGTCATGCCGTAGGCGCCGAGCTTGTCGTTGATGGCCGCCGCAAGCGCATGCGTCACCGCAGGCTGACGCGGACCAGCAACCACCAAGGCCTTGCGACCAGCCTTCTTGAGGTCAGTCACCAACGCATCGACCACTTCTTGATCATGCTCGCCGAGCTTTGGCGCAAACGCGGCCATCTGCCGCGCACTTTCCACGCCCACGCGGTCAGCCACTGCCGCTGCAAACGCTGCCACTTGCGAAGGTCGCATGGCGATGCGCTGATCAGCGTTCATGCCCGTCAGCGTCAGGAGCCCTTCCACTTGATAGACGCGGCTCATGGACGCGGCAGCGGGATCCTTGGAAACCAAGGCGCCGTTCTCGCGCTTCACCAGCGAACGACCCGCGGCCCAGGCGCGTGCATTGGCGACGCTGTGCAGATCCTCATGGAGGAAATCGCAATCAAGACTGAGAATCACGTCTGCTTGATCAAACTTTGGGTGCACGCGACGGGACGAACCAAACGCCGCGGCAGTGCCGGCAAGCGATGCATCGTCATTCACTGCGCACCATGATGCCCACGTGGCTTTCGGGAACGCCTTCAAGAGGCGCGCCTGCATATCCAGTTGCGTTGGGGACGAAGTGGGCTCTGCAAGCACCACGAGTCCAGCGCCGCCATCCTTCTTCCATTCCGCGCGACGCACATCAATCCAAGCGTCAAGCGCACCAGCCGTGGAGTCCTTGCCGCCTTGCAATGCAATGCGACTGCGATCCGTGTCGTACAGCTCAAGCACGCGTGCTTGGGTCATGGAGTTGGACGGACCAACTTGCGGAGCGCCGCGCTTGGCGAATTCTGCAGGATCAATGGCCGCAGCACCACCAGCGAGCGGCGACGATGGATGCATCGGATTGCCGTCGAGCTTGATGGGACGTCCGTCATAGCTGGTTGCCAACACGCCGAATCCAACGCCACCAAGTTCAAAGCTGGTGGCAAAGGTGACCGGAACTCCAGGAGTGCGATTCGCTGGACGCGAGGCATACTCCGCGAACTTCGTCTCGGGCAAACGGCGGCAGCCAGTCGCTGCAAGACCGGCGAGTGCAAACGATGCTCCCATCACCTTGATGAAGGTGCGGCGATCGTCATCCGATGCCTCACTTGCACCGGGCTGGAATTCATTGTGCATGTAGGCACGGAACTCTGGCGAATCGGAGAGCTGCTCGATGGAGCGCCAGTAGACGGAGCGGCGCGCAGGACCGCCTGTCTGCGGAGCTTCAGCTGCGGCGTTGGTGGGTTCTACGGGACCGTGGTTGCAACCGTCATGCATGTGTTCTGTTCCCTGTGTCGGGGTCGTCCGTCGCTGATCGCTTTAGCGGTGGCAAGTCGAGCAATAATCGTTGGGGTGAATGTCGTTCTTCTTGATCAACTCGAGTCGCTCGTCCTTGGTCCACGTGTCTGTTGGCTTCCAAAGAGCAAAGACTTCTTCGGGAGGACGCACGTGATCGACCGGGTTACGGTGGCAATCCAAGCACCATCCCATGGCGAGCGGCTGCGCGCGATGCACTACTTCCATCTGATCAACGCGACCGTGGCACTCCAAGCAACTCACTCCACGCGTGACATGCGCGGCGTGATTGAAATAGGCGTAATCACCCAGCTTGTGGACCTTGATCCATTCGATGGGCATACCCGTCTCGTAACTCTCACGCACCTTCACAAGACGCGGACTGTCCTTATGAATCTGCGTGTGGCAATTCATGCAGGTCTGGGTCGGTGGCACGGCGGCGTGCGATGCCGTCTCGACGGTGTTGTGGCAATACCGACAATCGAGACCAAGCTTGCCAACATGCAGCGCGTGGCTGTACGGCACTGGCTGTTCCGGTTGATATTGGCCGTCGAGTGTCTTTGGACTAAATCCATAGGCAACCAACAGCGACACGTAGAGCGGAGCGATCGCGCCCACAATCAATACGAATGGAAGCAGCGCGTTCGACCAGCGGGGAAACAGGAATCGGCTCATCTATTCAGATCCGTGGCGGGTGTCCTGGCAGGCGTCGCACGGGGCAACGCCAAAGGACATTGTGCGTTTTTTCACAATGTCTAATCCTCTATGGTATGGGCGCAACCTTCACGTGGTCAAGGAAGGTATGGCTGCGCGGTGCTACCCTTGGAGCGCATGCAGGGACTGGCTTCCAATGCGGATAAATGCTCCCGGAATGACCGATCTAAGTGCATTGAATCGTTGTTATTATTGGACACTTTGGCGCCGTGGCGCCGCTCTCTTCAACCCTCCCCGTGATCGATACCCACTGCCATCTCCTTTATGACGGAATTCATGAGCGCCTCGAGCGGGTGCTCGCGGAGGCGCGCACGGCTGGCGTCAGTGGTTTCGTGACGATCGCCACTACCACCAGCGATGCCGTCCGCGGCGCAGCGCTGGCAAGTGAGCACCCGGATGTCTGGTGCACTTCGGGCATTCACCCGCTCCATGCTGCAGATCCCATTTCGTGGGAAGACATGCATCGCGCAGCGCAACATCCCAAGTGCGTGGCGTGGGGCGAGCTTGGTCTGGACAATCATTACGCGGATCCACCCGCCGCGCTGCAAACCAGTGTTCTTGAAGAACAACTGACTCGTATTGCTGCATGGCGTAACGAAGGACTCATCAAGCCGATTGTGATTCACTGCCGTCGTGCAGTGCCGCAGTTACTGCCGATCCTGCGCGCGAGCGGCTTACCTGCGGACCGCTTCGTTTTTCATTGCTTCACGGAGACTGCTGATGATGCCCGTGCTGTTCTTGACTTCGGAGCGTGGATTAGTTTCACCGGCGTCGTTACCTTTCGCAGCGCGCCGGAAGTAGCGGCCGCTGCCAAGCTGGTTCCCGATGACCGGATCATGTGCGAAACCGATGCGCCGTTTCTTTCACCCGAACCAGTGCGTGGCGCGCGGCCGTGCGTTCCCGCCTATGTGATGCACACTGGGTTATTCCTGGCGGCGCTGCGCGGAACTTCATTTGATGCCTTTGAACGCACCGTCGATGCAAATGCACGGCGTTTTTTCAGCCTTCCTGAGAGTGTTGGCCGCGCCGCTATCACTGGCAGCGCCTCACGACTAGCCTGACCAACCGCCTCATGCCACTTGATCAAGACCAACACTCCAATGACGGCCTGATGAGTAGCTTCATGTCGCTCGGTGGACATCTTGATGAATTGCGCAGTCGCCTCATCAAGGCAGCCATCGTCCCACTGCTGGTGGGATGCGGACTCTTTGCTGCTGGCACCTATGTACGTGGATTCTTGGTGCAGCCCCTGATGGATGCATTGGCCGAACAGGGACAGCCAACCAACCTGCAAGTACTGAGCCCCACCGAAACGCTGATGGTGGATCTACAGATTGCCATTTGGGCATCGATCATGCTTTCGATGCCGTGGATTCTGTACCAACTGTGGAAGTTTGTTTCACCAGGTCTGTACGCGCACGAACGCCGCTACGCGCAATTCCTGATTCCGCTCTCCGCCATCTTGGTAGCGGTTGGTCTCACTGGTCTGTATCTGGCAATGCCGTACATGCTGTCGCTCCTCATCAGTTTCGGTGTGGAGGAGCCGCGCACCATCGCGCCTCCACCATCGGCACTGGTGGAAGGGACGCCGCGCATTCCGGTACTTGAGACTGATCCAGCGAGCGCCAATGCGGGTGAGGTGTGGATGCTGAAGAAAGATTCACAGCTGTACATTGCCCTCGATACCGCTCGTGCCGATGGACGACTGGAAGTGCGCACCATTCCAACGCGCACCACCGGCAACCTCACCCAGCAGTACCGACTGGAAGAATTCATCAATTTCCTGCTGTTCTTTGCGGCGGCCATCGCCTTGGCATTCCAAATGCCCGTAGTGGTTCTGCTGCTTGGATGGGTGGGGGTGCTGAATACCAAGATGCTTCGCAAGTACCGCCGCCATGCGCTGTTTGTGTGCGCCATCTTGGCTGCGGTGATTTCACCAACCGTGGACATGTTCACCATGGTTGCGCTGATGGTTCCGCTGTACTTGCTCTATGAACTCGGCATCATCTTGCTGGTGGTTGCTCCAACGCAAGCGGTCGCCGAAGGTGGCATCATTCGCAATACCTTGGGCACCATGATTGGTCGCCCCAAGTACAAGGCCAAGAAGACCGACGGCGATGAAGGCGATGAGGAAGGCGGATGAGTCGGTACCGGCGCGGCGGTAGTGCACTGCTACGCATGGCTGGCCCACGCGCGCTTCGCTCCGGCGCACGAGCCAATGACGTTGGCATGATGTTGCGTGCTATGACCTTGGCGCGCAACGCTTCGCAGCGCGGCGAGGTGCCGGTGGGCGCGGTGGTTTATCACGGACGCACCGTGGTGACTGAGCACGCCAATGATCGCGAAGTCACTGGCGATCCAACGGGTCACGCTGAACTGGTTGCCATGCGCGAGGCTGGGCGCGCGCGTGGAGCGTGGCGACTTTCCGACTGTTCACTGGCGGTGACGCTGGAGCCGTGCGCCATGTGCGCCGGAGCGATTGTGAACGCGCGCATCGGGCGCGTGTTCTTTGGAGCCCATGACCCCAAGGCTGGCGCGTGCGGGAGTTTGTGGAGCATTCCTGCCGACGGTCGCCTCAACCACCGGCCGCCAATTGTTGCGGGAATCCTTGCCAAAACCTGCGGGCGACAATTGACTTCGTTCTTCGCGCGCCGCCGTCAAGAACGCAACGCATCGCGCGATGCATCAACAAAGCCGTCCCCAAGAATCTCGCGCAACACCACGGTTGCGTAAGCACCGGGCGGCAAATCAAACGCCACGCGCACGTACGGCCCATGATCATCGAAGCCTGATTCAATTTCAGGATTTGCCACCTTGATGCGCAGCGGCCGACGGTCACCTGACGGGCGCCGGCCGGCCTCTTGAAAGCGGGCTGGATCTCCAGCAAAGGCCACGATCGCGGCTCGCTCTCGTTCCGCGACTGCGCCCGCACTCTGCAGCGAGTCAGGACCAGGAAGCGGGCCAGTAGCAGAAATTTCAAATCGAGCGGCGCGCGCAGCGAGTGACTCTTCACCAGTAACAGCGCAATCTTCTTCGCTGACGATGAACTTGGCACCATTGCCATGCTTGCACGCCACATCGCCCTGCTCCACTGTGCCGAATGTTCCCGTAAGGATTCGTTCATCAAGCACGCGATTAAAGACTGCTGACTGCCACGCGTCCGTCCAGATTTCCTGGATCGGTCGCGGCACCGCTCGAACCGCTGTCCGCGCGTCGGTGCCACGCATGAGGGCACGGGTGGCGGTGCGCTCAGCGTCAAGGCCGCGCGGCCACAGTCCAGCCGCTTCGGCGAATCGACCTGCATCCACTGCCTCGCGCGCGGCTCGTTCTGATTCCGGAAACGGGCTGCCCTTGGTGGAAATGAGTTCACCCAACACCTCAGCGTGCCGCGAACTCAGCAGCAATGCGCCAAGAATGTGATTGTTGTTGCGCATGCCAAAGCGCTGCGGTCCAAAGTGATTGGGGACCCCCAATACCTCCAATTCACGCAATGCTCGCCATACTGGCGGCGCTCGGAATGGCTCAATGCCACGGATACGAATGGAAAATCGATTGCCTGCCAAGTGCCCGCGGCGCAGTTTGTTGGAATGCCATGTGGACCACAACACTTGTACGCGCTCATCAGTGATCGCGCGCATCTCTGGCTTGCGCGGCAAGTGGATACTGACGGTCTGACTCGTCACCGCCACGCGATCCTTCATGCCCGCGGTGCCGATGGCTTCGGTGCCAACGTCAAAGTGCTTGCACAGTAGGTCCACCATCTCATGATGAGTCATCCCCTCTTTGACGATGCGCAAGTACAAGTGCTCGCCCTCGCCACACGGGTCGTAGAGCTGCAATTCTTCAACAAGAAAGTCACCGGTGCGCTCCTTGATGCGCGCACCGGCAATGTCGGCAAGTTGCACCAAGCGCTGCGCCGAAAACGGCGATGGCAAGAGTAGCGTCGGTGCGCATATCTGTTGATCGGCGTCAGTCACGCCAACGCCCCATGCGCGCGCAGACCTGCCAACACCTGTGCGGCGGTGTCCCCGGTGTGATCAATGTGCACGGCGTTCCATCCACACGCACGCGCGGCGCTGATGTTCTCCGCAAGGTCATCAAAGAACACGATCTCCTGTGGCGCAACTCCAGTGGCTGCCTCAAAGGCGCGGTAGATGCGCTGGTCCGGCTTCACAAGACCCATGACATGGCTGGCATGGCGCACCTGAATGCGGCGAAACGCCTCGCTTGTATCAAGTTGTTCCCAGTGGTGTGCGTTGGTATTTGAGAGGCAGGCGGTACGCATGCCCGCATGATGGATGCGGTCAATCACGCTTGTCATACCTGGATAATCGCCCAATATCCAAGCGGTATGTACGGCGCGAACCTCGTCAGCACTGTGATCAGCGAGCAATTGGGCAAGCCCGGCAAAGTAATCCTCGGACTCAACTTCGCCGCACTGGTGCGCGCGCAGAAGTTCTGATTTGCGAGGCGAATCAAGGCGGGCCTCTGCCTGCGGAATATGCGTGATGCCTGCGGCGTTGCACGCTTCCGGCCAACTGCGGCAAATGCGCACCACCACGCCGCCAAGATCAAACACTGCGACGCTCGGAATGCTCACGAATCGCTCTCGTCTTCTGCGTGTTCGTCGTCATCATCTGCTTCGACCGATGGCGCAGGTTCAATCAGTGCTTCTGCCGCGGCTTCCTGCAACACCTGTTCGTCCACCAGCATCGGCACACCATCGGCAACGCCAAGGGCAATGGCATCGGAAGGGCGCGAGTCCACCTGAATGATCTCGCCGTCGCGCTCGATCATCAGCTTGGCAAAGAATGTGCCGTGATCCAGGTCATGAATATGAATCGCTTTGAGCGTTCCCCCGAGCGCACGAATGGTTTCCGCAAGCAGATCATGCGTCTGCGGTCTCGAAATCTGCACGCCCTTGATGCGACGATCAATAGCGAATGCCTCGGGCAATCCAATCACAATCGGGAACTTGCGGGTGCCACCAGTCTCCGTGAGTTCAATCACTTGCATATCCGCCATCTCGCGGATCAGAATGCGAGAAAGATGCATGGGAACCATCATGGTGCAATGATTCTAGGCAAGCTCCCGGTGCTTCCGGTGTGTCTCTGCCACGGCTCCCCCAACATCGCCGTCATTGCATCGAGCTGCTGTTGCCGCCGATAGTGACCGGTCTGCCACTTACCCACGCTCTGCGGCGCGGAACAACTGCAGCAACTGCAACGGATCCGCGGCGGCGTACACCTGTTCGCGGAACGCCGGATTGGTCATCAGCCGCGAAATCCGACCGAGTGCCTGAATGTGGTCGCTGGTGCGCTCTGGTGGCGAAACCAACAGGACCACCAGCCGTACTGGCTTGCGATCGATGGAGTCGTAGTCAATGGGCGTTGCGAGGCGGCCAACCGCCAAGCACAAGCCGTGCGCAGCGGACGTCTTGCCGTGCGGGATAGCCAGGCCTTCACCAATACCGGTGGAGCGCTGTTGCTCCCTCTCCCAGACCGCCTTCTTTACGGCGTTGGCATCAGAGATACGCCCAGTCAGCGACAGCGCATCAACAAGTGCATCGATGGCTTCTCGTTTGGTATGAGCGACCAGTGGAACGACCACGCATTGCGGGTCAAGAATCTCGGTAACGGTCATCGGCGCTGGCATGCAGGACTCCGCGGTAGATCCGAACTGGCGAATCGGAAAATCATACCAATGCTCGGCGCACATATTGCACGCCGGCGCGGTATCTCGGTTCGATATCGGTTCAGGCTGGCGAAATCAGCGCGCCAAAGCCACCGTCCGCGTACGCCGAATCCGGCTCCCCGGGCATGCCACGAGGCTCACGAACCTCGGTTCGGGCAACCCGGCGACCAATCCGACCGGCCGCCCACTGCGCCTGAGCAAGGTTTTCCGGCGGCTCGAGGCTGCAAGTGCTGTACAGCACCGAACCGTTGGGCGTGAGGAACGGGCGATGCTCTTCCACAATGTCGCGCTGCACCGCCGTGATGGAATCGAGCCGCGCCCGGTTAAATCGGTACTTCGCTTCCGGCCGACGCGACAAGACGCCGGTGTTTGAACACGGAACATCAAGCACCAAGAGGTCAACTTGGCCAACAATCCGGCGCAAGCCCTCCGGCGTAGTCACCTTCACCTGTGGATGATCAACAAACGCGAGCGCCAACGCACGCAAGCGCGCACCATCCACATCGGTGGCAACAATTTCTGCGGTCGGGTGCAACGCAGCAAGTTGCCGCGTCTTGGTTCCACGCCCAGCACACGCATCAAGAATCAGTTTCGGGCGCAGACTGTCGGCAAGCCGCATCGGTTGCGCACTGGCGGAGTCCTGCACACGCGCTTCCGGATAAGCGGTGAGCAATGCGATGAGGGACGAATGATCACCGTTCCATACGAATGAACCGGGATCGCTGTGCGGCGTGAGATTGGATGTGAACGGCGCATCCGGCAGCACTGCTTGCTCGGGAACACCAGAGATCACCGTGGGCGCTGGGCGCAATGAATGCACCGCGCGGCTGAAAGCAAGGTCCTGTCCTGCAGAATTAATCCAGTGCAGCAGGAGATCCTCGCCAACGCTGGCTGCTTCAGCCACGCGCAAGACGCGATCATCAGAGAACACCGGGCGCTTCAAGCGCATGGCACGACCATCAGCCAGTGGCACCAGGTCGCGCCGATCGCGCCACACACGCGGAGCGGCGTCGGCGCCTTCCACGAAATCACCACGTAAGTCAATCATCTTGCGCAGCACTGCATTGACGAAACCTGCGGCGCCGCGATGCCCCTTGCCCTTGGACCACTCCACCGTGTCATCAACCACTGCGTGATCCGCTACGTTGCCAAACAAGAACAGTTGCGCACCCGCCGCAAGCAATGCTGCCTGTACGCGTGAGTCCACGTTCTCCCAGCGTCGATCAATGCATGCGCGCGCAATGGCGGTGAGCGTCATCCACCGATGTGCCACGGTGTGTTCAATGGCGCGTGCCAACGAAACATCACGAGCATCAAGAGCGATGCCGTCGGCCGTGGGCGCAACGCCCATGTCAACAAACTCAAGATCAGGAAAGCGACCCGCCTGCCGCGCGAGACGGTCAAGGGCCGCGACGCGGGCAGGCGATGGTGCTGACATTCGTGGGGTATTCGTGACGGATGTGCTTTCGACGGGAACGGTCACTCAGAAGCTCCGGTCATGCCATGGCCAAGTGGCGCTTGGCCTTGGAACTGGTCTTGGCATTGGACTTGGAGCTCCCCTTGGATGTCGCCTTGGAACTCGCCTTGACAGCCGTGCCACCCGTCTTCTTCGCGGGCTTCGGCTCAACAACTGCATGCGGAGCGTTGATCACGCCCGCCTTCTCAGCGGCCTTGAGGAGCGAAGCGGCCTTGTCGGTCTTCTCCCAACTGAAGGTGCCTTCACCGCACTCGCCCGGGCGGCGACCGAAGTGGCCGTGCGTAGCAGTGGCGTGATAAATCGGCTTGCGCAAACCGAGCGACTTGATGATGCCCTTCGGGGTGAGTTCAAACTGACGCTGCACTTCTTCGGCAAGCCACTCATCCGAAACCGTTCCCGTGCCTTGCGTATCCACCAACACACTGGTTGGCTTGGCCACGCCGATGGCGTAGCTCAGCTGCACTTCGCACACATCTGCGAGGCCGGAAGCGGCGATGTTCTTGGCAATGTATCGAGCCATGTACGCAGCGCTGCGATCGACCTTGGACGGATCCTTACCGCTGAATGCGCCGCCACCGTGACGACCACGACCACCGTAGGTGTCCACGATGATCTTGCGACCAGTGAGGCCGCAATCGCCGTGTGGACCGCCAATTTCAAACTGTCCGGTTGGATTGACGTGAATGATGATTTGATCGTTCCACCACTTACCAAGCACTGGCTTGATGATGTGCTTGACGACCTCGGCCTTGAGCTTCTTCTGACCAGCAACGCCGTTCCACATCGGGTCATGCTGCGTGGAAAGCACCACCGTATCAATGCGCGTCGGCTTAAGGCCAACATAGGCAACCGTGACTTGGCTCTTGGCATCGGGGCGCAGGCCCTTGATGATGTTCTTCTCACGAACCACGGCTTGACGCTTCACCAATTCGTGGGAAATGGCGATCGGCAGCGGCATGAATTCCGGAGTCTCTTTGCAAGCAAATCCGAACATCATGCCTTGGTCGCCGGCGCCTTCGCGGTCAACACCCATGGCAATGTCCGCGCTCTGCTTACCGAGCACCACACTGACGCCGCAACTCTTGTAGTCGAAGCCCTTGTCTCCGCTGTCATAGCCAGCCTTGCGGACTGCTTCGCGAACGATGTCAGGAATGTTGACGACGGCGTTGGTGGTTACTTCACCAGCGATCACTGCCAAGCCCGTGGTCACCAGGGTTTCGCATGCCACGCGACTTGACGGATCCTGCGCGAGCATCGCGTCGAGGACGGCATCGCTGATCTGGTCAGCAAGCTTGTCAGGGTGGCCCATCGAGACGGATTCGCTGGTGAACAGGTAGCGCTTGTCAGACATGTCGGCTCCAATACTGGGAGAAATGTGCGTTCGGAACGATGATCAATCCGACCATCCGGATACTAGGATGGATCACACTCATGCTATCGGTCGCGCGTGTTCGCCGCAAATATGGCGCTCGAGGACAAGTTCCCGGACTTTCACGGAAGACTCGGGCGAATTTCGTGGCACCGGAGCGCTCACACCTTACTGTTGAGCAGGTTCGGAATTTCCCGACCACCCGGCCGCCCGGACGCGTATTGATTCTTCAGATGACGTTACTCACGTACCCACTCTTCTCCAGCGCCGCGCTCGCCGCGGTCATGGTTGTTGCGCCAACAATGGGCGCTGCGCCGCCGGTGTTGGCAACAGCGCCAGCACTTGCAGTCGGTGCCGCGGGCGAATGGATGTGGGCCGCCGATCGCACGGGTGGATGGTCGAGCGACCATGTCATGGTGAAACTCGTAGCCGGCGCACGCATCACCATTGACGTCAACCACGTGGTCACGGTCACGCAACCGAATGGACTCCGCGATGCCGCACTAACCAAAGTGCTCACGCAAGCAGGCGCAACGAGCGCCACGCGCGCCTCCACCGTTGGCTTCAGTGATGCAGCGCGCGCAACCGCCTTAGGGCTTGATCGCTGGCAACACATTTCCGTACCTGCGGGCACCGCGACACCCGCGCTGATTGCTCGTCTCCAAGCTGCACGCGGCACCATTGAGATTGCGGAGTTAGACGTGATCGGTGGCATTGCCAGCGACGCACCCGCACCAACCGATCCGTACTACCCGCAGTGCTGGGGACTTGAGAACACTGGCCAAATCATCAACGGGCTTTCCGGATTGCCAGGCGCTGATGTCAGCGCGCGCGCTGCCTGGCATGTGAGTACCGGTTCGGCATCCACCGTGATTGCCGTCATGGATAGCGGAATGACTGCACATGCTGACTTTGCGCCACGCATGATTGCTGGCTGGAATGTTCCGGCTGGCACCACTGATGTTGCCGACCAATGCTCAGATCACGGCACGCACGTCGCAGGAATCGCCGCCGCTTCTGGCAACAACGGAGTAGCGATTGCTGGCCTTGATTGGCAGGCACGCATCATGCCCGTGGTCGTTCTGAGTGGCTGCACTGGCTACTCAAGTTGGCTTGCCGATGGCCTGGTGTGGGCCACTGATCACGGCGCCAACATCATCAACATGAGTCTGCAATATTCCGTGGGCACGCAGTACCTGCGCGATGCAGTGACGTACTCCATTGGTGGCGGCGCGCTGTTAGTGGCGTCATCTGGAAATACCGGCTTGGGTGGCGTGGCGTGGCCAGCGCGGTGGGCGGAAGTGCTGGCGGTTGGATCGCTTGATGCGCTCGACTCTCCAGCGGGATCAACTGCAATCGGTCCGGAAGTCGACATGGCCGCGCCGGGCGTCTCCATTCTCTCCTGCGTTGGCACCGAAAGCGTTGAGTTCAAGTCCGGCACCAGTATGGCCGCGCCGTTTGCAACCGGCACACTGTCACTGATGCGCGCGGTTGCGCCGAACGCTTCGGCAAGTCAACTGATTGCATTGCTCGTGCAGTCATGCACTGATGTTTCAAACGCAGGCTTCGATGAACGCACCGGGTGGGGAAGAATTGATAGCGGCGTAGCGGTCCGACTCGCGCGCAGCGCCGCGGGAATCGGTGACCTAAATAAGGATGGCGTGACCAACGGCGCCGACCTCGGCAAACTGCTGGGCGACTGGGGTACGAGCGGCTATGACTGCGGTTCTGACCTGGATGATGACGGCTCCGTTGGCGGTGGCGACTTGGGAGTCCTGCTTGGCCATTGGGGATCGGCGAGTTAAATCGCCCGCCACTCACGTAGTCAACCGCCTGACTCAGCCGCCCCGCGCTGCGCTTGGGCCTCTTCAAACATCGATCGAATGACCTCCGAGTTGGGCTCCAACTCCAGCGCGCGCGCGAACTCCGCCATCGCCTCGTCAAAGTGCTGCTGACGCATCAGGCCGCGCGCCAGTGCGGCGTGGGCAAATCCATTGTTGGGAACCATGCTGATGGTTTGCCGAATCAACTCAACGCCCTCGTCAATTTCCAATGGCATGGTTCCGCGCTCGACCAGCGCCAGCGATAGGCGCCGCATCGCAAGCAAATCGTTGGGACGCGCCGCAAGCCCTTGTCGAGCACTCTGAATGACTCGCGCGTATTGACCCTCTTGATCCAGCCAAGTGATTTGTTCTTCACGCAAGCGCTGCCACTCCGGATGTGCGTCCAACGCTTCGTCGTACCAAGCAATGGCATCCGACGAGCGTGATACAAACGAACGAATGATTCGCCCGATGACGGCGGCAGTCGCTTCATCAGCTCCATCGCGTTTCCATGAGCCACGCACCAAACGCTCGGCCGTTGGCATATCCCGAATCGCTGCACTCAGATAGGCGCGGCGCAAGTCAACTTGCCGCCATCCAGCAGGAATGATCGACCAGCCTTCCGGCGCGGCGGCGACCAGCGCATAGAGCTGCAGCGCGCGTTCGGCACTTTCCTGCATGGCGGCTTCCGGCGCTTGCGCATCGGTGGAGAAGATGTATTCCGCTGGAAGGGTGACGCGCATATCGGCGCGGTCCGCGAGCCAGGTGATTCCATTGAGTGCGCCAACGTATGCAACACTGGCAAGGAGCAGCGCTGTGATACTCAGCCACACAACACCGGATGCCCCGAGCTTTCCTTTCAGACGCAGGCGCATGCCATGAAATGAAACTGACGGATCGCGCAGGATGCGCAAGGCTTTCCATGACACAAACACCGTGCACGCTGCGATTCCCGATGCAAAGAGAAGTGGCACGCCGATGTAAATGCCGCGCACCGCAAAGAGCGTCATTACGCCCAGCAGTGCACACGCAATCTCTTCTGTCCAAGAAAGGTCCCACCGTCGTTCCGCTGCAGCCGCGGAGCGCGAGGCAGTGCGATCAATCAGCACCGCTGGCTTGCCAAGTCCAAAGCTCAGTGCTTCGTTCGGGCAGCTGCTGACGCAGTCCATGCACTTCATGCATCCGGCATCGACCACCATGCCAAAGTCTTTGATTTCCTCATGCACTCGAACGTTGCTGGTGCACACCGCGGTGCACACGCCGCATGAGTGGCAGCGATCATGGTCCACCACAATGCGCATGGGCGCCAGTTCTTCAACGGGAGCAAAGAACCCGCCGTACGGACACCCATAGGTGCAGTACCCCTTGGAGCCAAGGAGCCACACCACCAAGATGCCCGAGACAAAAACAAAGGGAATGCCCATGGCCAGGCCCGGGAAAGTTGCCCAGAAATCCTGCGTCATCACCTGCGTTGTGAAACCAGGCCAACGCAGGTCCGGCTGAATCCATGGCGCAACCGCGAATCGATAGAACAGCGGCCACACAAACATGTACAGCGCCAGGCTGAGCGGCAACCACACCAACAGGCGTGATCGAAATGGCTTGGGGCGGATTCCGGCGCGTGCCAGTGCCCATGCTGTTGCGTCCTGAATAGCCACCCAGTGGCAGCCCCAACCGCAGAACCATCGTCCCAGTAGCGCGGTGGAAAGCAGCGCAACAGCAAAGAAGATCGCTCCCACCGTGATGATGCCGTCTTTCACGGTCTGCATCGATTCACTTGGCTCAATGGGCGCCAGCGTGGTGCCAAGCGCGAGCCACTGCACCAGATGCCCAATCATGAAGAGCCACACGCCGGCGAGCACTGCGGCACGCACCCAACCCCGGCGTGATCCGAACGATGTGCGGTGCGGCGCATTAGCCGAAGGAAGTACCGGAAGCGCGATCGAAACGGGACGATCGGTGGTTCGTGGGGTGCAGGAGTCCATCGCGCGGGGAATCGTACGCCGTACCGGATGCGAAGACTGCCAACTACGGGCCATATACTCCGCTGCTCTCGCAATGGAAAGTGATCTCTACAAGCTCCTTGGCGTTTCCAAGACCGCCAGCGCGGATGACCTGAAGAAGGCGCATCGCGGGCTGGTGCGTAAGTTTCATCCAGACGTCAACAAGGAACCGGGCGCTGACGCGCGCTTCAAGGAAATCCAAGAGGCGTATGACATTCTTACAGATCCTGAAAAGCGCAAGATGTATGACCAGTTTGGCATTGCTGGTGTGAAGAGTGGACCCACCGGCGCCGGCGGCGGCGCGCGCGGCGGTGCGGGTGGTGATCCGTTTGGTGGCGCTGGGCCATTTGGTGGCGGCGCTGGCGGCGGTGGCGGTCAGTCATGGCAGAACGTTGATCCATCCACTTTCGAAGATGTCTTTGGGTCAATGTTCGGGCGCGGCGGACCACGCAGTGCGCGCGGACGTGGCTTCGGTGGATTCGAAGGCGACGAAGAAGACGAAGCGCCGCAGCCAGGTAGAAACGCACCCGCTTCGGAGACCATCGACTTCACCACGGCGGTGCTGGGCGGAACGCGGTCGTTCCGGCTTGAAGGCGAGTCGATCGAAGTTCGTATTCCCGCGGGCATTGCCAGCGGAGCGAAACTGGCCGTCCGTGGCAAAGGTGGAGTGAGCGCGGGGGGCGGTCCACGTGGCGACTTGATCATCACCATTCATGTTTCGCCGCACCCATGGTTCCGCCGTGAAGGCGACGACATCTTGATGGATGTACCGGTGACGATTGCCGAAGCCGCGCTGGGTACCACCGTGCGTGTGCCACTGATTACTGGCAGTGTGCAACTCAAAGTTCCTGCGGGCGTGAAGAGTGGCCAGCACCTACGTGTGAAGGGCAAAGGTATTCAGCCCGCCAAGGGGACCGCTGGTGATTTCCATGCGGTGATTCAGATTGAAGCACCCAAGGAACTCGACGCATCAGCGCGTGAACTGCTTGAAAAACTTGCGGCATCGCTGCCAAACCCGCGCACGGGTGCGCAGTGGAATCAGTGAAACATTCAATCGAGGCGCCACTTCAGCGGCGATAGCGGCGGCGCGTTTCTTCAATGAGCGCGAGCACCTGTGCTGCGTTGGAAACCATCACCCACGCGGCGTCATAGTGCCCCTCGTGTCGCGAACTAAAGGTAATGGTGCCAGACTGGAGGGCGCGGTCGATGCGCGTTTGCAGCAGTTCCACGCGTTGCAGGGCGTTCAAGTTTGCGGAATACACGGTGGGCGCCAAGACGCCGCGCCGGCGTAACACGCGACGGTCGGTGAGTACATAGACGCGACTGGCCCAATCCGCACCCGCAGCGCCGATACGAGCACAGATGAGTACTGCCCCGGCCTGAAGTACCAGCCATTCCCATGAGTGCTGCGCCCATCCGGCGGATGCTGCAGCGAGCAAGGTGATGACAATCAACACTGATACGCCGCTGGCGGAGCGCAGCGCGATCCATGCCATACTTGGTCGCCACACGCCAACAATGATCTCGCTTGGCTCCAGCATCGACGCCGCAAAGAGCGGGATACCAGCCTCGTCGAGCGCAGTGGCCGCAAACGACGTGCGCTCCGATTTCACGGCGCGCTCGCTGCTGGATGAAGGATGCGCACCTCCGGGAGGTTGCGGAAACAGCCATCAAAGTCGAGGCCGTAACCAACTACGAATTCATCGGGCACATCAAAGCCAACGAATTCGCACTTGGTAGCCATGGCGCTCGGAATGGTCTTGCGGAGAAGCACTGCGGTGGCGAATCGTGCCGGATCCTGAGCTTCAAACTGCTCGCGCAGGAAGTTCAACGTGCGGCCAGAGTCCAGCACATCATCAATCACCAAGACACGGCGGCCCTGCAGCTTGGCGGGCAGTTCACCAAGTGGACGAACGCCCTGACTGGTGGTGGCATCGCCTGGATAACTGGAGACCGTGGCAAGCGTGATGCGCATGCGCACTGGCATGTGTCGCACTAAATCGGCAGCAAAGATGAACGCGCCGGTCATCACTGGAACGATCACCACATCGTCGTCGCCTTCGCCCATCCACGCGACGATCTCGCGAGCAAGCGCAGGAATACGCGCGGCGATTGCTTCGGCGGACACCACTACTGTTCCAAGTGTGGCACGCGCGGCAGGAGATTCACCATTCATCAAGAGCCCTCTCTTAGTTTGGAAACAATCCGTTCATTGACGGTCTTGGCATCAACGGCACCACCGGCGAGTTTCATGACTGCGCCAACAATTCGACCAATTGCATTCATCTTTCCAGCGCGTACGTCCTCAGCAGCCTGCGCGTTGGCGGCGACTGCTTGTGCGATCCATCCATCAAGTGCGGCGTCGTCGCGCACCACCAAGAGGCCGGCGCGCGCTGCTGCATCGGCGGCGGTATCCGAAGTGCCCGCCAAGGCATTCACCAGCGCATCAACATTCTGTGCGCCCAGCGAACCAGACTCGCGCAGCGTCACGATGCCAGCCACCTGCTGCGGCGAAAGTCCCGCGCGATGCAAGCCAACGCCCTGCTCATTTGCGCGCTTTCCCAGCTGATTCAAGAGGAATTTGCCGGCTGCGTACCCCGCTTTTGCGGTGCCGCCGAGTTCCGCAACGCACGCTTCAAAGAAGTGGCACGGGTCGCGATCTTCCACCAGTGATGCGGCGTCCTTCTCTTCAAGGCCGTACACGCCCACGTACCGCGCGCGACGCGCGAGTGGCAACTCCGGCACTTCCGCCTGCACGCGTGCGAGCCACGCATCGTCCACGACAACGGGCACCAAGTCTGGGTCAGGGAAATATCGATAGTCGTGCGCGTCTTCCTTTTCGCGCTGCAGCACGGTGACGCACTTGACATCGTCCCAACCGTGTGTGCTCTTGGCGCCCGGGCCCATGACTTTGCCATCTTCACGCCAACGCGTCACTTGCGCCTCGGTCTCAAATTCAATGGCGCCACGCAAGGCCTTGAAGGAATTGAGATTCTTTACTTCAACAATCGGCGTCTTTACTTCTGTGCCATCGGCAAGTTCAATGATGACGTTGATGTTGGGCTCAAAGCGCATGTGGCCCTTCTGCATGATTCCCTCAGTAACACCAAGGAATCGGCATACCCCGCGCAGTTCTTGCGCAAATGCCACTACATCCGCTGCGCAATCAAAATCTGGTGCAGTGACCACTTCCAAGAGCGGCGTGCCCGCGCGATTGAGATCCACCAACGAACCTTCATAGTGGAACCCGCCCGGCAATTCATGGCCGAGCTTGCCAGTGTCCTCTTCAAGGTGCGCACGAATGATTCCAATGCGGCGCGTTCCACCGGCTGGCACTGGTAAATCAAACGCGCCGTCATGACAGAGCGGCAGGTCATATTGACTGATCTGATACCCCTTCGGGAGATCGGGGTAGTAGTAGTTCTTGCGATCCCACTTGGAGCGGCGCGCAATGTTGCAACCGAGCGCCAGACCGACCATCATGCTCATCTCAACGGCACGAAGATTCATTACGGGCAGCGTGCCCGGTAGCGCGGCCACGGTTGGTGTCACCAGCGAGTTGGGTTCGCGGTCATAGAACTCAGGATTTCCAGGACTACCTGCACGCGCAAACATCTTGCTGCGCGTGGCGAGTTCAATGTGGATTTCAAGACCAACTTTGAGGCGAACGCTCTTGATGGCCACGGGTGCTGCAGCGGGCATCGGCGGATCATACGGATGCGCCGCAGGAGTGATTCACCCGGATCCAATGGTGGCGGGCGCGGCGATGACGCAATCGCGACCAGTGCGCTTTGCTTCATAAAGCGCTCCGTCGGCGCGGGTCAGCAGCAGGCTGATGACCGTGTTTGGCTTCGCGGTAGCAACGCCCACGGAAGCGGTGATGTCCAAATATACGGAGTGCCCCACTGTGACCGGGGTGGCAGCGATGCACGCGCGCAGGCGCTCGCCGACCGCCTGCGCACAGTGTTCATCGCAGTCCGGAAGGATCACTGCAAATTCGTCGCCACCGTACCGAGTCACCGAATCGACCGGTCGAGCAGCGGCGCGAAGTCTTCGTGCCACCTCCGCGAGCACCAGATCCCCAGCACCGTGGCCGTACAAGTCATTGATTTTCTTGAAGTGATCAATGTCCAACATGGCCACTGAAATCGGTCGTCCGTTGGCGGACGCTTGCGCGAATTCGCGCTCGAGGATGCTGTCAAGACCACTGCGATTCCAAACGCCGGTGAGGTCATCCATGATTGCTCGCCGCTGCGCTTCACCAAGTTCCGTGATCATGGACTTCTGTGATGCCGTCAAATGACGCCGATGGAATTCATCTTCAGTGATCGCTGCAAGATCACGCAAGAAGCCAATATCGGTTGCTACATGAGGCCGCGGTTCAGTATCCATCACGCTCAACGAGCCGATTTTTGCACCATTCGGCGAGCGAATAGCGATACCGGCATAGAAGCGCGCGTACGGCGCATTGACAACCATTTCACAGCGGGCGAAGCGCGGATCAGCCAATGCATCGGGGATAAGCAGCGCGCCGTCGTGATCCATCACCCAGTTTGAAAACGTATCACTGCGCGGCAGTTCGCTGATCACCGTGCCCACGCGTGATTTGAACCACACTCGCTGATCGCCCACCACCGAGAGGGTGGCAATGGGCGTTGCAAACACGCGCGCAGCGAGGCGGGTCAGTCGGTCGAAGCACTCCTCGGCTGGCGTGTAAGTGACTGCCAACCGATCGATTGCCGCGAGACGCTGTTGCTCGGTGATGGTGTCTGATCGACGCGCGTTTTGAGGCATTGGTGAAGTTCGATAGTAGCTCCGAAGAAGAAAAGATTGGCATTCAGAGAGGGCCTACGCAACTTAAGATTCCATAAATTCCCCATTATTGAAACAATTGGCATTTAAAGATCTGTAGCGCCCCTTTTCGGCGCCGAAGCCCAGGCGGCCGCGCACGCGGACGCCGCGGACCGGGCACCGCCCGGGACGCACCGTGGCCATGAAGCGAGACAGCGCGCCGCCTGAAAGGCGTCGCGCTGTTCGAGCGTAAAGGCCGCGGTGGAATTTGCGCCCCGGGCGCCAAAGCCCAGGCGGCCGCCCCGCGGACGCCGCGGACCGGGCAACGCCCGGGACGCACCGTGGCCATGAAGCGAAGCAGCGCGCCGCCGAAGGCGGCGCGCTGCTGAGCGTAAAGGCCGCGGTGGGATTTGAACCCACGAATAACGGATTTGCAATCCGTCCCCTTAGGCCACTTGGGTACGCGGCCGGCCGAAGTCGTATAGTGGCACAGCACTCGCTCCGCGTCAACGCAAACAGTGATCCGCGCCACCAAGATTGCAACGAATCACGAACTTCCACCCCTTCGGATGATCCGAAAGACCCCAAACCTCGCCTCCGCCCTGCTTATCGCCCTCGCGGCGACCCCCTGCGCCGCCCAAGTCGGTGGCGGGCAGTCGAACCCGTTCGGTCGCAACGGCATGATGCCGACCACGGCAGCGCCCCAAAGCACCGCCAGCCCCGAGCTGCTGAAGCGCTCCAAGACCGAAATCCCGCGCGTGCAGTCGGACGCGCCCGTCCTGAGCGAAGGAACCTTCCTCGCCAGTGTCAAGGGCTTTTTCGCGCCGTCGCTGCGTGAGCCTGGACTGCTGACCTTCCGCCTCAACGACCGCATGGTGACCAGCGCGCCGCGATCGCTCTTTGTCATGCCATGCGATCACGCCGATGATGTGAAAGCCATACTCGATGATCCACGGGTGGACTCACCAACCCTCTTTGAAGTCACTGGCTCCATCTACGAATGTGATGACCGTTCCTATCTGCTGCCAGTAGCAGTCGTGGCGCTCCGTGCACCACCAGCGCCCGGCATGCTGGCGCGGATCGCTCCGGCAGAACTTCGCCGTGCATCGGTACAAGCAGAAGGCCCACGTCCACCGCGGATTGAGGCCTATGCGGATCTTGCCTCTGCGGAGCTTGCTGCAACTCCAAACCGACACGCGCCGGATGATCGACGTTCGCACGAGCCGAACACCGCCATCTTCACTGGCCTAGATGATGGCTTCGCGGATTCGCTGGAGCGATCGCTTGACGCGGGTATCGCCGCAAGTGGCATGGGCATTGCCGTGAAGCGCGACATCGTGCAATACGACCGTAGCTTGCTGCTGCCGCCCGCAACACGCTTTCAGGAACGCCGTGCATCCGTGCTGCGCGATCCAGTCACCGGCGTGTGGCGCGCGCGGCTTGACACCGCTCATGCGGGTGCTGGAGCGCATGACGGCGCGGAAGTCTCCATGGAAGTGCTGCCAACCAAGGCACTAGACAAACTAGAGAAGTTGATTCGGCAACGCCCGATCGGTACCACCTGGCTGCTGAGTGGCGAAGTGGTTGTTTCCAAGGAGCGCAGTTACTTGCTCCTCACGCGCGCGGTCGAAAGTCCGATCCACAAATTCATGTCGCCGTAATGGGGCCATGCCCAGCGCATCACGCGCCGCAGCGGCAGTCCCGTTACGCTTGGCGCCATCATGGCAACCAAGAAGTACCCCACCGCGACAATCGAGACTGAACACGGCACCATTGAGCTTGAGCTCTGGGAAGATGTTGCGCCCCACCATGTGGCAAACTTTCAGAAACTTGCCAAGCAAGGTTTTTACCTGGGCACCGGGTTTCACCGGATCATTCCCGGCTTGATGATTCAGGGCGGCTGCCCGAAGGGCGATGGCACCGGCGGACCCGAGTGGAAACTCATCGCCGAGTTCAACGATCGTCCGCACGAGAAGGGCGTCGTCTCCATGGCGCGTTCGGTTCATGAAGATTCCGCGGGCAGTCAGTTCTTCATATGCCTGAACAGCGCGCCGCACCTTGATGGCAAGTACACGGCATTCGGCAAGGTCACCAAGGGCATCGAAGCTGTTGACGCTATCGCTGCGCTTGAATGTGCGAACGATCGTCCGGTCGGTGGCATTCCCAAGATGCTCAAGGTGACTGCGTAAATCTTGAAGCGGCGAGCGGCGAGCGGCGCAGCAGCCCTGCACTCACCGCCATCGTGCGTCACGGCTTCCAGTTGGACAACAAGATTCCAAGGTCTGCCCCATCCACAATTCCATTGCGATTCAAGTCTGCGGGCCCGGTTCCGCCCCACGCAGCCAGCAGAATGCCCAGGTCCGCGCCGTTGATCTTGCCATCGCCGTTTAAATCGCCGGGCGCTGCTGATGCAAGCGTGTAAACCACTGTGATTGTTGGGTGGTGGGTGATGTCGGAACTTTCCCGAGAATCAAAGCGCTTTGCGGTTTCCAGCGTGGCTTCGTTGCCCACCATCACCCAGCCGTAGTTGACGGCGGGTGTATCGAGCCACGCTTGAACATCCGCTACCAAGGCGGGGACGGTGGCCCAGGTGTAGAAGCCCACTGCGTTCACACTCTTGGTGGCACTGGCGGTGGGAACAAATACCCCACCCGGCACAGCCCACGTTGACGTTGGCCAGAAGTTGTATGTCCACGTGGCGTCGTTCACTTCGGGACTCGTGCCGCCGCCGCCGAATGCGAAGCTGGTTCCCTCGCCCCACGGAGCAAGCATGCGATGCAACTTGCAGTCGTTCGCGCCGGAATTGGTCTGACTCATGTAGGCCTTGTAGCTCACTGAAAGAATGGTGGAGCCAGCAGGAATTGCTGAGAGATCAAAGCGCACTACTGCTCGACGCAACGTGCCACCGCCATTCACGCCCACTCGACCGCAATAAATGTTGTAGGCAGCGCCCAATGCGTATTGCAGGCCGTCATTGGGTTCGATCAGTGTCACATCGGCAACTGATCGCAGCACTGCTGTGTCTGCGACCGCTGTGGATGGACAGTGCGCAGCACACGCCACTGCAAGTGCGGCGAGTCCAACATGATGAAAAGAAGGACGCGGGGCCATGAGTTCAGAAGTCTGCATTCAATTCCGGCGCGGGAGAGCCGTCCCTGTACGAATTAGCCCCAATTTCCAAGCAGAATGCCCACATCGCTGCCGCCAACGGTGCCGTTGTGATCCAGGTCAGCGGGACCAGGGCTACCCCAACTCGCCAGCATGATTCCAAGGTCGGCACCGCCCACCAAGCCGTCTCCATTCAGGTCAGCAGGATTACCGCCGCCAATGGTGGCGCTGAGCGAGGCAACAATCTGCGCTGTTGCGGCACCGGGGACATTTTCATCGCTGACTTGAATGGTGGCGTTGGCGGTATAGACACCAGGGGTTAAGCCGGTGGGATTGAAGCGAACGCGAACACTGCCTGGAACTGCACCGATTCCGGTGGTTGCACCACTGACATACGAGAACGGTCCCGTAGGAATCTGCACCGAGTCAATATCGAGGGTCGCTTGGTCGGCGGTGAAACCGAAGTTTGCAACCGCGATCAATTCATCGACCGCTGGACCCGCAACCGTGGCGATCATGGGGATGGTGACCGTATTGGCATCAGCAGTAGTCGAGAACGAAGCATTGCTGACCCGCAGCACTTGCACGCTCACTGGCAACGCGATGCTGGGATTCTGAACAGCTTCGTTGCTACTTGTCACCGTGGCGGTGCCGGTGCGCAGGCCAATCGTCGAAGTGACGACGGGGACATTCACCGTGGTGAAGGAGGGCGTCAGTACCGCGCTTCCAGAGAGAGCGCCGGAAAGCACTCCGGTACCGGTGACGGTGTAGTCAAGCGCGTCAACGCCGATGACGTTGTTGCCAGGAGCATCGTTAGCGACGCGCACTTGCGCGACAACGGCGGTTGCGCCTTGCATGACGCGCGTGGGCACAGTGCCGAGCACCGCGGTGTTCCATGCGGGCACTTGGAAATCTGCCAACACAGGCATGTGGTCGGCTGCGGCAAAGAGGTTTGCGGCAAGCGTATTGGAGCGCGCCGACTCGCCGGGAAAGTACGAGTTTGCGCCTGCATTGATCGCTAGGTTGTAGTGATTGCCGTCATTACCGACACAACGGTAACTCCCGGGAATGAAGGCGAGGCCGTTGCCGTCCATCATTTGCGTAGTGGGAAGACAGAAGTCAAAGCGATCGTCAACTCCGCCACCGATCAGGCCGTCCGCAAGAATGTCGCGCGGGCTCTGCGTGTGCTTCCATGCATTTGTAGCGCCAGTCCAGTTGGCGGTACCGAGTGGATCAACCGCCGCACCGTTACCCGCCGCCATGAACGCTATGTAGCCGCTCTCGGTGTTGGTGTAGAAGTTCATGTCGCCGCAGTACAGGGCGCGTACGCCGGCGCCCAGCGCATCGCAATTTGAGCGAAGTAACTGCACGCCCGCGAGTCGAGAATCCACATTGGCAGTGCCAGTGGAAGCCTTCAAGTGCGATCCGTACACATAGAAGCGCGCGGCGGTTGATGTGTAGCCGTTCAACTGGAAGAGCCAGCGATCGGAGTCTCGACTTCCACCCGTTGGCAAGTCCACATGCGCCGACGGAATTTCGGTCATCAAGTCTGTTCGATAAATCACGGCCTCGGCACCACTCACTCCGTCTTGACCAGCGCCGGTGTAGGTGGCAAGCGCGTAGGTGTAACCCGCCGGCGCTGCTTGATTCACGAGGGCCAAGAGGGGCGCCGCATCCGTCGTGTGCACTTCAGAGAATTGAAACAGCGCCACGGGCGCCGCGTAACCGGCCACGTTATCTGTGTGACATGACGCGATCACCGCCTTCAGTGCCACCTGATCGCCCGCGAGACCAGTGATGTTGTAAACAACCACACGCAGTTGCGCGTCGGCTTGCGAGGCAACCGCCAACATGCCACCAACAACACAGATGACCATCCAACGAGAGAAGCGTCCGAGAACGGGATCGGTGGTATGGGGCATATAGGGAACAATATCCCCGAAGACGCCAACTTCAATACCCCACTTGGTCGGATTCGCCGCAGTACCCTGCGCGACCCCGGATTTGTGGTCCCGGAACCACGCCAGACACCTCACCGCAACGGAGAAATGCATGCGCTTCGCCACCATTGTCACCCTGCTTGCCGCCACCCTCGCCTTCGCCCCTGCGGCTCGCGCCCAGCAGGTGGAGCCGGAAGTCTTCACACTTCCCAACGGTATGAAATTTCTGCTGGTGCCGCGACATGACCAGCCGAACACCGTGGCGGCTGGCTGGCTGGCCAAGGTGGGCTCCGTCAACGAGCGCCCTGGCATCACTGGCATCAGTCACTTCTTTGAACACATGATGTTCAAGGGCACCGACGCCATCGGCACCCGCGATTCCGCGCGCGATGCTGACTACCGCGCTCGCCAGAAAGCGATCCGCGACAAGATCAACCAACTCACTTGGAGCGCACAGTACGACAGCTACTTCAAGGGAAGCATCGCAGACGCATGGGATGCCAAGAACGACACGCCGGAACTGGCGCGCCTACGTGCAGAGTTGAAGTCGCTGATGGACGAGCAGCAAGGCAAGGCGGGCGACGCGGAAATCAAGCAACTTGAAGTTGAGCTTGCCAAGACCGACGCCGCCACCCCAACCGGCACGCAGCGCAAGGCCGACCTGGAGAAGCAGATTGCCAACCTCAAGGCGCAACAGACCGCGCTGTCAACGATCGTCAAGGACGAGTTCGACAAGATCTACACCGCAGCCGGTGGCACGGGCATGAATGCCTTCACCAGTTACGACCTCACTTTCTACTTCATCAATGTGCCCAGCAATAAGTTTGAGCTGTGGGCTTGGATGGAGAGCGATCGCCTCAACAACAGCGTGTTCCGCGAGTTCTACAGCGAGCGCGATGTGGTGCATGAAGAGCGCCGCCTGCGCACGGAAAGTACGCCAACTGGCGTGTTTCAAGAGCAGTTCGACAGCATGTTCTGGATGGCCAGCCCGTATTCGTGGCCGGTGATCGGTTGGACCAGCGACCTCAACAGTTACGACATGGACGAGGCGATGAAGTACTGGAACACCTACTACCGCCCCAACAATCTTGTGGGCATCATTGTGGGTGACTTTGATCCAGCCGCTGCTAAGAAGACCATCAGTACCTACTTCAGCCGACTGGAGCCGGGCAAAGTTGCACCGCCACCAGTGGTGACGCTTGAGCCAAAGCAAGGCGCAGAGATGCGCATGATGGCTGAAGCGGAGACGCAGCCACAGGTGGAGATCCGCTACCACACCGTTGGCTTCCAGCACAAGGATTCGTATGCGCTGGATGTCATGAGTTCGATCCTCAATGGTCGCACTGGTCGTCTGTACAAGGACATGGTTGAAGGCACCAAGGTGGCAAGCAGCGCCGGCGCGCAGCAAGACTCGCGCAAGTACGCCGGAGCGTTTTCGTTTGACGCGGAGACCAAGGGTGATTCCACTCCGGCACAGTTGGAGGAAGGCTGGTACGCAGAACTGAAGAAGTTGCAGACCGAAGCAGTTCCAGCGGAAGAGTTGCAGAAGGTCAAGAATCAGGCAATGGCGGACAGCTATCGCCGGTTGCAGAGCAACTTCTTCCTGCTCATTCAACTGGCACAAGCTGAGGCCCTTGGCGATTGGAGCGAAATCAACAAGGAAAGCGCCAAAATTCAGGCAGTGACTGCTGAAGACATCAAGCGTATTGCTAACAAATACTTTGACAAGACCAATCGTTCGGTAGCCACCTACACCCGCAAGGCGGGCGCCACCGTGGCGGCTGATCCAGAATTGGCGGCACTGCCGGGCCCGATGCAGGGCATGGCACGTCAAGCCGCCAAGAAGATCGGCGAAGAGAAGGATGCAGAGAAGTTGAAGGAAGGTCTGACGCAGTTGCGTGACCAAGCAGCGCAGGTGCCACCGCAAATGGCACCCGTGATGGAGTACCTCATGAAGAAGATGGAAGCGCGGATTGCTGAGTTGGAGAATTCCGCCAAGTGAAGTGCTGCACTGCATCACCCGCCAGACATACATAGGAACACACCATGAAGAACATCGCCACTATCGCCCTCCTTGCCGCCAGCGCAGCATTTGCTGGATGTGCATCACCGCAGAACACTGCCACCACCAAGGAAGGCAAAGCCGATACCAAGGCTGTTGCCAAGGCAGGCACCCCGTCTGAAGCCAAGACCGATACCAAGACCGTTGCCATGACTGATTTGCAGCCGGCAACGAAGGCCAAGATGGATGCCACTCCCGCCGCACCGGTTGCGTGGGTTGCAGACCGTTCCGCCAAACTTCCGGCTCGCCCGGAAGAGTTGAAGTTTGCCGCGCTTGATTTCACTCCGCCCAAGGCGAAGGACTTTCGACGCACGCTGCCCGATGGCACTTCCGTCTACATGGCACCGAGCAAGGAATTTCCGCTGGTGTCACTGACACTGACCTTTAAGGGCGGACAGTGGCTTGATCCCAAGGACACGCCTGGACTCACCGCAGTGATGGCGGCGATGACGCGTACCGGCGGCACCGCCACCATCAAGCCTGCTGACTTGGATGAGAAGCTGGACTTCCTTGCCACCAATGTTGGCGTGAGCGGTGGCCAGGGTGCAGTGATTGCAAATATGAACACGCTGAGTTCCAACCTCGATCAGAGCATGACGCTCTTCTTCGACCTGTTGCGCAATCCGGGCTATGACCAGGATCGCCTGAACATCATGCGCGGTCAAGCGACGGAAGGCATGAAGCAGCGCAATGACGAGGCTGGACAGATCCTCGGCCGCGAGTGGAAGTACCTGATCTTTGGCGAAGACTGCTTTGAGAGTCAGCAGGCAACCAAGGACGGCTGGGATGCCATCACCGCGGATAAGTTGCGTGCGCAGCATGACAAGTTGATTCAGCCAGGGAATGTCATCATCTCTGTCACCGGTGACTTCAATCCCGATGACATGATGAAGCGCCTTGCGGCGGGCATGGACGGTTGGAAGCGTGGCGATATGGCCGCAAATCCACCTGCTCCAACCAATGTGTTCAAGCCGGGTGTGTACCGCGTTGCCAAGGACATTCCACAGGGCAAGGTGCGCATTGGTCGCCGCAGTATTCAGCGCGACGACCCGGATTACTTCAGCGCCGAGATGATGAATGAGATTCTTGGTGGTGGTGGTTTCACCAGCCGCCTGATGAGCAACATTCGTTCCAATGAAGGCTTGGCATACAGCGTCGGTTCACGATTTGAAGCAGGCGTGTACTACCCGGGTCAGTTTGCCGGCGCGTTTGAATCGAAGAACGGAACCGTGGCGCTCGCCGTCAAGTTGATGCGCGAAGAGTTCAAGCGCATGCAAGACGAGCCAGTGAGTGCGGAAGAACTGGAGATTGCCAAGAAGAGTTTCATTGAAGCGTTCCCTGGTCAGTTTTCCAGTAAGGATGCCACGCTGGGAATCTTTGTTGCCGACGAGTGGACCGGACGCGACCCTGAGTATTGGCAGCGTTATCGCGATTCCATTCAGAAGGTGACCGCCGCTGATATTCAGCGTGTGGCGAAGAAGTACCTGAACTTTGATGACATGGCGGTGATGGTGGTCGGCAAGTGGGACGAAATTGCCCCAGGCGACCAGACCGGCCGCGCCAAGATGTCTGAGTTCTTCGGCGGCAAGAGTATGGAATTGCCGCTGCGCGATCCGATGACGATGAAGCCAATGGACACACCAACGCAGAGCGACTCTGCGCCGGCTCCGAAGTCATAAAGTTCTTGTTGTGAGTTCCGAGGTCGCAATCCTCAGGCTCGCAATGAGTCCTATTGCAACAGCGCCACAGTGAACGCTTCACGCGCTCATTGTGGCGCTGTTGCGTTGAACTGCACCCCGTTGATGGCGGACACGCGACCGGCGGTCACTCCCGCGGCGATGTCACTGATGTAGACGGTGGGATCATCCGCAAGGCCCAGCGCTGCCAACGCGCCGTGCACGTTGGGAATGATCTTGCGCACTCTTCCAACAATCACGGTGAGGCGATCCTTCCGCGCGTTGTAGGTGATGAATATGGTGGATGGGTTGCCAGCAGCAAGGACCGGCTGGCTGCCAAACGCAACGAAACTGTTCCCGTTGGAGCTGTAACGAATGACCAGGCCACTCAGACCGCCAAACGAACTGCGGTAGGGATCAAAGTACGGGTTGACATACATGAACGGCATGGTGTTCACGGAGAAGAACCCCTGGCTGCCGTTGGTCCCGGCTGCAAGCGTCGGTCCGGCAGCGGCCGAAGCCGCAGTGGGATCGGCTGGCGTGCGAAGCCTGACCGAAAGCATCCAGCTGCGATGAAAGTTGACCGTGCGATCGACGGTGATAGAAATGCTGGAATCAGTGGCGGCGCGACACACGGGCGTGGCTGCCACCAAGGCGAACAGACTGAGGAGAAGCGCGGACAGGAGGCCTGCGTGACCACCTTGGTGGAGGCTGCGCGTTATGCGAGCGGTCAGGGTGGTCACATTGGCCTGGGGACTCATGCTGAACAAGGGTACGCCTGGTGTGGCGCGGGGGTTCGCTGGACCTGACATCCCGCCTATCCTTTACCTCTTATGACGCTTGCCGCACCTATTTCTGGCGCCCACACTGCACCTGCGGTTGCGGGTCACCTTGCCCTCCGAACCCGCCGCCGCGACCCGGCAATCATGGACATCGCACGCAAAGTAGAGATGGGCGAACGGCTCACCGCGGCGGATGGCGCAGTGCTCTTTGCGACCGCGGACATTCACGAAGTCTGCCGCCTGGCCGACATGGTGCGCCGGCGTCTGCATGGCGACGCGGTCTTTTACAACATCAATCGGCATCTGAATTACTCGAACATCTGTGCCCTCAGTTGCAAGTTCTGCGCGTTCCATCGCAAGAAGGATCAGGACGGCGCGTACGAACACAACTTGGATGACATCCGCGCAGAAGCGCGCAAGGCACGCGAGAGCGGCGCCACGGAGATGCACATTGTTGGCGGATTGCATCCATGGCTTCCGTTCAGTTACTACACCGACATGTTGCGCGCCATCGGTGAAGAAGCGCCGCAGATTCATATCAAGGCATTCACTGCGGTAGAGATTGTGCATCTGCAGCGCATCTCCAAGCGCGGCGGGGATGGGTACCAAGGCGTGCTTGCCGTGTTGCGTGATCTGATCGCGGCGGGGCTTGGCAGCTTGCCGGGCGGCGGCGCGGAGGTCTTTGATGATCGCGTGCACGATGAGGCCTTCAAGGGCAAGATCCGCAGCGATCAGTGGCTTGACGTGCATCGCGCGGCGCATGAATTGGGAATCAATTCAAATGCGACCATGTTGTACGGGCACATCGAAGAGCGCAGCGAACGGCTGCATCACATGGAACTCTTGCGATTGCAACAAGACCACACCCTCAGTGCGTGGGCTGATGCGCAAGGCATTCAGAAGGACGCGAACGGCGCGGTGGTGCTGACTGGCCCTGCTGCCAACTATCCGCACGAGCGACTGCCGATGCCGGGTTCGCGCGGGCTGACGACGGGCTATTTCCAGACGATTATTCCGCTGCCATTCTTTCCAAATGCCAGCGAGCTTGAGTATCTGCCAGGGCCGACGGGCTTGGAGAACCTGCGCACGCTAGCGATTGCGCGCTTGATGCTCGACAACTTCCCGCACGTGAAAGCGTTCTGGATCATGCAGACGTTGCCGATGGCGCAGCTGGAGTTGCAAGCGGGCGCTGATGACATTGACGGCACCGTGGTGTGGTACGACATCACCAAAGCGGTCGGCGAAGGCAATCACCAAGAGACGAGCGTGAGTGATTTGGCGCGCGCGATCCGCGAGGCGGGGTTTGCCGCGGTGGAGCGCGACACGGTATATCGACGCGTGGAGCGCGATACGCAGACGGGGGCGTGGAAGTCGGCGGGGGCGTAACTAAGACGGGAGCGTGGAGGTCGGCGGGGACGCAATTGGGGACAGGGGTGAACGGCACCTATTTGCCAACTGCACCTATTTGCCGCGGATCGCCCAGCCGAGTTCAGGCATCTTGAGGAGCCAGGCGGCTGCCATGTAGGTGACTATTCCGAGACCCGCGAGCACCAGCGTGGCAGCAACACTCCAGAGCCAGGTGTCATGACCACTGAACGCAAGGGACGCAAGGCCGGCAACGCCAGCCATGGCTGCACTCGCTGCGACTGTCCGCCCGAATGAAGCGCGCGTTTCGCGATCCATGATGATGCCCATGCGCTTGTGCATGATCCGCGTCATGATGATGATCTGCACGATCGCCGCAATGGCCGTACTCAGTGCCAGCCCACCAACGCCAAGCGGTGTCCAAATCAGAATCATGTTCAAGGCGAAATTGAGCGCCACGATCCACACACTGACTTTCACCGGGGTGACGGTGTCGCCCAGTGCGTAGAACGCGCGCGTGGAAAGGTGCTGCATGGAGTACGCCCAGATAGCTGGCGCATACATCGCCAGCACGAATCCCACCTTCTGCACATCTTCGTGACTGAACTGGCCGCCCTGGAAGATTGCCGCAGCGAGCGGCTCGCGCACCAACACCAGGCCAACGCTTGCGGGAAAGCCAATGAAGAAACTCAGCCGCATGCCGCGGCGCAGCGTTGCCATGAATCGATCAGGGTTGTTCGACTGGCGCGCTAGTTCAGGGAAGATGGCCGTAGCAATGGCTACGCCGAACACGCCGAGCGGAAATTCATAGAGGCGCTGGCCGTAGCTCAACACGGTCATGCTGCCAGGCGGAAGCGGATAGTCCACGCCAAAGATGGTTGGTCCAACCATGGTTTGATAGCTCGCAACCAAGCCATCGACAAAGGTGTTCACTTGGAAGACGCCCAAGCCCAAGAGCATGGGGAGCGCTTTGTAAAGCACTTCCTTCATGTGCGGCCAGTTGGGCTTCATATCCAAGTGCGGCCGAATGCGATGGTGCCGCAGTGACCACAGGCTCCATGCAAGCTGCAACAGGCCAGCCACGATCACGCTCCACGCCACGATCTGTATGTGCGGCACCGGCTCCACGTACTCGGTCACGCCCACATTCACCGCGTAGTAACTGCCGTAGACCGCAGCGGCAACAATGGTGAGATTCAGAATGATCGGGCTAGCCGCGCTCGCACCAAACTTGCCGTGCGTCTGCAACATGGCAGCGACCAGCGCAACCAAACATACGAGCGGCATGTACGGCAGCATCACCATCAACAGGTGAATGCCCAGCATCGGTGATTCGCTCATGTCGTGGATGAAGTACAGGGCGATCTCGCCGACGATGGTCACGCCGGAGAGCAGCACCGCAAGCAGCGCCAGCATCAACCCCGCGAATTGGCGCGCGGTCTCTGGATGGTCGCGGTCGAGTTTGGTGTAGACGGGCAGGAACGAGGCGCTGAGCGCGCCCTCGCCGAACAGGCGGCGGAACAGGTTGGGCACCTGGAAGGCGAAGTTGAACGCGTCCATCACCGCGCCAGCGCCAAAGACGCGGGCCAGCAGCGCGTCCCGGGCGAAGCCCGTGATACGGCTGATGAAGGTGAGCACCGTGGTGGTGCGAGCGTGGCGTTCGAATCCTCGACCCATGGTTGTGCGCGCAGCGGTCGGCGCGGTTACCTTGTATCGGACAGATGCGACGCATAACGACAGCCATCGCCCTGCTTGCCGTCACCGCTGCCGCACTCTGGGCAACGGGATGCAGCACCGAGCCGGACAGCGTGCTGCAGTCCGACTTACCACAGATTCCTGGAATGACTCCGCGCGACAGTTCCGGTCTGCGTCAGTCCGAGGGGCGCGTCACCGCCGGTCAGTTCTCGTACAAGGGTCCGATCAACAATTTGAATGCTCGCGCCAATGAGACCATGGCGCGATTTGATCAGGCCGGGTGGAAACTTGCGTCACAGACGTTGAGCGCATCGACCGCCAGCCTCACCTATCGCAAGGACAACCGCACTGTCCGCGTAGAGATCATTCAGAACGGCGTGCAACCGAAGATGTCGACCGGTGTACTGACGGTGACGTCGGACCCCGTGCCGGTCAGCGGTTGAACCAACGCAACACGGCTTCGGACGCAAGCGTGCCACTTCGAACGGCGCCATCGATGGAGCCGTCGGTCACGTGGTCACCGGCAACAAACATGCCGTCATCAATCTCAGTGGATGGTCGCGCATGGATATCTGCGGTGTGCTGGCGTGGCAAGGCACGCACAATGCGATCCGTGCGCAGTAGGCGCCAGCCACGCATGGCGCCAGTGCCAAACCATCGTTCCATTTGCACCACCATGCGTGCACTCAGGCTGGACATGCTTTCGGCCGCCCAATCCACTTCCACCATGTTGAGCGCAACGAGTGACTGACCAGCCGGCGCGTATTCAGGTGCGACGCTGGAGAGGCAGGCCGCGTGATTCACTGGGCCATCGCCGGTTCCATCAAGAAAAAGCGTTGGTTGGTGCAGCGGCGCGGGCAATCGCCCAATGTCACACGCCCAATAGAACGTGACGTTGGAGCACCATGCGCGCGCATTGATACGAGCATCAAGGGCGTGCGCCGCGGACATATCGGTGGCTAATACGACGGCATCGAAGATCGATTCATCGCCGCTTGCAATGCGCACTGCAAACGATTTGCCGCGACGAGCAATACTGCTGACGGGCGCGCGCAAGTGAATGCGTTCCGCCGGCAGCGATGCCGCGAGCTGCTTAGGAATCTCACCCATGCCCAGTGCGGGAACAACGGTCTGCCCGCGCGCGAATGTAGAAAAGATGTACTGGAACTGACTAAAGTCAGTGCCAAGCGTGCGGTCAAGAAATACGCCACCAAAGAAACTGCGCATGAAGCCATCCACGGTGGCGATGCCAAGGTCCATGCGGTGCAGTTCATCGAGTGTGCTGCCAGCTGCAACGCCTGGCTTCAATATGGGATGACGAACGGCGTCAAGAGCCATTGGTGCAAGGCGCGCGAAATCAAGCGCCATACCTGGACGGGCAGCGAGGCCACGAATCGCCGCGAGTGGATGACGAAGCGGATGGGAAATCTGCGTGAAACCACGGCCGTCAAAGACTTCCGCACCGGCGCGGAAGGTTCGAAAGTTCAGGGGCGCATATTCAAGTAGTTCACCCGCTGCGCGGTACGCCGTGAGATACACCTGAAAGCCGCGGTCGAGGCGGAATCCATCAACAATGTCGGTACGGACGCGGCCGCCCACGGCGTCGGACGCTTCAAAGATGGTCCAGTCAACGCCACGCTTCTGCAACGCGTGCGCGCAGGAAAGACCTGCAAGACCGGCTCCGATGATCGCTGTGCGAGACATGGTGGAATCGTAGTGCGCGTGGATGAGTGCAGGGAGAACAATGGCCGTGGAATGAGCCGCGTAAATAGTTGGCCGCGCTATGCGGTGCGTTCCGGCAGTGCGCTCGGCGTGGCGGTTGCAATGCGGACAAATCCTCCACCGCATTCGTGACATGTTCCGGCGATTGCCGTGGGCGTTGTGGCGCGCAGGTCAAATCCGCAGCCAAGACATGATGCGCCGCATTGATCGACGCGCGCTGCAATGCGGCGCCGACATGCTGCGAGGCCAAACGCGCCGATGAACGCCACTGTTGCAATGTCCCCAAGAATGCGCGCATCCGCTGGCAGCATCTGGTACCAGCTATCGACGCGAAGTACAAAGTCACTGCGAAGCCGGAGCGTGGTGACAATGGTGATGAAGGTGACGCTCAGTACTACTAACGCCACCGTGGACAATAGGATGGGTAGCAGACATGCACCAAGTTCTGCACTGGCTTGCAGGGGCGCGATCGGTGCCCAATCGGTCGCGCGTTGTGGTGTGCCGCAGCGCGTGCAATGATTGGTGGCTGAGTCGGGAGTGTTGGAGGATTCAGTGCCGACATCCGCGAAAGCGGGAGCGGTCAATGGCGAAGATGCGCCACACGCCAGGCACGGGTGCTCGCTTGTTGCGCGACGCACGCGCGCGCGAACACCTGCTTCCCAGAGGGCGTGTACGCCAACAGACATTCCCAGCATGCCGCCGATGAATCCGTACTGCCACGGTTGCGGACCCTTGCGTATGAACCACGAATCAAGCAGGACGCCGAGGGGCGCACCTGCCGCAAATCCAAGTGCCGCCACGGTGGCGAGGTGAAGCCACGCCGTGGGTTGTACGAACAGTAAATCCGCGGCAATACTTCGACGTTGACCAATGAGCCGCGATGCACCCGCCCCAACCGGTCGCGCAGCCATACAGAACGAAAGAGCGATGGCGATGCCAACCACATCAGCCCCCCAGTCATCAAGATCAGCCGAGCGGCCGAGTTGCGGAATCATCTGCAATGCCTCGTCGAGCGCTGCCACGGCAATCATGAAGAGCAATGACCACCACAGTGAACGCAGCCACCGCGTGTAAACAAACAGTGCAGCAAGGACGCCGAAGGCAGCCGCATGAATCAACTTATCGATCGGTGACTCACCGGAACCGATCGACAAGCGCGGCCACAGCGTTGTGACCAGGACAAACGCCAGCGCAACGCTCCATGCAATCCGAATGTTGCGGATGGCAAGTGCGGCAGGTGTGCCGAGTGGCAATACGCGAAGGTCCGTCATGGGCGCGTCAGAGGCTCAGGCCGCCGGATCGCAACGATCGGCGAGCGGGGCGCTTGGTGGGCTTTACTATCTTTGCGGGCTTTGCAGCTTTTGCAGGCTTTGATGCTTTGGCTGATCGTGACGGCTTGGAGGATCGCGCAACCTTCGCGAGCTTTGCCTTGCGGGTCGTGCGTGCAGCCTTGGCGACTTTGACCGCTCGTGCGGCGCGCGCTGCTTTGGAGGCGTTGGCCTTCACCGCCTTTGCGATCGTTGCCTGGGCACGTTTCACGAGCTTGGCAGACTTCGTGGCGACCTTGGCGGCAGCCTTCGTGGCGCTTACTTTTTTCGTGATCTTGGATGCGGCCTTCGCGGACTTCGCCGAGATCTGCGCTGACTTCTTCGCGGAATTGCGCGCAGATTTCGAAGACTCCGTCGGCTTCGTTGACTTCGCTCCGCGCTTCGTCCCCTTGGTTGCCTTGCGCTTCTTCGGTACGGCGGCGCCTGAGTCATTGCCACCCACTGCCGCGCCATCGAACGAGCCGTGCGGCAAGCCCCAGCCGATCAGCAACTGCTCGGCGATGCGTCGATAGTCGTCAGCGCCCGGGCATTTCGGGGCGTAATCAAAGATGGTTTGGCCAAACGATGGTGCCTCGGCAAGTTTGATGTTGCGGCGCACCGGCGGGTCAAGCACCGTAGCGGTGGACCATGGCACATCCATGCCGCGGAATTGTGCCAGTTGCGATTCGATCTCACCAATCACTGCGCGCGCGTGACTTGATGAACCGTCATGCATGCACAACAAAATGCCAGTGACGCGAATGGTTGGATTGAGCCCCTGCGAAATCAAATGCACGGTCTGCAGGAGTTTCTCAAGTCCACGCAGTGGCAAGTAGTGCGCCTGCATCGGCACGAACACTTCGTCCGCTACGGTGAGAGCGTTGACGCTCAATACGCCCAAACTCGGTGGGCAGTCAAGAAGGACGACATCGTAATTTCCGTAGACCGGCTCGAGCTTTGAGCGCAGTACGGTTTGCATGCCTTCTTGCTGCGCCAGCTCGCCCTCCACCAGCGCGAGTTCAGTGACGGCCGGAATGAAATCAAGTCCAGGACGCGCGGTTTGCACTGCGTCTTCGATGCGACATGTTGGGTCAAGAAGTAGATCGCGAATCGTGCGCTGTTCCGGGCCACTTTCAACCCCAAAGTGCAGGGAAAGATTCGATTGCGGATCAAGATCAACCAGCAGAACACGCTGTCCGTAGCGCGCAAATGCAGCGCCAAGATTCACGGTACTGGTGGTCTTGCCCACCCCGCCCTTCTGATTGAGAAGTGCAATGACGCGCGGCTTGCGCGCGGGCTCGCTCGCTTCCAGCACGAGCGATGGATGCAATACTGGCTGCGGTTCGTGCGGTTCTTCGTGCATCGGTGCGCGAGTATAGATCGACACCTGCCCCTTGCTCTTTCAGCGGCCCAAGTTGCCCCAGAGTCCTAAATCAACCAAGATCGGTGGCGCACTCGGCAACCACGCCGGGCGTGACAGGCCCGCACATTGGCGCGGTTGTGTGGGACCAGGGACGCGCTCCACGGAGAGCAACAGCGGCCGCGCGCCCGGAGTTGGGGTACCGAGCCACTTCTCAGGAATCTCTACGCGCGCGCGCCACCGATCGGTCCATGCCATGAAACCAACGGCAACCCCGTCGTCATCACCCAATTTCATCTCCAGCGCGCCATCGCCAGTAATCCGCAACACATGTGACGGGTCATTTGCGTCGCCAATGCGCACGATGACCTCGTCACGCTCTGGCGCGGGTGCATCCTGCGGGCGGAACGCTTCGACAAACAACTCCCAGCGGCCAGCGCGGCAACGTAGCGATGCTGAAGTCTGCCACGCGGGAGCGATCGGTTCGATGGATGATGATTGAATATCTGCCAGTGACAACGGCGGCATGAATGCACCGAACGCCAGCGCTGGTGGCTTGACCGGATATTCGCGCCCGCCCACCATCAATTTCATGTGCGCTTCGCCATCAGTGGCTTCCAGCGACTCCGTGCGCGTGCGATCGTTGTTGTAGGCGTCGGCGGTTGGCTGAAGTGGCGGACGATCAACCCAGGCGCGCGCGATGCGATGCGGCGGAACAACCAATGCCGAAGTACTGGATTCGCCCGCGGATCCATTCCAGGAAAGCTGCAGAATTCGTTCCCCGGACGTGGGGTTGGCAACAGCAAGCCTGATGCGATCGCCGCAATCCTCTTCAACCCACATGGTGCATGTCCAGCGACCACGCGCCCAAGTGAGCGCGGCTTCCACTATTTCGGCGTTGTTGCGCTGGTGATCAACAAGTAAGGCGAGCAGCGTTCGCAGATCCTCCGGGCGTACCACCCACGCGGCCACCGATCGCGCGTAGTCCGGATCTTCCACTACACCCGCAAGCAGATCACTGAGTTCATCGTGAACACCTCGGCTGGTTGCGCGGACGCGTTCGAGCGCACCGAGCCACAGACTCTGCACATGACGCGCCCACAGTTTTTCAGCCGCACGCCCGCGTGGTTCGCCGATCCGCGCGCCTTGGCGTTCGGCAATCAACGACCAACGCCAGAATTCAAACGGCGTGTTGGGGTCGGGGCGATCATCCGAAATAGTGGCTGGCACAAACAACACCGGGGCATCGGGGCGCACGCGTTTGGGGGCCGGCAGCCAATGCGCGGTCATAGTCACGCCACCAATTTCAATGTCTCCTTCGCCCGATGCAGGGAGCTCCACCATGGCAAAGATGCCGCCAAGCGTCTCTGGCTCGGGTGTTTCGGGAAGCTCAGAGACCAGCGCAACATCAACCTGCGCAGGCGCGCGCGTCCATGAACGCAATCCATCATCCGGGCGCGGCGCGATGAGTACAAGCGTCGCTTGCGACTGCAGTGCGCCAATCTTTACCGGAATGCGGGCGGGCCACTCAGAAAGCGCGGTGCGCTCCAGGGCGATGGCTGCCACGCCGCCTGGAGTGCAGACGACGGAATCGAAACGCGGACGGATATCACGCGCGGCAGCGATAGGCGTTAGGAATGCAACAGCGCATGACATAAGAAGCGCGAAGCGAAGGCGAGTGGAAAGGTGAGGGGTTCGGTGCGGGGGCGCGATGGTGCGTGAAGGCGTGGCGGCGTGTACAAGCGCGACCGCGTGCGAAGACGCGGTAGAGCGCCGATTCCTGGTGCGCGCGATAGTCATGCGAACAGTTCGGAAATGCACGCGGTACTACTGCGCCTTCTTGGCGCGGCGCATGAGTTCATCGATGCGATCGCTAAAGCCAGGTTGCGAGGCACGCAGCACAGGAGCGGTCGATCGGTCCACCGCATCGGGCGATGGCGGACCCATTGGTTCAGGAGAGCGCGCGGGGTACGAAATATCTTCATCCGGTGCGCGCACCGTTTTAGCAGTCGCAGGCGCATCAAATCGACCATCAATGCGCGCTGATTGCGCGGCTGCGGCGCGTCCATCAAGCGGCGTTCCATCAATCCGCTGCACGCCGTTCATGCTGGTCATGGCGGTCGATGGTCTCTTGGAGTAATCGCCGTGATCGTCATGAACAAAGTTGATGTCACGCACTCCGGTGCTGGGGATCACGCGGAAATCCGGGCGACCGATATAGAAGATCGTGGCGGCCGGGACGACTGCTTTGAGTGCGCCCTTCTTCTGCGGGTCGCGGATGTATGCCGACTGACTGAACACCGCGTAGAGCGCGCCGTTGGTACGCATCATTAGGTCGTCGCGGCCGGGCACTGCGTAGAGACGTTCGAATCCGTGCGGCGAAAGATCCACCTGCATGACGCGCGACGATGTGGAAAGCGAATTGCGATCGCCGACCTTCTGATCAATCAATGTGGGATTGTCGGATGCGGAGATGCGGCGAACATCTTGCGCGTTGGTGGCGGGGGCAAGAAACAATGCCAGGCCAGATGCGCAGGCGAGCGTGACTGCACGCGCAGTGAGCGTTGTGTTCGGCGTCACCGCGTTGCCGCGGTCACAGGGGATGGAATCAACGCGTGACATCAACACCACCATATCGGCTGCCGGCATGCGCCGGAACGACCGAAGTGGTTGCGGAAGGCAGAAAAAGCACTCCGGACGCAGTTTCCACCTGAATTCCAAGCCGCGGATCGACCGAGCGAACCATGCCGGTGACGCCTCCAGCGGGGGTGTTGAAGGCACAGGAATGGCCGGTGAGGCGGTCGAGCGTGCAGTACGTCCGATAGATGCTCTCGATGGGCTCTTGGAACGCAATGTCCACGCTTCGGGTCAGCGCATCAAGCATGGCGAGGCGATCGGTGTGAACGCCGAGCCGCGCGAGACTGGTGGCGTGCGCATCAATATCTGCATGGAAGGAATCTTGGCCAACATTGATGCCAATTCCAACGAGCGCCAGGCCCGCGGTGCGTTCCACCAGAATGCCGGCGATCTTACGACCGTCCACCACGATGTCGTTGGGCCACTTGATGCCGCACGCGTCGCCGGGCAGAAAGCTGCGGACTGCACGCGCGGTTGCAACGGCGCTGCGCATGGCGAGCGATTCCGGCGCGTCATCGGGAAGCGCAAAGGTGACGGCAACACCGGCGGCGTGCGTGTCTTCCCAGGCGCGACCAAGTCGACCGCGGCCGGCGGATTGTCGCCAGGCGGTCACAAGCGTCCCAACGGGAATGCCGGCGGCGCGAGCGTGGTCTTGCGTACTGCCGGTTTCGCGCAGGACGATCACGGTGTGAAGGAGCGTGCATGCGCTTGCCACGGTTGCCTCAAGGGCATCGGGCCACGATTCAAGCGGGACATGCGGGCGTTCTGGGGCGGGCACGGCGCTCATGGTATAGAACTGCTCCTATGCCAAGCATCTTCACGCGCATCATCAATGGTGAAATTCCCTGCCACCGCGTCTATGAAGACGACCATGTGATTGCGTTTCTGGACATCGGCCCGGTGTCGCGCGGCCATGTGTTGGTGGTGCCAAAAGAGGAGCGCGTGCGGCTCGATCAATTGAGTGACACGAGTGCTGCGGCGCTCGGACGCGCACTCCGCATCGTGGCAGCGGCGGTGGTGAAGGCAACCGGGTGCGTTGATTACAACGTGCTGCAGAACAATGGAGCCGCGGCGCATCAAGCGGTGATGCATGTGCACTTTCACATCATTCCGAAGTATGCGGATGGAAGCGGGCTCGGAGTGAAGTGGAACGCAGGCAGCGCGCCGGCGGATGCGGCGGAGTTGGCGGGGGCGATCAGTACATCCATACCGCGATAGATGGTCACCAATTGCTGGTGAGTCGATCAATCGACAGCACGAACCGGTCACTTATAAAGTTTGGCATCGATCTCGTTCGTGGCGTCCAGAGGGTTTTCTGTATCGCCCGCGCCTTCACCCTCGACCTCATCTTCATCGCCCGGATACTGCGCCTCGGGGAGCGTCCACGGAAATGTGCTTCCTTCGGGCGCTTCACGCCCGGCGAGCAGTATGACTGATGCCATCGCTGCGCATGACGCGGCGATCCACGAGCGACGTAGTCGGCGGTCAGAACGCGCTAGGACCGGCAGCACCCACATAACCCCTACCAAGAGGGTGAGCGTCCATCGGCTCACCAGCAGCATCCACGTGGACCCGGAGTAGCCCAATCCGGCGAGCGGAGCGCGGACGCTCCACCACAGGACTGGCATGATGACAACAAGTACCCAGCCAAGCACCGTGCACCACCAGAGCAGCCGCGGTGCCGGTTGCCATCGTTTACCTTTGCCATCGTCCGGTATCAGCCACGCGCTCACTAACACCCATACCACTAACAACGCGGCGGAGATACGGCACGCCCACGCTGTGATCCACTCCAACTGCGTCGAGGCGTCGTAGTCCATCTTTGAGAGTAGCGGCACATGCACGTAATAACGAATCTCGACCAGCGCCTCAAAGATGGCGATGGCGACGCATACCCATGCGAGCGCGCGCATCAGCCGCTGCGGCGCCAGCATTGCGAGCGGCGTTACTAACGCAAGCGTCATCCACGCGAGCTGCGCGCGCAGGAGCACATTCCCCACCGACATGATGGCCGTGGTGTTCGAGTCCGAAGTGCCGTCAGCAACGGTACTCGCTAGCAATGTGATCCACGCCAATACGCTTGCAGCCACGAGCGCCGTGCGACACACAACCGACGTGGCGCCGCGGATACGGATGACCGCGATTGCCGTTACAAGAGCGAGTACTACTGGTAAGGCAAGTGACCAGACGAAACCGCCGCTCAATACATATCGCTCTGTGGTCTCGGGGCCCATGGGCGAGATACCGCGGCTTGGATTCCCCGGATTGAGCGCTAGTAACCGCGCGCCCCATATCCACGTCAACATCCATTCGAAAACGAATGCAACGAGCGGGATTCCAGCGAGCATCAGTAGATACCGAGGTCGCACCACGCGCATGGCGGCGTCAGCCCCGCACTCGGGGCACCGATCCGCCGGACTGTTCAGCGCACGCAGATCAAATCCGCAGCAAGGGCACACCTCAGAAGGAGTGGCGGTCGACATGTGCGACAACACTATCAGGTCAAATCACGCGGTGCCCTGCCCGAGCGCTGCCTTGAACTGATATCGCCTCAGAGGCTGATTAAATAGGGACAGTGGTGAACGGCACCTATTTACGGCCAGATGCCGCGCAGGTCGTAAACGCGGGCGATCTGTTCGAGCGCTGCGCAGCTGGCTGCGGTGCGCAAGTCGCATTCGTAGCGGTGCCGCGCCAGCTTCACGCGGCGTGAGGCGGCGATCATTGTTTCCGCCAACGTCTCGCGCACCTGCGTTGCAGTCCATGAGATGGCCGAACGATTCTGTAGCCACTCAAAGTAACTCACCGCCACACCGCCGCCGTTGCAAAGGATGCCCGGCAATACTTCGATGCCGCGCTGCAAGAAGATGCTGTCCGCGTCCGGCGTCACCGGCGCGCTGCCCATTTCGGCGACTGCGCGTGCACCCACAATTTCTGCAACTTCACTGGTGACCATCTGTTCGAGCGCAGCAGGGACGAGCACGTCACATGGCAACTTCCAGAAGTCAGCTGCGGAAACACACTCACCACCGTGGAAGCCGTCGAGCGAATCATGCACGTCAAGGTGGTCAATCAGATCGTCCGGATCAAAGCCGCGGAGGTTCACCACCGCACCACTGCGATCCAGTACGCCAACCAGGCGGGCGCCTGAGCGACACAACGCCAGCGCTGTCGAGCGACCAACATTACCGAATCCAGCGATCGTGAAGGAGAGTGAACTTGGATCAATCCCCATGTCGGGAAGCATTTCGCGCAACACTTCCACCAGGCCAAGCCCGCCGGCACTGGCGCGGCCAATGATGCCGCCCGCCTCCACTGGCTTACCAGTGGCAACGCGGTGCGCGTCGGCACGCGAATGCGTGGCTCCTGTTTGCGCGTAGGTATCAGCAAACCAAGCCATGACCTGTGGGTCCGTGCCAACTCCGGGGCCAACAACATCATGGTCTGGGCCAATCTGCTCCGAGATCGCCCACGCAAAGCGTCGGGTCACGCGCTCAAGTTCGTCACGGGTGAGCTCGCGGTTACTGCACTCAACACCGCCGTACGCGCCACCAAACGGTAGGCGCAACAGGCTGCACTTCAGCGTCATCAGAATGGCGAGCGCGCGCATGGAATCGGCATCGACTCCCGGATGGAAGCGCAAGCCGCCCTTGAATGGACCGAGCGCGGAATTGTGCTGCACGCGCCAACCACGGAACAGACGGTGCTGACCATCATCCATCAAGACCGGAAAGTTCACTTGCACTTCGGAGCGCGGCTGCGAAAGGATCAATTGGTGATGGTGCTTTAATCCAACAATCTCCGCCGCCGAAAGCAAGTGCTCAAGCGTCTGGTGAAAAATGTTGGATGGATCACGGTCAATGCCCAGATCCTCAAAGACCACGCGCTGATTCTGCACTGTGGCAGGAGTGCGGTCGGTGGCTCGGCGTTTTTGATTGCGCTTCTCAGGCATGGAGAGCTCGATTTCTCTGATGGTTGAGGCATGACGCGCACACTTCACGCGCGTTCATGCAAACACTTAGCGAACGAATGTCACGCGACCCCAGAACTGCGGAAGGTGCATATCAACGGCCCACTGCGGACTCCACACCCAATTGTCTTCCGGAAGCCCGGCGCGTTTGGCATACGGCTCGGCGCCGCCTGGCGCAGAACGAGCCGCGGCGTTCGGCGTGGCGAGACGCACACCAGCAGCGTCAAGCGCTTCGTGATTGTGGCGCCATTGCACGCGGGAGAAATTGATGCGCCATGTCTCGCCCGGTTTCGGCGCGGTCGCCGCGCGAGCGCGCTCGCCGAACGCACGTTGATCCGTCGGCAACGCATCAATGCGCGCGTCTACCGGCGGCACAAATGCCTTCCACGGAATCGCCATCATCACTGTCCATGAGTGATCGACATCGCGCGGGTCATCGGGCGTTCCATTGAAAGCCACTGACTTTGCGAAGGCGCCCGTGACATCCCATTCATGGATTGCGGGGGCGCCCTCGCGGTACGGCCGGTGCAGAAACAAATCAAACACCGTGCCGCGGGCGTTGATTTCAATCTCGTAGTACTCACGACCATCACCGTTTGGATCGATGAACACTTCAAAATCATTGTCGTGAAAGACGATCTCATCATGCACAGCAAGCGTGGACCAGATGTCTGGCTCCATGAGCTCCGCACCGACATAGAGAAATGATTCGTCCCACAGCATCTTCACGCGTGTTCGGTACGCGGGCGCTGGCTTGACGGAACCCTCGATGTCTGTGAAGTCCTCCGTCCACGGTGCGGCCGCCCATGCCCCGCTTTCCAAGGATCCACCGAGCGCAACGCGCGACATGCCGCGTCCATCGCCGGATGCACCGGTCGCGCCGGCAACACCCGCGAGCGCAGGTGCGAACGGCGCTCGGTACGAACGCGGCTCCGATAGCGGCTTGGCCACGACCGGCGGCTGCCACACCGCGCACGACGCGCCAGCGATCAGCGCGATTGACGCGGTGACCGCAAGTGCGAGGTGCGCGGTGCGGGGCCGGTTCATTTGCGCTTTCCAGCCTTTACTGACTTGCTCTTAGCGGGCTTCGACTTTGCTGACTTCGCCTTGGCCGACTTCGCCTTGGCCGACTTCGCCTTCGCCGGCTTTGACTTGGATGCTGACTTCGATGACGCTGCTTTCGCCTTCGCGCCCTTGCCCTTGCCCTGCTTCGGCGAGGTTCCAAGTTCCACCGCCACCTTGGCCGCAGCCAAGCGAGCCACCGGAACACGGAACGGCGAGCAGCTGACGTATGCCAGACCCACCGACTCAAAGAACCGGATACTGGCCGGATCGCCACCATGCTCGCCGCAGATGCCCAGCTTGATATCCGGGCGCGTCATGCGACCACGCTTGCAGGCCATATCAACCAGCACGCCCACGCCACCCACGTCGATTGATGCAAATGGGTTGTCCTTGATGATCTCCCGCTCGCTGTAGCCAGGCAAGAAGCTGCCGGAGTCGTCTCGGCTCATGCCCAGCGCCGTCTGCGTCAGGTCATTGGTGCCGAAACTGAAGAACTGCGCGGTTTCTGCAATCTGGTCCGCAGCAATGGCAGCGCGCGGCAGCTCAATCATGGTGCCCACTTGGTAATCAAACTTCTGACCAGTGGCCGCCATGACTTCACGGGCAACGCGATGGATGGTTTCTGCCTGCAAATCAAGCTCGCGCTTGAATGCGATCAACGGAACCATCACTTCAACCTTGGTGCGAATGCCAGACTTCTCAACAGCCGCGGCCGCCTCAAAGATGGCGCGCGCCTGCATCTCGGTGATTTCTGGGAACACGATGCCCAGTCGGCAACCACGGAATCCAAGCATCGGATTGAACTCATGGAGTTCGTTCACACGACGCTCGATGTCCTCAACAGGAACGCCGATCTTGTGCGCCAGATCCTGCTGCTGCGCCTTGGTGTGCGGCAAGAACTCGTGAAGCGGCGGATCGAGCAGACGAATGCACGCCGGACGACCTTCAAGGGCACGCAAGATGCCATCAAAGTCAGCGCGCTGGTACGGAAGCAACTTGGAAAGCGCACGCTGACGACCGGGCGTGTCCTTGCAGAGAATCATCTCGCGCATGGCATCGATACGGTCGCCTTCAAAGAACATGTGCTCGGTGCGGCAAAGACCAATACCTTCGGCACCAAACGCCACGGCCTGACGGACCTGCTCCGGAGTATCAGCGTTGGTTCGAACACCAAGTCGGCGATAGCGATCCGCAAGGTTCATGACAAACTCAAAGTCGCGCGCCACACGGCTCTCCGATGGCTTCATGGTGCCAGCCACCAACACCTGCTTCAACTCACTGTCAGCAGTGTCAATCTTGCCCTGGATGATTTCACCAGTGGTGCCGTTGATAGAGAGGAAATCGCCCTCTTTCAGGACCTTTCCATCACAACTCAAAGTGCCCTTGTGGTAATCGATCACGATCTCGCCAGCACCAGCAACGCACACCTTGCCCATCTGTCGAGCAACCAACGCCGCGTGGCTTGAAACTCCGCCGCGCGTGGTGAGAATGCCGTCTGCTGCAATCATGCCGCGCAGATCTTCCGGACTGGTTTCAATGCGCGCCAGAATGACGTGCTTGCCGTGTCGCGCCAATTCCTCAGCGCGGCTGGCGCTGAAGGCGATCTCGCCGCATGCAGCACCCGGTCCAGCAGGCAGACCCTTGGTCATGATGCGACCCGCTGTACGAGCCGCCTCATACGCCTTGCGCTCAAAGACCGGCTGCAAGAGCTGGTTCATGGCCTCAGGATCAGCGCTCTTCATGGCGTGCTCGGGCGTCATCAGCCCTTCCTTCACCATGTCATGCACAATCCGCACGTACGCCAGCGCAGTGCGCTTGCCGTTACGGGTCTGCAACATCCACAGCTTCTTGCGCTCGATGGTGAACTCAAAGTCCTGCACATCACCGAAGCGCTTCTCCAGCGTCTTGCGGACCTTCTCCAGCTGCGCGAAGCTCTTGGAAAGAATCTTGTCCTTGGCCATCAACGCAACTGCCAGCGGCGTGCGCACACCAGCAACAACATCTTCGCCCTGCGCATTGATCAGGTACTCGCCATAGAAGACGTTCTCGCCGTTGGCTGGATCGCGCGTAAACGCAACGCCGGTGGCGCAATCGTCGCCCATATTTCCATAGACCATCGCCTGCACGTTGACCGCGGTGCCCCACTCGTGCGGGATCTTGTACTTGTTGCGATAAACAGTGGCACGATCGTTATTCCAGCTACCAAACACAGCGGCAACAGCGCCTTCAAGCTGCGTCATCGGATCGTCAGGGAAGCTCTTGTTTGTCCAGCGCTTGACCAGGTCCTTGTAGCGCTTCACCAGCTCCTTGAGGTTCTCCTCAGTGAGCAGTGTGTCTTCCATCACGCCGCACTCGCGCTTCATGCCGTCCATGATTTCCTCAAACGGATCATGGTCCATCTCGCTCTTCTTCTGCACGCCCATCACCACGTCGCCGTACATCTGCACGAAGCGACGGTAGCAATCCCATGCAAAGCGGCCGTTACCGGTGGCCTTCTTCAGCGCTTCGACAGTGATGTCGTTGAGGCCGAGATTCAGAATGGTGTCCATCATGCCCGGCATCGAATCGCGCGCGCCGGAGCGCACCGAAACCAGCAGCGGATCACGACGGTCGCCGAACTTCTTCTTGACTTCCTTCTCAATGATGCGCAGGCCGTCCTTCATCTGCTTGGCAAACTTCTCCGGGAAGCGGCGTCCGTTGTCGTAGTACCAGTTGCACACTTCCGTGCTGATGGTGAATCCGGGCGGAACCGGGAGACCCATGAGCGCCATCGCGGCCAGGTTGGCACCCTTGCCGCCGAGTAGTGCCTTCTGAGTACCGTCGCCATCGGTGCGCTTTCCAAAGGAATAAACCATCTGCTTGGGAGCAGGCGTTCCCTTCGCCTTAGAGTGCGATGCCTTCGTGCCGTTCTTCTTGCCGTTCTTGCCCATAGGTGTATTACTGCGATCGGATCGAGGCTTGCCATCAACGCGACGGGGTGAGCCACGAAATGTGGGTTTTCCGCGTGTAAATGCGGGTCGCCCATACTAGCGCATCACCCTACGATCCGGCAGCGGCGGAATACCTGCCCAACCCACTATGCAGCCGCTTCACTGGAAATTCACGCCGGAAACCGTGCTCGCGCACTGGCCACGCCAACGCGCCCTGGCAGCGCTGGCAACCGGAACCGCGGATGGACGCTGGGGACGCTGGACAGTGCTTGCCGAACCGTCGCGGGTGGTGACTGCCATGACCGCCGACGATGCACTGCGTGCGATCGACGCTGCATCCACCGATGGCGGTACATGGATCACTGCACTTTCGTATGAACTCGGCGGCGCGTTCGAGCCGCAAGCGTATCCACGCCACCGTGCGCCTGCAGATGGATGGCCGATGGCCACACTTGCATGTTGCGAGGCTCGGTTGGTCTACGACCACGAAACACAGACATGGCAGATGAGTGCGGAAGCTGCCGCACTTGTCGCTGCAATCAGTGAGCGCATCGAGCGTGGCGAACGCGACGAATGTAGCGCGGCGATCAGTGGCCTTGAGTCTGACATCACTCGCACGGAGTTTGAATCAATGGTTGCGCGCGCGGTGGAACTCATTCACGCAGGCGACATCTTTCAGGCAAACATTGCGCAGCGATTTACTGCACACTGGCAGGGATCGCCGCGTGCCATTCTGCAAGCCGCTATGCACGCCGCCCGACCTCGCTACGGCGCGTATCTGGAAACCAGAACACACGCGCTGGTGAGTATGAGCCCAGAACTCTTCGTTGAAATTGATCGCGTGGCGGGCCGAGCAATCACCCGCCCCATCAAGGGAACCCGCGCATTTCACGAGGATCCACGCGAATTGTTGGCCAACGGCAAAGATGCTGCTGAGTTGCACATGATTGTGGATTTGATGCGCAACGATCTTGGGCGTATCGCCATTCCCGGCGGAGTGCGCGTGACTGCATCGCGCAAAGTGGAGAGCCATGAGACGGTGCATCACTGCGTTGCAGAAATTGAGGCGACCCTTCGCCCCAACATAAGCGTGGTTGAAATGCTGCGCGCCACATTCCCGCCTGGCTCCATCACTGGCGCGCCAAAGGTTCGTGCCATGCAAGTGATTGATGAACTCGAACCCGTTGCACGTGGCCCGTACTGCGGGACGGTTGGACTGATTTCCCCAACTGCGGTGACGCTCAACGTGGCCATTCGAACGATTGCGCTGCATCACACCGATGCGGACAGCGGAACGCTGCGCTACAGCGCTGGATGCGGAATCGTTGCGGAGAGTCAGCCGCGCCACGAATACGAAGAGAGTCTGCACAAATGCGCGGTACTACTGCGCACTGCGCACGCACTCACTGCGTCTGTCGGCGCTCTAGATTCCTGATCGATCGCTCCACCTGCTCGGCCACTACTTTCTGGTGACCCGGGTTGAAACTGAAATCAAAGCTCATACCTGCGTAGGTCCGCTGCGAACTATCAATATGCGTGTGCACCAGCTTGGCAGTGGTGACAATCGGAACGCTGGCGCCGTCACTTGGCTCAAGACGCAGCCAAAATAGCCGGTGGTGCGAAAGCAGTCCCGCATTCTCAGGATCCACCATCAAGCCGGCGCCGCCACCCCCGATATTGGCGACATGCGCCGTGAAGCGCGGCCCAACTTGAGGCAGCATTGCGTCTTCATCGGTCTTCTCTGCTGTTACCGCACCAGTGATGCTGGCTGCAAATGCCAATTCATTGGCGCGCTCGGCAGCGACCACGGTCTTTGCGTCAAGGAGCGGCCAGACATCAATCGGCGCCAGCGTCAACGGGCCAACATCAAAGCGCGCGTGCCGACGCAGGCAGCGCTCCACGTGATCGGGCAGCGCCAATCGAGCTGCACCGTTGCGCGCGTCTTGGTACTTGCCGGGCAAAATTTCTTCGGTGACCGCAGTGCGGAACTCCCAGCGATTCTGACCGATGACAATGAATGCCACCAGGCGCGTACCGATATGGAGCGGAAGCGCACGGCCAAATGCGCCCGGATTCTCGACAACGATGCCGCTGTCGCGCACTTCCAAAATGCGTAGACGCCACACCAAGTCATGGCCACGTGCGTCATCACGCGCAATCGCGATCTCCAGCGCCCCGCCCTTCTGGCAAAGTTCTTCCAGACTCCGTCTCCACTCGTTGGTGCGCGATCGTGCTGCGGACATATGTACTCCTAATAGTGCGACGGACGGAAGGCCCGCGCTGCGGGGAAGTCTAGCCGCGCGCCAATGCAGCACGCAGGGGAGGGATCAACGCGTCAGCGGCCGCACGTTGCGCGCGCGAAGGCGTCATTCCTCCGTAGCGGATTTCATAAAATCGATCGACTACGGCTGCAAATGCAAGACCAGCAGCCGGGTTCACGCACCGTACTGCCTGAACGTGCATACGTGGGGTGCAGTTGCGCGGCTTCTCACATCCCGCGCGTTCGAGGGCATCAAGTGATTCAAAGTAGAACGCCACATCGCGACCGAGCGCCATGCGCCGCGTGAGACGCTCGTTGCGGGCGCCCAGCTCACGGGCCACTCGCCGCGCGCGACCGCCCACCACCCACACCGCCGTTGCAGCGATCGCCAACGTGACTGCAACAAGACCAAGCCACAGCGCTCCGGCTGGACCCATCAGAAACCACCGATTCGCGGCGTCCAACAACTCCTTGGACTGCTCCGCGATCCATTCGCCGGTGCCACGCGTGCCTGCGCCAACCCGCTCCACCAACTCTGCCTGCGCGCGGCTGTCAAAGGATGCAAACTGGCTGTTCCACGCAAACTCAATGGGATCAAGTACCCAACGGAAACTATCCATCCAAGTGCGATTCGCTTGTTGAATGGCGAGCAACTCTGCAATTGGCGATGGATCAAAAGTGCCCCACTGCCATTCGCCCGTGCGCACTTCGGCCCACGCGTGTGCGCCCGATTCACGAATCACATAGCGTTCGGAAACGGTGTCGTACTCGGTTGCCATGTACCCAGTGACCACGCGCGCTTCGATACCGATGGAGCGACACAATGCCACCATGGCAGACGCAAAGTATTCGCAGTGACCGAATCGGTAGCGCTCCATAAACAACACGATGGGATCTTGGCCTTCCACGCGTCGGAACGCAGAAAGGTCGGTGGTGTAGGCGAATTTTGGTCCCGAAAGGTACTCCTGGAACATGGCGGCAATGCGCCGTTGCCGCACCCACTTCAGTTGTGGATCGGCCTTGATGGCGTCTTCGTCTGGCAGATCAACTAACGCCGCGTCGGCAAGAATGCGTTCGGCGATCACCCGCACTTCGGGCACGGGGAATTCTGCAAGCTCTGGCGGCGCGGCGCCCGCTACCGCACGCGCTAACGCACCGGACGGGTAGCCCTGCATGCGAATACTGTAACTGCGCGGGCGGCCGACGATACCTGCGGTCGCCTCAGTGACTTCCGCAGTTCGCGGATCAAGAACAAATGATCGCCGCTCCTCGCTAGCAACCGCTAGCGGCAGCCACGCAGTGAATACATGTTCGCTTGCTAGCGAGCGCATCTCCACCACTTGCGTCCACACATTCGACCGCTCCAGGCGCGCCTCAGCAGCGAACCACTGAAAGCCCTGCGCGGATCCGGTCTGGTATGAGCGATCGCCAGAGTGGGTGGGGTTGCCGCGCCACTTGCCCTCGGGCCCGGAATACACATCCAAGACCGCGCCGCGTAGGCGCAGTGGCAATGTCAACGGTCCAGCCGCCCCGCGCGGATCGAGAAGCGTCACGGTCATGGCCACGCGCGAGGAAAGCGAAACGCGACCCGCGCTCCACAAGGAAATGTCGGGGCGGAATCCACTTTGCCGATTTCCAGATTGCCCCCCGAGCACTGATTCACGCGGAAACATCACAAAAACCATAGCACTCAGCACAATGCCCAAGACGACACCGGCACCGGCGAGACGCCGCAAGTGCCGCAGCGGTGCAGCGCCATGCGGAGCTTCCATCGGCGCAAGTGCACCCGGGCGCAACGCGGCGGCACGGCGATCATCCTCGGCACGCGCTGCACCGGCGTGCAAGTGATAAAGCATGGTGGTGGCGATAGTGGCCACCGCGTAGCCGATCACCAAGACGCCGACCAGAAAGTCACCGGAGGCAAGCGCAGATGCAACAACTAAGACGATGGATAACGCCATGACTTGCCGCCAGTCACTGGGATTCTTGCGGTCCCACAGCTTGAGAAGCAATGCCCCAAGCACCACATACGCCACAATGCGCGGCGCCTCATCAGGCGAAGGGCGCGCCATGAATTGCACCGCGCCCCAGCCGATACCGACAAAGACACCAAAGCGAATGGCCCAGGCGGGTAAGTGACGCTTGCGCGGACCGTCAGTGATGCGCGTTGCGGCAACGGCAAGCAAGCCGCCGATGACCAGCACCCATCCGCTTCGTTCGCTAGCAGCGAATGCGGCAATCGAAAGGAACACCAAGAGTAGTACCGCACGCCGAAAGAGGAGTGCAACATTCATGATGTAGCTCCGGGGTCCGGCGCCGACGTTGGCGTGGAAATCGGCGCAATCAGCGCGCCTAGCTGCGTGGCCCCAATATGCACGGCGCCATCGGTAACCAGCCGCATATCGGCGCGATCGACATGAATCACCAGCGTGGTGGCACGCTCGCGTTCAGCGGGCAGGACGGCGGATGCATCGCGCGGCGCATCAAGGTCAAGCGCCGCAAGTACGGCCAATTCCTTCTGCAAATGCCAGTGCCCACGCCGCATGGGCATCGCCGGCGAAGGAAGCCCAAGGACACAAAGCCGGGTTTCGTATCCATCGCGCTGCGCGTGCGAGAGAATGCTTGCCGCTAGGACAATGGCGTCCTCTTCCAAGTCGCGCGCTGCGCGGCCAGCAGGGTCAACACGCAGTGCGTCAGTCGACCGTCGCAAATCCAGTGCCACTCGAATACGCGGCGGTGCGTCAATGGAACGTTCGATCACTGCGAGTGTGCCAGCCGATGCACTGCGCCGCCAGGCAATGTGTCGCAATCCGTCGCCGGGGCGGTACTCGCGAATGCCTAAGAAATCACTTCCCGGACCGGAGCGCGTACTTGTTGACGGACCGGCAACAGTGCCGGACGCAAGTGACACCAGTACACCGGGCCGCAGTCGTTCAACGCGCGGCAGTACCAGGCATTCACTGCCATCATCGAAACGAACGCTCTTCATCACTAGGCCGAACGGGAATACCGTTTCGATGCGGAATCGTTCAAGGCGCATCGGCCCGCGCCGACTTGGCCAGTAGGCGGTTTCTGCAATCACCTGCTCGCCCGGGCCAACATGTTGCACAAAGGCGCGCGAGCCAGGGATCGTGGTGATTTCACGCACAAACAGCGCAAACAAAGGCCACAACGATGACTCATTGATGACCGTGTAGCGAACAATCACCGGTTCACCAACGCGCCCGGTGCGGGGCATCGTGCGCACCGCGCGCAGTTTCATCAGTGGCTGACCAGAGAGAACTCCGGAGAGCAACACACCAGAGAGCATGGCTGCAAAGACCCACACCAACAGATTGCTTGGCCGATTTGCAGCGGCAAGACCCACCAGCACCACCACTACGAGGTAGAGAAGTCCAGGAGGATGTATGTGGTAGCGCCTGCGCATCGGCGATCGTTCACTACGTCAGGGACGGGTATTTCCAAGCGATGGCTCGAACGCCTTCGCCTCATCAATCATGGATCGCGAACTGTCCGGCTCGCGAAATTGCCCACTCTTTCCAGCGTGCATTCCAACAATGACCAGGCGCCCGGAAGTGGAACCCGGCAACTGCACTTCGCTCTCCACGTTCTCGTACCCATTGCGTCGCACACGGATCTGCCACGATTCGTCCATCCATCCTGCGCCGAATGCGGGTACTTCCAGAATGAAGCGACCATCCGAACCACTGGTGGCGCGCGCAGCAACCGCGCGGTTCATGGTGCCGGCATCGCGAATGAGTTCCACAGTGGCGCCGCCAAGTCCGCCCTTGCGCGCATCGGGATCCTTGTCACGGCCCATGACCACGCTGCCGAATCCCTCCACCACTTTGCCATCAAGCGTGTAGGCGCATCCGGTGAGGAGAGTGCACGCGGCAACGGCGGGTAAGGCACTCAGACGGCAAGCCTTGGGCAACACCGCAGCGCAAGTCACTCGCATGATTCCAACGATATTCATGATGATTCTTCGCATGACTTCTCCGATCTGTTGCACTGCTTCTCGTGACCAACTCACCGCCCCGCGATGGACCGCACCAGCCCGATGGCGACGCTCGCTAGTACTGTGGCAATGGCAATCCACGCGACTGCCATCATCACGCGTCCGATCACTCGATCGGTCCGCGCGCGGCTGAGCATACGAATGACATCAGGCGGCATTTCGCCCACATCCACATCGTCCCAGTCGACGCTCTTGCCCACCCAACGCGCTTCGGAAATCATTTGCTTGGCGCGGCTCAAGTCTTCGGGCAACACTCGCACTGGAACAACCGTGCTACCGGCACGGAGTGGAAATCCAAAGATTGCCACGCCGGACGGATCAACCACGCTCTGAATTCCTGCGTCCTCCAGTACGGACTGCACGCATTGCGCTTCAAATTCATTACGCGCTTCGCATGCAATGGGCATGCTGCTTGCGTCCATCCGGTGTTGCGGAACGGCGTCGCGTTGTTGCGTACCACCGGTGCCGCTTGCGCCGTGACCGTCACCAGTGCCGCCGCTTGGCGTGCTGTTCCCAGCGTCGTTGCCACTCTCATCATGATCATCATGCTGCTGAATATTCACGCGAGCCCTCGCAAACGATCAACCGCTGCAAGCAACGCATCGCTGCGCGCTGGTCCAAAGACTTCTTCCGGAAGGAACACGCGCCAATCCGTGACCTCGGCGCGCGGAATGCGGATCGCATCGCCAACATGAAGATCTTGGCGCGTCACCGGCTCTTCGGAAAGAACGGCATCCACAACATCATGATCGAAGCGCTGCACCGTGAACCAACCCTGTTCGCGGCGATCGTGCTCATCGACGGATCCGAGCGGCGCTTGCACTTGGAACGCTGTGGTTGCAAGCGCCAACACATCCGGCTCCTCAGCGCGACGAACGCTTGCGAACGCCGTGGCAAACTTTGGCCAGGTGCGTTGCGCACGACGTTCCGTGGCGGCAGCGGAATGTTCGCTGGCGTACAACACCGCGCGACCAGCTTCCATGCTCTCAATGATTTCCGTTGGCCACGCCCAAAGCTGCTTGAAACTGCCGCGTTTTTTAGCGGAACAGATCACTGCGCGCACCGCCATCAGCGAGCCGTCGCCCTGCTCGCGTGCGGTCTCGCGGAACGCGGTTGAACCCGGCGTTTCTTCCGCGATGTACCGCGCGCACTCTTGCCAAGGAATGAGTGTCACGAAAATATCCGGACCGATTTCGATCGACTCTTCCGGCTCTGGCGGTGGCGCTTCCAGCAGCAGACTTGCCACATGATTCAGCAAGATTGCAGCCGCTTGCGAGTGACGCGCAGGCACTTCAAGCATCTCCAATTCGGGAAGACCGCAGCGTAAAAGTCCGGTCGTGAACAGCATCATCGGCACATCATCTTCGTCAGATGTTGCAACGGCGGTAATCGTCCACAGGCTCTCGTCATTCGGAACTGCATCAGCGGCCAGAAACTGCTCTTCAATTTCTTGGCGCGGCCAACGACGCGCGTTGGAGACATCCAATATGCCCGTGAGCTCCGGTAGCGAACCGGCAAGCATCGCCATCAAATGGAAGTATTCGGCGTGCGCCTCGCCGGGCTCAAGCACGGTCTGCATGCCAACCACCCACTTGCAGGCCGCCATGGCCGGGTCTTCAAGTTGCCCTGGTTCGGCATTGAGCGCGCGTTCAGCCCACAGCACCACCGGCGAATTCACGCCCGGGATATTCACCATCAGCGCCCACAACATGCCTTCGTCTTCATCGGGCTCGCTTGACTCCATCTCCACTTCGCGGCCCACCCAGCTTGCCACCGCGCGACCCACTTCATCACGCGTTGGAGCATCGGGATGCGGCCAGAATCCGACCCATGCGCTGGCGACGGGCGCGGGAAGCTCCCAGGCACTTTCGCCGAGTGGCTCGTCGGTGCCCTCGTCGGTGCCCTCGTCATTGCCCTCGTCGTTACCGTCGTCCGCACCTTCGTCGGCGCCCGTATCGCCATCGGCTTCGGGGTCGCCATCTGGACTCGGAGTATCCGATGACCCTGGGTCAGGCGCGCTGTCGCCATCGGGCTGCGGGTCGAGGGGCTCGTCGTCCGGGGACTTCATTGCGGCGCATCGTAGGGCACACGGCGCCTGAAGTACGCTTGGACCCCTATGTCTGCTGCGAACAACGCTACCGACGGCCACGCGCGCACCCCCGGCCTACCGGGCAGTGCGAACGAGACGCCCTTCCGATACACGGCGGCGTTCGCCAATGCCACCGAAGAACGCTGGCAGGCGCGGCTTGAGCAAGCCGAGGCTGCGGGCGGCGGATATCGGCAACCGAACCCGGGTGAGCCTGGATTCGATGCGTCGCGCCCCAAGTTCTATTGCTTGGACATGTTCCCGTACCCATCCGGCGCGGGGCTCCATGTTGGGCATCCCGAGGGCTACACCGCCACCGACATCATCTGTCGTTTCAAGAAGATGAAGGGCTTCAACGTTCTGCATCCCATGGGTTGGGACGCATTCGGTCTGCCCGCGGAGCAATACGCCATTCAGACCGGCGTACATCCAGAGGTCACCACCAAGAAAGCCATCGACAACTTTCGCCGGCAGTTGAAGCGCTTTGGATTCATGTACGACTGGTCGCGCGAATTTGCAACGATCGATCCTGACTATTACAAGTGGACGCAATGGATTTGGCTCTTGGCATACAGCGCATGGTTTGATCCCAAGGCGAAAGCCGCACGACCGATCGCTGAACTTGAGGCGGCGATTGTCAAGGAGGATCGAGAAATCGTGCTGGCAAACGCTGAGCGATCCGTGGGTGGTGCGACCGCCGCTGCGCATGGCGCCAGTGCCAGCGTGACCAAGCGCTGGAGTGCGTGCACGAAGCGCGAACGGCAGGTGTATCTCGATGGATTCCGCTTGGCGTATCTGGGTACGCAAACCGTGAACTGGTGCGCAAAGTTGGGCACCGTGCTTGCCAACGAAGAAATCATTGATGGCCGCAGCGAACGCGGTGGTCATCCGGTGGTGCGTATGCCACTCAAGCAGTGGATGTTCCGCATCACTTCCTACGCCGATCGATTGCTTGCTGACCTTGCGTTGGTGGAGTGGCCGGATTCAACGCGCACCATGCAGACGGAGTGGATTGGTCGCAGCGAGGGTGCGGAGATTCGATTTGCAGTGGATGGTCCAGCGAGCGCTGATCGTGAGTTCCTCTCCGTGTTCACCACCCGACCAGATACGTTGTTCGGCGCCACCTACATGGTGGTCGCGCCAGAGCATCCGCTGGTGACGAGCGTGGTGGCGCGCGGCGGTGATGCGCAGCTTGCGGAATATGTGGCGTGGGCGAAGAATCGATCAGACATCGATCGCCAAGATTCAAAGAAGAAGACCGGCGTTCCAACTGGCTTGTTTGCAGTCAATCCAGCGACCGGCGAGCGCATTCCCGTCTGGACCGCGGACTATGTGCTCATGGGCTACGGAACCGGCGCGATCATGGCGGTGCCTGCACACGATGAGCGTGACTTTGAATTTGCCAAGGAGTTTGCGCTGCCAGTGCTGCAGGTTGTCGACATCGCGGGCGTGGCCTGGACCGACGAGATGGCCACCAGCGGCGAAGGGCGTGCGATCAATAGCACGAACGCGGCGAGTGGACTTTCGATGAACGGCATGACGACCGCCGAAGCGAAACGTGCGGCGATTGCGTGGCTTGAATCGAAGGGCATTGGCGGTTTGCGCATCAACTATCGCCTGCGCGATTGGTTGTTCAGTCGGCAGCGCTATTGGGGCGAACCGTTCCCAGTGGTCTACGACGCTGAAGGAAATCACTATCCGGTTTCGGTGGCTGCGTTGCCGGTGGCATTGCCACCGCTTGCTGACTATCGACCAGTGGAAAGCAGTACGCCGCAGCCACCACTTGCAAAGGCGCGTGATTGGACGCATACGACGGCTGGTGCGGCGGGTGTCGATCCGGCGCTCTTGCCAGCTGACACCGCCGTGGTGCGCGAGACCAACACCATGCCAGGTTGGGCGGGAAGTTGCTGGTACTACCTGCGCTACTGCTCGCCGAAAGATGCGCAGGCGTTTGTGGATCCGGCAGCGGAGCGGTATTGGATGTTGTCGCGAAAGAAGAGTGCGCAAGGGGCGGGGCAGCCCAGTGCTGGTGCAGCGGCGTTTGCCGCGCCAACTTCGTATGACGCAGCCACGTGTCACGCGGGCGGAGTTGATCTGTACGTTGGCGGCAGCGAGCACGCGGTGCTGCATCTTCTCTATGCGCGTTTCTGGCACAAGATGCTCTTTGACCTTGGTCAGGTGAGTACCCCGGAGCCGATGGGCAAGTTGTTCCACCAAGGACTGATCACCAGTCATGCGTACCAGCGTGCCGACCGGACGCTGGTGCCGATCGATGAGGTTGAAGATCGTGGCGAAGGTCAATGCGTGGAAAAAGCCACTGGCGAACCGGTGACGCAGATTGTTGCCAAGATGTCAAAGAGCCTGCGAAATGTGGTCAATCCAGATGATGTGATTGCCGAGTACGGCGCAGACACATTCCGTTTGTATGAGATGTACATGGGGCCGCTGGAGGCATCAAAGCCGTGGAACACGCGGGATATTGTTGGTGTGTTCCGCTTCCTACAGCGCGCGTGGCGACTAGCGGTTGATGAGCGCACTGGTGACGTGTTGTGCGCAGCGGTCGCTGATGTTGGTATCGAGAAGCAATTGCATCGAACCATCGCCAAGGTTGGCGAGGACATTGAGCGTCTGAGTTTCAACACGGCGATCGCGGCGATGATCGAGTTGGTGAATGCGGCAACGCGCCCGAGCGACATGACCGACGCAACCAAGGGCGGCATGACCCGCGATCAGCTGGTGCGATTCGCATGTGTCCTGTGGCCATTTGCGCCACACATTGCTGACGAGATGGGGGAGCGCCTCGGCATAGCGGGCGGTCTACAAGCAATGCCATGGCCGACGTTCGACCCAGCGATGTTGGTGGACAACGAAGTGGAGATTGCCGTGCAGGTTCAAGGCAAGGTGCGCGCGCGGATCATGGTGCCGACGGCAGCAAGTCCGGCGGAGATTGAAGCCATGGCACTAGCGCACCCACAAGTTGTGCCGCACCTGAGCACGACACCACCAAAGAAGGTAGTGGTTGTGCCAGGCCGCATGGTCAACATCGTCCTCTAACGAGGCAGTGATTTACTTCTTCTCGGAGATGTACTTCAAGGCCTCACCGACAACATAGAAGCTGCCGGTCACGCAAATCAGGTCCTCGCGACTCACGCCGCGGATCGCCATGTCGATGGCCTCAGGAACGGTGCGCGCAATCTGGCTCATCTTGCCCGAACGCTCTTGGAAGAGCTTCTGCAAATCTTCCGGACTCGCCGCACGTGGCGTCGAGGACGCACGCGTGAAGATCACCTTGTCTGCGCCAAGGTTCACCTTGTCAATCATCTCCGCGATGTCCTTGTCCGCGCAGCAACCAAAGACGCACACCATGCTGTCGTACGGGACATGCGCGCCAACGCAACGCATCAACGCATTCACCGCCGCTGGGTTGTGGGCACCGTCACAGAGAACGCGCGGACGGTGCGAAACCACTTCCATGCGCCCGGGAATTTTGGTGGCCGCAAGTCCGGCCGTCAGCTTGTCCTCAGACAACTCAAAGCCGAAGTTCTTCAGCACATCAACAGCAGCAAGCGCAAGCCCGCAGTTGCTGGCCTGATGCTCGCCCTGGAGCGGCACCGGCACATGCTCAAGGCGACTGTTCTTGGTGTACATGCACACGCGCGTGTGCGGCCCAAGGTCAGGGGTCACGCAGAAGCGGCTGGAGAACTCAATGTCCTTATTGACAATCCGAAGTTCAGCGCCAACAGACTGTGCTACTTCGCGCATCACCGAATCAACTTCAGGATCCTGCTCAAAGAACAGCGCCGGGACACCCTTCTTGAAGATGCCCGCCTTCTCGCGAGCAATCAGCGCCTTGGTTCCACCCAGCAGTTTGGTGTGATCAAGATCAATCGAAGTCACAATGCTGACGAGCGGCGTGATGACGTTGGTTGAGTCGAGTCGACCGCCAAGCCCCACCTCAATCACCGCAATATCCACGGCCTGCTGCGCGAAATACGCAAACGACACCGCGGTCATTAATTCAAAGAATGTCGCTTGTTCACCCAACTTCTCCGCGGCCTTCGCCACCGAGCGCACCGTGTCCACGAAGTCATTCTTCGGAATCAGGTTCCCGTCAATCTGCACGCGCTCGCGCATATCGATGAGATGCGGGCTGGTGTAAACGCCCACCGCATAGCCGGAGGCGCGCAGCATTGAAGCGATCATCGCCACGGTGCTGCCCTTGCCGTTGGTTCCTGCAACGTGCACCGTCTTGATCTTTTGGTGCGGATTGCCAAGCAAATCCATCAGCTTGTGCATGCGATCAAGCTTGAAGGTTTCCTCGCCGTACTTGGCGGGACGGAGTCGCTCAAAGTCCGGCCGTGCCATCAAGTAGCGCGTGGCCATCATGATGGAGGTAATTTCGTTCGGCTTCGGGCACTCGAACACCGCCGCAGGCTTGGGCTCAACAGTCACAGGCGCCTTGGGCGTGAGAGTGAACGGAGTCCGCGGCGCGGCGGCCGGCTTACTGGTGGTCTTGCTGGTCACCGTGGTGGTCGACACCTTCAGATTTGTTGCCGGAGGCGTCGAACCCTTGGCAGCAACCGTCTTGGTGACGGGTGCAAACTTTGTTGGTGCCGCTGTCTTCGCGGTTACTGTGGACTTGGCGGTTGCCGCAGGCTTGGCGGTTGCCGTGGTCTTCGCAGTTGCCGTGGTCTTCGCCGTCGCCGTGGTCTTCGCCGTCGCCGTGGCCTTCGCAGCAACGACCGTCGCTGCCGCCTTGGCTACCAGCGAAACCTTCGCCGTCAACGTCGGCTTCAATGCAGACTTCAGCGCCGGAACAGTCTTCCCCTTGGCCGCTGACTTCACTGTGACTGTCGCTACAACTTTCGACTTGCCGTTTCCGCTTGTCTTAGCGGTGGCGCTTTTTACGGGTGCGAGGCGGGAAACCGTCTTGGAGCCAGCGCGCGAGGCGCTAGCGGAGGTCACCTTTGGCATAGACGGGCATTCTAACGAAA
>JBDKKN010000144.1:0-2875 GCA_039796075.1 Planctomycetota bacterium | reverse complement strand
GCCTCGATGAGAAGGACCGTAAGGAGCCATTCGCGCCCTTCAATGAGAAGGGCGATGATGACTGGAAGCAGACAATCGAAGGCATCAATGAGCGAATCCTCGCCGAGGCGCTCACGCAGATCGCAGCACAACACCTTGAGAATGTCGGTTGGAAGCCGCTCATTGAAGGCGGGCTTTCCATGGTGCATCAGTTGTCCACCACGCCAGCGCTCAAGGAGAAATTCCCATCGCTTGGTGATGCAACGCTTGCCGGTGCGTTTGGTCAAGCAGTGACTGATCAATTGACGTCGGTTGCAGCGATGCGCGCTGAAGAAGTAGATGCCAAGACCTTCAACAAGGTGTTCGCGGCATTACGAGCAGCCAACGACGCGACGGTGAAATTGCCAGTGGAAGTGATTGTCCGTGAGTTTGGAAACGGCACCATGGCAACCATGACGCACGACTTTGAGGATCCCTACACGGAGATCGTCTGGCCGGACCGCATGCGTCGTTTCAGTCAGGCGATCAAGGGGAACTTTGTGGGCGTGGGCATTCTCATTCGTCACAATGAGAAGCGTGAAATCGTCATCATCAATCCACTTGATGGCAGTCCGTCCAAGCGCGCAGGCATCAAGCCGCAGGACAAGATCGCTTCGGTGAATGGCATGAGCACCGCCGACTGGCCGCTCGACAAGGCCGTTGACACCATCACTGGGCCTGCAGGCACTCCGGTCACTCTGGGCATCACCCGCGAGGGCGAGGCGAAGCCGATTGAGTATCCGCTGGTTCGCGAACGCATCAAGATGTATTCGGTGCAAGGCTGGAAGAAAACCGGTTACAACGAGCGCTTTGAGCCGCAGTGGGACTGGTACGTCGATCCGGAAGACGGAATTGGCTACATCCGCTTGACTGGATTCAATGAGGACACCTTCACAGACTTCCTGAAATCAATGCGCGAGATGTCCACGCAGCGTGATATCAACGGCTTGATCTTGGACCTGCGCGGCAATCCGGGTGGACTTCTGCAGAGTGCGGTTTCGTTTGTCAATGCGTTCTTGCGTACCGGTCGAATTGTCAGTGTTGAGGATCGCAACGGGCAAGAGCTGTATGCATTCACAGCGCAGCGACAGCGCGCGCCGCTTGCTGATGTTCCAACCGTGGTGCTCATCAATGAGGGCAGTGCCAGTGCCAGCGAAATTGTCTCCGGTGCATTGGAGGCACATGACGTGGCAGTGGTGATCGGCGAACGCAGTTTCGGCAAGGGCAGTGTGCAGGAAGTGCATGACATTGATGGCCGCGGCGCAGAGGCCAAGGCAAACGTGAAGTACACGGTTCAGCACTACCTGTTGCCAGCCAAGCCAGGCGAGACCAAGGGGCGGCTTGTTCATAAGCAGCCCGGCTCGGATGACTGGGGAGTCATGCCGGACTATGTGGTGAAGTTGTCGCCTGCTCAGATTGATGAGATCAACAAGATTCGCGCTTCTGCCGACGATGTTCCGGAAGAGGCTGCTGACGGCATGGTGGAGGTTCCCGGATCGTCAAAGGCGCCCGGCGATGAGCCTCCTGGCAACGGTGAGGTGGTCGACAAGAAGGCGAAGGAGCCGCGCGACCCGGCAGACTTGGTCATGAAGGGCATTGACCCGCAGGTGGAGATGGCGGTCCTGTTGCTGCAGGGTCGGGCGCTCGGGCAGGCTGAAAAAGCCTCGTCCGTCGGTCCGGCAACTGCACCCGCGCAGCGCCCAGCGGCACCGGAGGCGGTCGGGAAGGCCCGTTCGTGATTGGTTGAATTCGGCTTGGATTCTTGACAACATTCACAGAAAGCACACGCGCGGTTTCGGCATTGCCGGAAACGCGCGTGCCTTCTATACTTATGGGTCTGTTTACGCCGCAGCCGTGTTGACGTTCGTCGCACGGCGCCTGTTTCCAGTTTGTACTGACTCCACCCATATGACAAGTCTCTCTCATCCAACTGCTGGCGGTACTTCCGCATCGGCAGCACCGCAGTCGGTTGTTCATACCAAGGTGTACGGCGATGCCGAACACCTGCAGGTTCCAGCCGCCGCCGCCCATGTTTCTTCCGAGCAAATGCTGGACTGGTTCAAGCAGATGCTTCTGATCCGCGAATTTGAACTGCGCTGCATGCAGGCCTATCAGGAGAAGAAGATCGGTGGATTCTGCCACGTCTACATCGGTCAAGAGGCCGTGGCGGTTGGTTGCACGGCTGCCGTCCAGCACAAGGATCCGATCGTCACTGCCTACCGCGATCACGGTCACGCCTTGGCGCGCGGCATGGATCCAAAGCATTGCATGGCGGAAATGTTCGGCCGTGTTGGTGGCTGCGCCAAGGGCAAGGGCGGCTCGATGCACATGTTTGACCGCGACAACAATCTTTATGGTGGCCACGGCATTGTCGGTGCGCAGACGCCGCTTGGTGCCGGGCTCGCCTTTGGATGCAAGTACATAGACGAGGTGATTGACGGCAAGCCGAATTCACGCGTTACGTTGTGCTTCCTTGGCGATGGCGCACTGAATCAGGGCGCTTTCCACGAGGCGATGAATCTAGCTGGACTGTTCGACATTCCCGTCATCTACGTGGTTGAGAACAATGGTTACTCCATGGGTACCGCGATTGCACGTGGCACCACCATGGCGCATTCGTTGATTACCAAAGCCGCGGGTTACGGAATTGATGGCTACGTTGTTGACGGGATGGATGTTGTTGGTGTGTACGCCGACATGAAGCACATCGCGGACAAGTGCCGTGCTACCAGCCGTCCGGCCTTCGTTGATATGCGTACCTACCGCTACAAGGGTCACTCCATGAGCGATCCGCGCAAGTACCGCACCAAGGAAGAGGAAGAGGTCTTTGAGACGCACGACCCAATTGGTCGTCTTG
>JBDKKN010000143.1:0-9769 GCA_039796075.1 Planctomycetota bacterium | reverse complement strand
CGGAACATCTGAAATGCCAGCCGCCGCGACCGTACGCGGTGCCGGGGTGGAACTCGCACTGCCGCCATGCGGTGCGCGCTCCACACGTAAATTCAATATCGGCGCTTTGGTGGGCATCGGTGCAACAGGTCTCAGTGACAAGTGTCAGAAATTCGTCAAGAGGGACCGGCAGCGCCAACCCACGGGCGTCAAAGATAACGCGCCACCCGGGTGGGGTGGCGCGTTATGGGGTTACTATTTACTCAGATCCTTTCGAATCCCCCCTTACCCGGAGGCAAGGACCCGACCCGAGGCCAGGGCCCGACCCGGAGGCAAAGGCAAGCGAGCGATCAGCGGGCGGTCAGTCCTTCTTGGACTTCTTGCCCTTCTTTGGCTCCTCGGCGGCGGCGGCAGGCTCTTCGGCAGCCGGAGTCTCCTCCTCAGCAGCCTCAGCAGCGGCGGCCGCTGCGGTGAAGTTCTCAAGGGCGCGGTCCGGAAGGACGTCGATGGTGAGTTCGGTCTTGAGGTCGCGGTCGAGCTGAATCAAGCAGCTGTACTGACCGATGCGTCGAATCGGGTTCTGCAGACGAACCGCACGCATGTCAACCATGAATCCATCGACCACCAACTGATCCGAGATGTCGCGCTGCGTGACGGCGCCGTACAGGACGCCCTGGTCGTTGACGCTGCGGATGAGTTTGATCGCGGCGCCTTCCATGCGGGCCATGAGAGCCTCGCGCTCAGAACGAAGCTTGGAAAGCTCAGCCTGCGCCTGCGCGCGGCGGTCCTTCAATGCCTCGATCTTCTCTTGGGTAGGAGCCTCAGCGAAACCGTGCGTCAGCAAGTAGTTGCGAGCGAAGCCGGGCTTCACTTTGACGACGTCTCCAACGAGACCCAGATTTTCGATGGTGCGGTTGAGCAAGAGCTCAATCTTCTTTGATGCCATGACGCTGTCCTTTTGCGGCTGTGCCGCGTCAAGTTAGGGCTGCCTCGGGGCCCAACCTTTGGAAAGCAACCGACCGCGTAGTCGGAAGCGAGACGAGCCACGCATTATGGCAGAAACACGCCGCCGCGGAAAGCCCCATAGGGGCCTCCGCGGCGGACATCGTGGTTCCGATAGCCGTTATGCGCCCACTCGGCGCACCGGGATCAGAAAGGAATTTCCTCTTCACTCACGTGCTGGTGCGCAGCTCCGCCGCCCTGTGATGAGCCGGCGTTGCCGCCGCGACCACCGCGACCACCGCGAGCAGACGAACCACCCTCTTCGCTGACGTAGCGCTCTCCGGAACCACCGCCACCGCCGCCAGCGCCTGCGCCGCCCGCGGTGCCGAGGAACTGGAAGTTCTCAATGACCACGCGCATCTTGGAGCGCTTGCCACCTTCCTTATCTTCCCAGGTGTCGAGCTTCAGGCGACCTTCGAGAAACACGGGCTTGCCCTTGCTCATGTATTGCTTGAGGACTTCGGCCTGCTTGCCCCACGCTTCGCAGTCAACGAAAGTCGTCTCTTCACGATCTTCGCCTTCCTTGGTGCGGTACTTCCGGTTGACGGCCAATCCGAACTCGCACACCGGCTGACCGCCGGGCGTGTGCTTGAGTTCCGGGTCGCGCGTGAGATTTCCAATCAGCATCACTTTATTGAGATTCGCCATCGTGTAGCTCCTTCTGTGGTTCAGGGTTCGATTGCACTTCGGATCCTCCGAAGCCATCTCGCCCAGTGCGTCCATGCGTCAGGCGTCGCATGACGCCTCTCCGAACTGCAATCAGTATGGACGCGCCCGGTGACACATCTATGGGAATGGGAAGTATTTCCTGATCAATCGTAAAGATTATTTGGACGTTGTAGAAATCTGCAAATTCATTTGAATGGCAGTGACACATTTCCTGCTTAGTTCTCGCCTACTCAGATGTCACGGAACCCTTACCGCGACCACGTGCACGATTCCCCTCCGGACAGTGCTCACGATCCTCCCTGAAGGTCTTGGAAACGAACCATGTCGACAAACATTCGAACCGCTCTCATCGCCGGTACCGCTGCACTCCTCGCATCAGGCGCCCACGGCGCAGTGGTGACAAATTGGACTTTCAACACCGCTGCCACCAGCGCTGACCTTGGCCATGGCGAAACCAACGCCGTCGAGACGAGCGTCCGCACCGTCTCCCTCTCCAAGAAGAAGTCGCGCAAAGGTGCGACCCAAGTCACCAACCGCGTGCTGGAAGTGCTGAACTTCGACGCCGATGCCTCGCGCTCCGGTTACGACGGAATCAGCTTCGCCACGGACACCAACGATTTCCAAGACCTCTCCGTGAGCTTCTTGCAGCTCAACGGCGCGCGCTCCAGTGCGTGGGCACAGTTCCAATACTCCGTTGACGGCGGTGTGAGCTTTATTACCACCGGACTGGCCAACGACGGCAACTATCAAGTTGCAGCGAGCAAGAGCTTTAAGCTCGTCAGCTTCGATCTCAGCGATGCCACCGACGCAAACAACAATGCCAACTTCCAGTTCCGAGTCATGGCGATCCATGCTCCTGACATGGACAAGTTCGTCGCCACCTCCGGCAAGCGCTACGCGGCGACCGGCACCACCGCCACCTGGAAATTTGACGAAGTCACCGTTAATGGTTCGGCGCTCGCTCCAGCCAACGTAGTTCCAGCACCAGGAGCCATTGCGCTGCTGATGGCTGCTGGAACCATCGCAACGGGCGCACGCCGTCGCAAATCCTGATCATCCCGAATCTCCGTCGAACTTGTGGAAATCTGCACATTCATTTGAATGAGAGTGACACATTCCGCACTTGGTTCTCGCCTATTCAGATGTCACGGCACCTTTGCCGGGACCATGAGCATCATTCCTATCCGGAAGGTGCTCACGTTCCTTTCCGGAAGGTCTTGCGAAACAACCCATGTTGACAAACATTGGAGCTGCTTTCATTATTGGCACTGCTGCACTCATTGCATCAGGCGCCCACGGTGCGGTGGTGACGAGTTGGAGTTTCAGCACCTCTGCAACTAACCCTGACTTTGGAATTGGCGAAATGAACGCCGTCGAGACGACCGCCCGTACCGTCCCCAACGCCCCGAAGAAGCCGCGTAAGGCCACCAGCCGTTCACTAGACGCATCAAACTTCGGCACCGTGAACTCGCCCTCCGGTGAACATGGCCTGAATTTCGCTGCTGACACCACCGGTTTCGACGAACTCTCCGTGAGCTTCTTGCAGCAAAACGGCAAGCGCGCCAGTGCGTGGGCGCAGTTCCAATACTCCGTTGACGGCGGTCTGAACTTTATCACCACCGGACTGGCTAACGACGGTAACTACCGAGCTGCAAAGGGCAACAAATTTCGGCTCTTTAGTTTCGATCTTAGCGGTGCCACCGAGGCAAACAGCAATGACGACTTCCAGTTCCGAGTCATGGCGATCCATGCTCCTGGCCAAAACAGGTTCGTCGCCACCTCCGGTAGGCGCTACTCGGCGACCGGCGTCACAGGCACCTGGCGTTTTGACCAGGTCGACGTCAATGGTTCGGCGATCCCTGCACCAGGAGCCATTGCGCTGCTGATGGTCGCTGGAACCATCGCAACGGGCGCACGTCGTCGCAATCCCTAATCACCGTCGAACTCAAACGCTCGACAGCCACCGACCGCGTGCTCCACGCCTGCACGCGGTCGGTGCATTTTTGAGGCGCTGAGCACCAGCCCCCAGACTTTCCAAGCCGAAATCTGCGCGAGCGCGCTGTTACTCCCCCACCAACCGACGCCGCAGCACTTGCAACAGCGGCTTGGGCGTGAGAAATGCCTTGGCGGGACGAAGGTAAACGTCCACCACTCCATGCTCGTCGGGCTGGCCGACGACGCGAACCGTTCCTTGGATACCGGCGAGTCGCGCCTCCAAGGCGCCCGGATCAACCGTGCGGAACACCACATCTTGTTCGCGCCGTGCCACGCTGCGCACACCCATGATGGTGGCAGCGAGGCGAACATCGGCAAGGTCAAGGAGCGTCTGCACCGCAGCGGGCGGTGCTCCATACGCGCTTTCAAGATCGGCGCGCACCTTGGCGAGTTGCGCGGGATCCTTCGCCATGGCAATGCGGCGGTATGCCTCCATGCGTCGCAGGTCACTCGGTACATAGCCGCGCGGAATGCTGGCGGCGATACCAATGTCCAGCATGGTGTCACTGGGCACCACACGATCTTCTGAACGCAATTCGCCCACCGCCTGCTCAAGAAGCTGGCAGTACATCTCGTATCCGACCGTCGCGATGTGCCCGCTTTGCTCAGCGCCCAGAAGATTCCCAGCACCGCGAATCTCTAAATCGCGCATGGCGATTCGAAATCCAGCGCCGAGCATGGAGTAATCCTCAATCGCCTTCAATCGCTTCATGGCGTCTTCGGTCATGACACGATCCTGCGGCAACGTCATATAGCAATAGGCACGGTGCTTGGAGCGACCAACACGACCGCGCAATTGATGCAACTCCGCAAGACCAAAGATGTTTGCATCATGGATCACCATGGTGTTGGCAATGGGAATATCGATGCCACTCTCGATGATGGTGGTTGACACCAAAATGTCTGCCTCGTGACGCATGAACTTGAGCATGACTTCCTCAAGCACGGACGGCGTCATCTGACCATGACCAATCAAGACGCGCGCATCTGGCACCATGGCCTGTACTTCCGCGGCCACTTTCTCAATGTCATTGACGCGGTTATGAACAAAGAACACCTGCCCCTGCCGAGCCAATTCACGCCGAATCGCCTGCTGAATTCGACGGGGATTCCAGGGAATCACCTCGGTGACAATGGCGCGACGGTCCAGCGGCGCGGTAGTCAAGCTAGAGATATCGCGAATACCAAGGAGACTCATGTGCAGCGTGCGCGGGATGGGCGTGGCACTCAGCGTCAGCACATCCGCGGCCAATCGAAAGGCCAACAAGCGCTGCTTGTGCTCAACGCCGAAGCGCTGTTCTTCATCAACGATCACCAAACCCAGGTCGGCGAACGCAACATCCTTACTCAGGATGCGGTGCGTACCGATGACTACATCAACCTTACCCGCAGCCAGATCCGCCAACACCACCTTGCTCTCGGCACCAGTCTTAAAGCGCGACAGGCTCTCGATGCGAAACGGATACGCGCGGAATCGATCACGAAAGGTGCGCTCGTGCTGCTCGGCAAGCACGGTGGTTGGCACTAGCACCGCCACTTGCCGCCCGCTCTCCACCGCCTTGAACGCCGCACGAATGGCGACTTCGGTCTTTCCAAATCCAACGTCGCCGCAAATCAGTCGGTCCATGGGGCGCGCTGATTGCATATCACGCTTCACTGCGGCGATCGCCGTCAATTGGTCTTCCGTTTCCGTCCACGCAAAGTCTGCTTCAAATTCATGCATCCATGGCGTGTCTTCCGGAAAGCGAATGCCTGCGCTTGCCTCACGCGCTGCCTGAATGCGCAACATCTCGCCCGCCATGTCGCGGACCGCTTCTTGCACGCGTTCCTTCTGCGCTTTCCATCGCTTACCGCCAATGGTCGCCAGCGTTGGTCGCGTTGCACCGGATCCGATGTACTTCTGGACAAGGTCAATCTTGGAGGCGGGGACGTGGATTTTGGCACCACCATCAAATTCCAAGGTGAGGAACTCTTCTTCCCCACCGCCAATCAATTGCAGACCATGGAAGCGCGCAATTCCATGGTCGCGGTGCACCACATAGTCACCCGCGCCAAACTGCATGAATGCATCACGAGTGGTGGCAGCCCCCACCCGCTGCACACGACGGCGTACTCCAAACCGATGCAGCACCTCATGCTGAGGAACCACCGCAAATGGCTTATCACTTTCCCAAATGAATCCGCGGTGCACGTGCTGGCGCAGCGTCGCCAACTTTGCGGAACCGGCGTGCTCAGTAAGCAACTCCCGGGCGCGCGCCAATTCACCTTCGGTATCGCAGCACAAGGAGGTGGGTACCCGTGCTGACAACTCGCCGAGTTCAGCGAATGCTTCCGCAACTTCGTCGTCGAAGGCAGGCAGCGTGATCGCCGGCAACGCCACAACGCGGTCGGAAGCATTGGTTGAACTAAATCCGTTGATGTCAACCATGGCGTGACAGCGCGCGCCCAATGACTTAAAGAGCGCCTGCGGTGACAGCACGCCTTGGCCGTCGTTCACTCGTTCCCAGTAGCCGCGACCCTGCTCAAGTACTTCCGACAGTTCCGCAATAATGCACACTGTTTGCCGAGGCAGCAGTTCTGCAATCGATACTTTGCCAGCGTCATCAAGGACCGACGAGATGCTGGCGCCAACAAACTGTGCCTCTGGAATACGCCGATCACTCGCCTGGGTGATCAGGTCAATCTCAAAGATGCGCTCGAGTTCATCACCGAAGAAGTCAAGGCGCACTGGCAGCGCCCCGCCGGGTGGAAAGACATCAATGAGCCCACCGCGCACGGCGAATTCGCCCGGATTCTCGATGGCCTCGGTGCGTACATATCCAGCATCGGCAAGCCACTCGGCAAGTTCACGCGGTGCGCAACGCTGACCGGCGCGCGCAACCCGCAGGAGCCGTGGCAAGAGTGCAGCATCCGGCACCATTTGCATCAGCGACGGAAATGGCGCCACCAATATGCCTGGCACGTTTCCCTCAATGAGTCGCCGCACCACGGTCAGTCGCTCGGCAAGTAAGTCGAGGGCAGAACCACCTTCGCCGGGCGAGCTTTCGAGCGCTGGAAGTAGCACCGGCTCTGGACCAACGCCCGCAGCAAACAGGTCGTTGAGTTCCGAAACAGCTTCGTCGGCTTCATCGATATGCGCGGTGACCAAGAGCACGGGGCGCTGCGTGCGTTGCGCGAGCGCCGCCGCCACAAACACCGTGCTGCTGCCCGCCGCACCACGACACGAAGATGCCCCGCCCGCCTCGACATTGCTGACGAGTGGGTCAATGGCGCTCGCGGCGACAAGCCCACCAAACCAGGTGGGCGACGCATCCTTGGTGGAAGACATCACTGTGGAGCGTAGGCGGGAGCGGAGATGAACGCGCTGATCCGAGCAAGGGCGGCAGGACCAACGCCGCGGACCCGATCGATATCGGCGGTAGTGGCAAACGGACCACGAGCTGCCCGATCGTCCACGATGGCCTGTGCCAGTGCCGGCCCAACCCCGGGAAGCAAAGAGAGCTCTGCTGCCGAGGCGCGATTGATATCGATGAAATCCGTACCGATCACAGCCGGACCCGGCGCTCGAAAGTACTCAGAAACACCGCTGAATAATGCCACAAGAGAGCATCCGAGCACCACTACCACCGCGCCGCGGCGGCGCATTGCGCTGAGCACGCGCATCAACTTTCCTCTGCTGCGGAGCGGGCCACGTCCGCATTCAGCGGAGGCAAAGGCATGCGAATTTGGCGTCGAAAGCGAACAATTCGTTCAGCAGCCAACTTTGGGGTTCCATCGGTGGCAAACAAGCCGCCGTTCTTGATGCCAATCCCCGCATCGTCGCGCAGCCGATCCCACACGACTGCTTGGATGCCGGGATTAGCCATGGCAATCTGGAAACACATGCCAGCCCACGCGCCTTGCGACTCGGTTCCCCACGGACGACGCCAGAATCCAGCGCCCGGTTCCGGGTGTGGCTCACTGGGCGCTCCGCACGCGGTGACAACGACGGGCGGCATTTCCTTGCGACTGGTAAATCGCTCCAGCATGGCAGCAATCTGCATCAAGTCGCGGGTTCCCTTGCCACGCGCCGCATCGCCAACCACCACCGGTATGCCAACAATGTCCACCGAGACACCCTCAGAAACCAGCGCTCGCAAATAGCGAATGGCGTTCATGGCGCCGCTTGCGTCCGGAGGAATGTCACCAAACGGATCGCCAATTTCAACAAGCAACTTTGCGTTCTTCTGCACTTGACGAACTGCAACAGCAGCAATACGGGTGGCTTGCACCATTGCCGCCGGCGAGAGCGTGGCAGCCTCATTCAAGTGGATCGAAGAGACAATGTTCCAGAACGGATTGAGCGGGGAGTAGCGGGTAACTACCTCAGTAATGAATGAGTGCAAGCGATCCTTCAGCTTTGCTGGATCCGCCATGATTGGGCGTACCCAGCCAGGAATTCCTGCGGCGCTGGCGTCCAGGAGCGGGCCGGCAATCAATTCACGCTTGCTTGCTTTCGCAAACTGCATCCATCGATCAACCTGATCCCACACAAACCGCCCTTGGGTGGGCTCAATCAAGTGCCACGGCGTGGGCACGGACAAGATGTCAAAGTCTTGAACGAGCGCGGACTTCAGCAATTCTGGCGCCTTCTCAACCGGCACACGCACTCCAAGTGCGCGTTGCGCGCCCTGCTTGGCGTAGCGGCGATGCAACATCCACTCGGTGCGCTTCATCACCAGCTTCTCGCTGGCATCCATGGCTATCGCCAAGGCATCGCGGTGATGAACCTGCGCGCGATGGGGCTCATGATCCACCGTGCCGGTGACGAACATGGAACGCGCGCGTTCAAACTGTTCGAACGCCTCGGGAGCCTTGGCCGGATCAAGGAAGCCCCAGTTCTCACTTTTCTCTAAGAAAATCTTCACGCGGTGACGCGCCAGTTCCTCGTACAAGCGGTACGGCTCATTGCGCTGCTCCAAGAGACACGTCTGCAGCATCATCGTGCCAGCTTTGCCGGCATTCACTTCCAGGCACAAAGCGATAGCAGGCGCGGTATCGACTGCCTTGCAGACAATCTTCCCTTTGCTGAATGTCACAACTCCCTCAAGCGCCGTGTTATCGCCGCCAAGAATGTGTGCATTGACGAGCGGCCAATCCCGCGCCGGCCCGTCCTCATCGAACACCGTGAAACGAAGCATCCGTCGAGTGTAGCCGAGCAGCAAGTGGTGATCGACATATGCCTGCGGAAAGGCGGCAAGAATGCTGACGGGATCGTGGTTGATTACGATGCCATGGATGAACGCCCTCCCCGGCACCGATACCACGGCACACGCGGTCTTCGAGACGCACTTGCCCCTTGAGGGCCGCCGACAGGGGAAGGTCCGCGACGTCTATTCGCTTCCGACCAACGCGGGGGATCGCCCACAGATCCTGGTAGTCGCCACAGACCGGATCAGTGCATTCGATGTGGTGATGCCGACGCCAGTACCTGGAAAGGGTCGACTGCTGACAGAGATCAGCGTTGCGTGGTTCACCTTCTTGCGCTCACTGGGAATTGCTCCTGATCACCTTGTATCGACGGACATGTCACGGCTGTTGGCGCTGGATGACGGTGATCGTGCCATGCTTGCCGGTCGTTCCATGATCTGCCGCGCGGCGCGGGTGGTGCAAGTGGAATGCGTGGCGCGCGGTTACTTGGCGGGCAGCGGTTGGCAGGAATACCAATCGAATGGAACGGCGTGTGGCATTCCATTGCCAGCCGGGCTTCGTCAGTGCGAGCAACTGCCCGAGCCGATCTTCACGCCCGCTACCAAGGCAGCGGAGGGGCACGACGAAAATATCTCCTTCACCGCCATGTGCGATGCCGTTGGCGGCGAACTTGCGGAGCGACTGCGAAGCATGACGCTCACTATCTACAAGGCCGCCGCTGCGCGAGCACGCGCGCGTGGGCTGATCCTGGCAGACACCAAATTTGAGTTTGGCTTTGCACTTGATGCGAACCATGAACCAACTACCGAACTGATGTTGGTTGATGAAGTGCTCACCCCCGATTCCAGCCGATATTGGCCGGTCGCTGGATACGCGCCGGGGCGCGATCAACCCAGTTTCGATAAGCAATACCTCCGTAATTGGCTGCTGGAAC
>JBDKKN010000142.1:0-6332 GCA_039796075.1 Planctomycetota bacterium | reverse complement strand
CGCAACGGCACGTGTTCGCGCCGCATGTGATGCACTCGAACGCGTGACTCCGGACGACAATTGGCCCCTACCCACCTACGCCGAAATGCTTCTCATGAAGTAACGGACACGATTCGGCGATCGTCGCCAATCCCCGTATACTGCTTCGCTTTCCCCAGACACAAGACCCAGACACCAGACCTGATCGAGCAACACTATGGCCACTGAGAGCACCGTCGTCGTCGAGAACATTGGACCTGCGCGCAAGCGACTCAAGATCACCATTCCAGCAGCGATGGTGGACGAGCGCCTCACCGAGGCGTATGCCAATGCTCGTACCGAGGTGAACATCCCCGGCTTCCGCCGCGGCAGCGCACCGATCGGCCTGATCGAGAAGCGCTTCGGCGCGTCGATCATGGAAGACCTGCGCCGCCGGCTCCTGACCGATGCGTACTCCAAGGCGCTGCAGGATCATAAGCTCCAGCCCGTTGCAGACCCTGAGGTGGACGAGGCAGCCGCTGACGTTGAGATCAAGCGCGGCAAGGCGATCGAAGTCTCGATGGACATTGAAGTCATCCCGGAGATCACCCTGCCAAAGCTCGAGGACGTCGAAGTCAGTCGCCCAGTCGCAGAGGTTGATGAGAAGTACCTCGCCGACGAGATTCGCCGACTCGGCTACCGCTTCGGAACTCCGGCTCGCATCGACGGTCCCTTTGAGACCCTCGATCGCATGGTCGGCAAGGCCACAGTGCGCGTCAAGGGCGCCAAGCAGGACCCGTACTTTGAAGCCGCTGAGTGCCTGGTAGTGGTGCCCGATGTGGAAGACGAAGGCAAGGGACAAGTGCTCGGCCTCATGTTTGATGACCTGAGCAAGCACGTCACTGGCAAGAAGGTCGGCGACTCCATCGTCCTGAAGACCACCGGCCCAGAAGTGCATGAGCGCGAAGACCTCCGCGGTGCGGAAATCACCGTGGAATTCACGCCAACGCAAGCAGAGCGCATCACTCCGGCTGAGCCAGCCGCTGTGGCTGAATCGCTTGGCCTCGGTGCAGTTGAAAACCTGCGCGAGCAGGTGAAACTCTCACTCGAATCACGCCGCGACCAAGAGCAGCGCGCCGCCATGCGCGAGCAGGCTGCCGAGTGGCTCCTTGAGAAGGTCACCTTTGATCTTCCAGAGAAGATGTCAGGTGCTCAAGTTGCACGCAATATTGAGATGCAGCGCATCCAGCTGCAGCAGCAGGGAATGGAAGAGGCGCAGATTGAGCATCGCCTTGCCGAGATCCGCGGAGCCAGCGAAGAAGACACCCGCAAACGCTTGCGCGCGTTCTTCATTCTTGCGCGCTTGGCGCAGGACCTCGGCATTGATGTTTCCGATGCCGAACTCAACGCATCGATCGTGCAGATGGCGCGCTCACGCGGCACTCGTCCCGATCAGATTCGTACTGAACTCCAGCAGAATGGCCGCCTGAATGAGATGGCTTTGGCCATCCGTGAAGCCAAGACGCTTGACCGCGTTCTTGCCAAGGCCAAGGTCACTGATGTGCCGGCCGAAGAGTGGAACAAGATCGTTGCCGACAAGCAGAAGGCAGCGGCAGCACGCGTGACACCAAAGAAGAAGGGGTAATCCGCGCGTGAACGCCGGGTCAAACGACGCCCTGTTCTGGATCGGCATCGTGGCACTTTTGGTGCTGATTGTCGGTGGAAGCGGCATTGTCTTTTGGGCTCGGCGCGCTGCAAAGTCCCCCGATCTCGGAACAACACCCGGCTTTACCCTCGATGACATGCGCGGCATGCTTGAGCGCGGCGAGATGACGCGCCGCGAGTTTGACATCGCCCGTGATGCCATGGTGCAACGAACCCGCGAGAATGCCAAGAAGGAACGGGATCAACGCGGGGGCACGGACTGGGGCTCTGAGGAACCACGGCGGACACCGCGCCGATAGCGCTTTTTAGTGGTTTTTGACGCCTGATCCCGCCGATAAGGGGTGTTCGTTCTGAGGAATCCGCATAAGAACTTGCGAATGACGGTTCGCAAGCCATGATGGAAGTCTCCACTTCAGAATCCCCTCTTCAAGACCGATAGACTTACGCCCGTTGATCGATGCGCGCGATTCGCGATCGGTCCACCGTATTTAAGGAGCCACTGACAGATGCAGCCTATGCCGAGCCGTGAACCAAACCCCGCCATTCCGCAGCGTGCCAATGGCAACTCGGGTAACTCCAAGCGCGGTGGTGGTCGTGAGTTTGGCGATGGCTTCGGCGGCGGAACCGGCGGCGGCCCCAGTGGACCAGGCGGCGGTGGCGCATCCGGTAGTGGCGGTGGTGGTGGCGGTGACGGTGGCTTCCGCGGTCGCAAGGTCACCACCTGCAGCTTCTGCGGCAAGACCAGTCGCGAAGTTGGGCCAATGGTTGAAGGTCCCAGCGACGTGTACATCTGCACCAACTGCACCGACCTCTGCCAGAACATCTTCAAGCAGGAGCGACGCCGTGTCACCGGCAGCCGTCCGCAACTTGGACAGATTCCATCACCGCGGCAGATGAAGGAGTTCCTTGATCAGTACGTGATCGGCCAAGAGAACGCCAAACGCGCGTTGTCTGTTGCCGTGCACAATCACTACAAGCGTCTCTCACAACTTGAGAACGAGCAGTCACAAGTGGAGCTCGACAAGTCCAACGTCCTGATGATCGGCTCCACCGGTACCGGCAAGACGCTCTTGGCCAAGACGCTCGCGCGCATTCTGAATGTTCCGTTTGCGATCGGCGACGCCACCACACTGACCGAGGCGGGCTACGTCGGCGAAGATGTGGAGAACCTACTCCTGAAGTTGCTGCAAGCTGCTGATTTTGACCTTGAAAGCGCGCAACGCGGCATTATCTACATCGATGAAATCGACAAGATTGGCAAGACCAACCACAACGTCTCCATCACCCGCGACGTCAGCGGCGAAGGTGTTCAGCAAAGCCTGCTGAAGCTATTGGAAGGCACCACTGCCAACGTTCCTCCGCAAGGCGGGCGCAAGCATCCGGAACAGCAGTACATCCAGATGGATACCACCAATATCCTGTTTATCTGCGGCGGTAGTTTCGATGGCATTGAGGACATCGTTCGCAAGCGCATTGGTCGCAAGCGCATCGGCTTCTCTGCTGAGTCACAGGGCGTGGAAGACAAGGTCACCGAGCGCTCCGCGCTGGTTGCCCAAGTCACCCCCGATGATGTGCTTGAATTCGGAATGATTCCGGAATTGGTTGGGCGTCTGCCGATCGTTTGCCCGCTGCATCCGCTCTCGCGCGATGCCATGGTGCAGATTCTGACCGAGCCAAAGAACGCGCTCATCAAGCAGTACCAGCACCTCTTCTCACTTGAAGGCGCGCGCTTGGAGTTCACGCGCGACGCAGTGGATCTGATCGCCGATCGTGCCATCACTCGTAACACGGGTGCACGTGCACTCCGTGCAGTGGTTGATGAAATCATGATTGACCTCATGTACCACCTGCCCGAGCTGGACAATACAAACACCGTCTATGTAATCGATGCTCACGCTATCGAGCACGGGACGCCACTTCAGCAGATGAAACGCCGCGAGCGCGAAAGCGCCTGACGACCAGCATGAGCATGCAGGAATCGATCCCCCATCGCGACTATGCCGCGCTGCGGACGCCCGCTGCCGCCATTGCCCACTTGCCGTCCCGCGAGGCACGCATGGAGGCATTCGCGGATCTGTGGTGGAGCGCGTTTGCAGCCTTCGGCGTCAGTTGGGCGGGTTTTTACGTCGACTGCCCGCATGAGCCCGACGCCCAGCGGATGATTCTTGCGGCACGGCGGCCGGGCCCGGCATGCTCGCCTATCGGTATTCACGGCGCCTGCGGGCAGACGCTCATCAGCGGCCACATCTTGGTGGTGCGCGACGTGGCCGACCTTGGCGCGGGCTATATCGCCTGCGACCCTCGGGACCGCAGCGAATTGGTGGTGCCCTGCCTGACGCCCGAGGGGCACGCCTGGGGCGTCTTTGACGTTGACAGCCACCAGGTGGGCTCGTTTCATGCCCGCGACGGAACAGCCTGCCACGAACTGCTTTGCCTCGCGGGACTGACTGAGCCAGCACCGTCGTAACGCCGATAACAGGAGCGGGCGCGGAGCCCAGCAACCAGCTCAGCATGTTGCGTGAAATGCCGGTTCCGCGTATCCTCCCCGATCCCCCGCTGCATGCCGCAACGGGCATCACACCAAGGACTCACCATGTCACGCGTCTGCTACTTCACCGGTGCCCATACCACTTCTGGAAACGTCATCAAGCGCCGAGGTAAGGCGAAGTACCTCGGTGGCGTTGGTATCAAGACCACCTCGGTCAAGAAGCGCACCTTCAAGCCGAATCTGCAAACAGTGGACATCATTGAAGACGGCGCCCCGAAGCGCGTCCGCGCCTCGGTCCGAGCAATCCGCTCCGGCCTCGTAGTGAAGCCGATGAAGCGCAAGTACACCTACACGCGCGAACTGCGTGAAGCCAAGGCTGCGGGCAAGTAAGCCGCCGTCATACGCGCCTCGCGTACTGACAACCAACAAACATAAAGACACGGGCCGCCCTTTCAAAGGCGGCCCGTGTTGCATTCATGGGTGTATCGCTCACTCATGAGCCCGTATCGGCAGCCGGACCGACCTGGTTGAACGGCGGGCGACCGTTCGGCACTCCGTTCGCGAGGTACTCCGCTACGTCTGCTGCATCAACCCAACCGTCGCCCGTGAGGTCGGCGATGGCCAAACCATCCAAGCCCATGCGTCGCAATTTCCTCACTGAGATACGCGCCAACGGCTGACTAGTAGTCACGCCTGTGCACGACTCGCCGATCTGGAAGAAGTTCACGCTGATGAAGGAGAGATCCGCGTTGTTCACCGCTACATCGGCGTTGAAATTCGATGGATGGTTGACGGCCACCGACGTCCCGCGCGCCGTAACAAAGTACGCAAAGTCCACGATGTCAACCAGGTTGTCGTCATTGGAGTCGCCCTGCACTAGGTCCACAGCGAGCGTGTATCGCGCGCCACTCGCGATCGGGGCTCCCGAGCGCGCGATGGAGTGATAGACGTCCTTCACTGTGATGCAACTCTGCGTTGCAGCAGTCGGGAGAATCACGCCGGTAGCTGTACCGATCTTGCCAATGAAGGAGACTTGGACGATGGTCGGCGTTGTTCCAACGGTCACGCGAATGTCACGCGTGGAATTGCCGCTTATCGCGCCATCGAGCGTGAAGGTGATATCCAAGAGCTGCTGATCGAGCACGGTAATGGTGCGCGATTCAGTCGATTTGTTGCCCAAGTTGTCTTCCGATTCAAACACCACCGTGGTGACGCCGATCGGGAAGATATCGCTTGCAGGCCACGTGGTGACTGGGGTGCTGCTGCCTGGATAGGTGATGACCAATGTCACTGGACGATCGCCATCGCAGGCATCGGTTGAGACAACTTCTGGCTCAAGCACTACGGCGCCCACGATTGAGCCTGCATCGCAGGAAAGCGACTGATTGGCAGGCACACCGGTGAGTACTGGACCCGTTCCGTCCACCCGAATCCGGTCGAGTGAAGTGCTGGTGACGCCCAACGCATCGCCGCCAACACTCAAGAGCGTGGAGGTCTGGCTGCTAATCGTGGTGAACCAGACGAGGTTGCCAACATCACCGCAGAGCGCTGCGCCATCGATTGCCACGAAGGTGATATCAGCAGTCGCTGCAGTCGAACCACTTCCATAAGTGCTGCCGACCACGTAGCGGATGGTGCCAGTGGTGGTGTTAATGGTCTCCGTGATTTCAGTAGCGAATGGAGAACCAGCGACCGGTGTCACCGCGATTGGCATGACCGCAGTCTTGTCATAGGCGAGCGAGAGGCGAGCCTGAGAAATCACGCGACCAGGGTTTGTATGCGAGACGCGCACCCGGAACATTTCACCTGGGGAGAACGGAGGCAGATCGGAATCGATCAGCACCGCCATACCCATCGCTGGCGTAATCGTGGTGCAATCGGCCGTGCCGTCACTGTTGGCATCCGTGTCCGGCGAACCGCAGCCGCAGGCGCCGGGCGCCGTCTTGCTGGAATCGTTCGGGCAACTGTCGATGCAGTTTGGGGTGGTGTCTCCGTCGCTATCGGTTTCGGCAGTGCCGCATCCGCAAGCGCCAGGAGCGAGCTTGGTGGAATCGTTCGGGCAACTGTCGCCGGAGCTTGCCACGTAACCGGATGGCGCCGTGGACGAGCAGGACGAAGTAGTGCTACCGGCGTCACCGGTACCGTCGCTGTCAGCATCGAGGTAATAGGTGGCTTGCTTCACCAGCGCGCTGTTCGACGGGCACTGGTCGTTCGAGTTCGC
>JBDKKN010000141.1:0-7731 GCA_039796075.1 Planctomycetota bacterium | reverse complement strand
TAGGTGGCGAGCGCAGGGGCCTCGTCGGTGTGCGTGTAAATGATGACGGGGGCGGCAGAAGTGGCGGGAGTGGTCATGGCGCTGATCCTGGTGAAAGTCGCTTAGTAGTCCCTGACGAACTGAGGAACTCATTGTACGGAAGCGACATGGAACCTCCCACGGCGGTGGGTTCAAGGGGGATGGGCGCTGGAGCGCGTCGCCTACAGGGGAGATAACCGCCAAGACTTCGCCGATATCCGCACATTCAGTGTCCCGCGCCGCGTGATCGCTGAAATAGGTGTGTGTGAAATGACCGCGAGGAGGCCGCGTATGAACCGCCGAGAAGACATGATCTATCCCGCCCAAACTTTCGCAATTGCACTCGCGGCAACGATCACGGCAGGCGCATTTGCGCATCCGCCGGAAGCGTCGGACGAGCATCAACACCTCGATGAGCCACCGGCCCTGCTCTCGATGCTCGCCTGCGCGGCGCCTCCCGGAAACGGCGCGCTCATGGCGGCTTCGTTTGCACCGTTTCGACCCAACGTGCGTTTCTACTGGGATGCCTCGTACTTCTACGAAGAGTCCGACTCCATGCCCACTAGCACCTTGATGCCCAACATCATGACCGGCATCACCGCGTGGCAGCAACAACTTCCGGTGCCAACTGCATACTTCGGAAGCGTTGTCAATCCGGAGACCAACGCGGCATCACTTGGCTACGGTCAACCGAACGTGTGGCGCATTCCGATGTTGCCCGTTCCCGCGGCAGCACCGATTTCGCTATCGGGTGGCAACTTTCAGCGCGGCGCCGTCGCACTTGCATCCAACGGTATTCCGATCTTCAATCCGCGCAACAACACGGGGCAATTTTCTTACGCGATTGGAGAACTTGATATCTACGGTGGTCACTGCGGCCGCGCCGACGATTACCACTATCACATTGCACCGGTCCATCTGCAGAGCGTGCTCGGCGTATCAAAGCCAGTGGCATGGGCGCTCGATGGGTATCCGATCTACGGATACACCGAACCCGATGGAAGCGCGCGCCTGGCGCTTGATGCCGATGGTGGGCACGACCACGGCACGTGGGGATACCACTATCACGCGATCGGCAGCGATGCCACCGGACCACAGAGCCCGTACCTCATGAATGCGTTCCATGGAACGGTAGTGAACTTCGGCGGTCAAGTGGATCCACAGCCTTCGGCGTTGAGTTTCATGCCAGCAGGCAACCCGCTCGCCGGTGCGCGCATCACGGCAAGCAGCCGCCCCACTGCGGACTCGTTCTCAATGACCTACACGGTGAATGGCGTTTCGTACGTGGTGAGTTACCAACTGAATCGCGTGACCAAGGCGGTGGCGGTGCATCGCGAAAGCCCCACCGGCACCACCGATCTCACCTACAGCAGTACTGCGCGATTCCCGCGCTATCCGATGGCTGCCAAGAGTATGACTGCGTTGCCTGACACCGGGCAAACCGTCAGCGCTACCGCCACGTTCGGAGAGGACTCCGACTACATCATCAATGCGCCGAGTTTCACCGATAACTCCAACGGGACCGTCACCGACAACATCACTGGCCTGATGTGGCAGAAGGTTGACGCAGGCGAAATGACCTGGGACAACGCGGTGGCTGGCGCGGTGACGCTGAGTCTTGGTGGATTCAATGATTGGCGCTTACCAACACCCGCCGAGGCGTTCAGCATCATGAATCACGGCCGCAACCCGGCCTTGGACTCCACATATTTCCAAAGTAATCCGTCCGGCACTTCGCAGTACTGGTGGACGAACGACACCTACGGCACTGACACCACTCGTGTGTGGTCAACCAATACTGGCGGTGGTATTGGGCCGCATTCCAAGACACAAACGGTCAGCGCTGGAGGGACCAGTCGATTCTGCGCGCGCTACGTACGCGGTGCAGCGGCCAGTGTCGGTCACAATTACTACAACAATGGCGATGGAACCATCACTGACATTGACACCGGTCTGATGTGGACGCAAGTTCCCGGTACCGCCAGAAATTGGAACGCGGCGATTGCCTATGCGGAAGGATTGACAACCGCCACCTATACGGACTGGCGGCTTCCGAACGTCAAAGAGTTGCAATCGCTGGTGGACATCACCATGACGACCGCAACATCGGCAGCCACCGCCAAGGCCGCGCTGAACCGAACGCTGTTCCCTGCTGCCACTGCCACCGCGTACTGGTCGTCCACCGCGCTTGCGGGCGGATCGCTGACATCAGCATGGTTGGTGGAGTTTGGAATCAATACGTCCGTTCCCGCGGGGAATGGACCGTCTCGTGGCTTTCAAGGCTTGGTGAGTTACGAAGTACAGGCGTCGACGTACCCGGTGTTCGCCGTTCGCACCGCTTCCACCCTGGCCTGCGACTGCCCGCATGACCTCAACGGCGACCGAACGGTGAACGGCGGCGACCTGGGACTGGTGCTTTCGAACTGGGGCGTGGTCACTGGCACTGCTATTGCAGACACCAATCATGACGGGATTGTTGACGGCCAAGACCTCGCGCTCGTCTTGGGTTCTTGGGGCGCCTGCCCGTGACAACGATTGAACATTCAAAGTCTGGCAGGTAACCGGGATATTGGCGCTTGGAATATTCAGATTCGGCGTTAAACTTGAGTACATGAAGCTCCACACCAGTCTCGGAACGGTTGCCGTTGGTGGTATCGCCCTGCTTGTTGGGCAGATGAATTCCACGGCGGACTCCGCCGCCGGTGCCGCGGCTGCATCGGCAGACTGCGCCACCGCGCCGGGCGCTGCACTTGGTGACAACTCATATGACACCACCTCCGCGACCGCCAACTTGGTGTTCGGGTCCAACGCGCCGTGCGGAGCGCACACCATCTACAAGGCGATGTACTGGACGTTCACACCGGCCACCGATGGTCTCTACACATTCACAACATGTGGCATGGCAACGTGGGACACGCGCCTCGCAGTGATGTCCACGTGTTCGCCAACCGGCACCGTGCTCTCCTGCAATGACGACGCATGCAACTACCAGAGCAGCACGACCGCGACACTGGTGGCCGGCACCACGTACCGCGTTGCGATCGGCGGCTACGGCGTGAATGATGGCGGCGTGGGTGGCATGAACATTTCTTACGGCGGCACTGGCGGCGGCGGTGGTGGCGGCGGCGGCACCGGATCGCCGGATGTCATCGTTGGTTCAATGCCCGATGTGTCAAAGTACGGCAGTGTCGTTCAGAACGGCGTGACCATCATGGCGTACGCGTTCGGTACCACCAGTTGCAACATTGGCACCGCACAGTTGGAGTGGTTTGCCTCACCGGACAACCGCCATCCCTTCATCCCCATGAATATGTATCGCCTGAAGAACGGTCGCTTTGAGCAGATCGGCATGGGCTGGGGCAAGCATGGATTCACTGCATTGCAGGGGACGCTGTGCGGAGCATGCAACGCGTCAAGCACTGGTACTTACTTGGGCATCGGCTGCTCAGATCCGTACTCTTCTGGCTTAAATGGCAGCCAAACTGGGCTTGGAACGCGCACTGAAGTCAACGCATCCACCGGGTATTTCCCAGGCACCATCAACAGCGGTATGCCAAGTGCGCCGGCCACCATTGGTCGCCGCGTGCAGGTGAATGCAAATGATTTGAATCCTGCGTTGAACACCGGGGCAACGTACTTTGCAGAAGGCCACTACATCCAGCAGCAGGATGCGGTTGCAAACAATGACAACAATAATGCCTCGTACCGCGCGTTCACTGTTGGTGCACTCACCAGCGGCGCGTACACGCTGACACTCACTGGCTCAACTTTGCAGCAGAAGCCTGCGATCGAGTCATGGCTCGCGGCTGACTCCACCGTGTTGCTTTCGTATGCCGATGTCGCTGGTGATGGTCGCTACATTGTTGGATGCAAGGTCACCGCTAACGCGAACGGCACGTGGCACTACGAGTATGCCATTCACAACCTGAACTCGGATCGCTCCGGCAGATCATTTTCAGTGCCGCTGCCAGCTGGCGTGACGGCCACCAATATTGGATTCAAGGACATCAACTACCACTCGGGTGATGCCTACGACCCAACTGACTGGACGGCTTCCACGTCAGGCGGCGCCATCACGTGGACCGGCGGCACCTATGCCACCAGCGTGAATGGCAATGCGCTTCGATTCGCAACGCTCTACAACTTCTGGTTCGATGCAAGCAGCGCCCCGACCGCAACGAACGGAACGATTGGTCTCTTTAAGCCTGGCGCTGCGGGCGCACCGACGAGTGTCACCGTGGCCATCAAGGGGCCCATCGCTACGGTGATCGCAGGCGACCTGACTGGCGATGGACACGTGGACGGAGCTGACCTCGGCCAGCTGCTTTCGGCCTGGAACACGCCTGGTCCTGGCGACCTCAATGGCGATGGCAATGTCACGGGCGCTGACTTGGGGCTGCTCTTGGCGGCGTGGGGCTGACAGCATGCGCAATGAAGGCGTGACATTCGGGTTGGCGGTCATGATCACTGCGCTGGCATCGGCGCAAGACCTTTCCCAGCCCGGCTCGCTACAGGCTTCGCGCCGCGATGTCACGGTGGTCCGTGCGAGTGGAAGTGGTTTCCTTGCAACAGTGCATTATCCCGCCACTAGCAACGCGATCGGTTCGCCCGTTGATTCGTCCAACGGTCCCTATCCGATCGTTGCCTTCGGGCATGGATTCCTCTCCTCGGTCACGCTGTATCAGAGCACGGCAGCACACCTCGCAACGTGGGGATTCATCGTCATCCTGCCGCAGACGCAGGGTTCGCTCATCCCAAGTCATTCGGCGCTTGCCGCGGACATGATCAGCTCCCTCGACTGGCTTGCTGCAGAAGGTGCCGATGCTGCCTCTCCATGGGCTGGTGCCGTGTCTTCGGATCGTCGCGGCGCAGCTGGACATTCAATGGGTGGCGGTTGCGCTGTGCTTGCTGCCCAGCAAGATCCACGCATCCATGCACTGGTTCCCATGGCGGCCGCCGACACGAATCCGTCATCGGTTGCGGCCGCCGCCTCCGTGCGCTGCGCCACTCGCCTGATCGTTGGGAGTCAGGACACCATCGTCCCGCCGTCAACGGATGTTCCCATGTACGCCAATGTGCAGGGACCCGCGCAGTTCGTGAGTATCACTGGTGGGTTCCACTGCGGCTTCATTGATTCGGCGATCCCCTTCTGTGACTCAGGCTCCATCACACGAGCGCAGCAACTTGCCACGGTCCGCCGTGAGATGACTGAGTTCCTGCTTCTCTATCTCAAGGGCGATGGCTCACAGTGGAACGCTGTGTGGGGCACACCACCAGCCGATGCGGGCATCGTGCAGCAATCACGCCAAACCCCCGACCTCAATGGCAATGGCCGCGTGGACGGCGAAGACCTTGGCATTCTGCTCGCTGCCTGGGGCCAGGCAGGTCGCGGTGACCTGGATGGAAACGGCACAGTGGACGGCGCTGACCTTGGGCTCTTCCTCGCTGCTTGGCGACCATGACTACAAAGCAGCACCGCACGCCCAGAAGAGCGTGCGGTGCGAAGTGACTGAGAGATGAACCTTCGGATCCGATCCGTCAGCGACGGCGGCGGAGGCCGGCGAGACCAGCGACGCCGAGCAGTGCGATGGCGCCTGGGGCTGGCACCGCGGTGCCGTTGATGAACACGTTGTCAATGCGGGCGGTGCCGCCAGCCTGATAGACGCCGGAGCTGTTGACCGGATCAACCGTCGCCTGCACGCGCACGAGGATGGAGGCGGCGTTGTCAGCGGCCGCGCCGAGCGCGATGCTGGAGGTGTACGCCGCGTTGTATACGGTGGTGCTCCACGTGCCGGCACCCGTCGGAGACGCGGAATTGATGATCGGAGTGAAGGTCGCCAGCAGGGTCGACCAGTTCGAGCCACCGTCGACGCTCATGATGACCGTCCAGGTCGCCGGACCGGTGGTGCTACGGGTGAAGTCCCAACCGAACGACAGGTCGGAGTAGCCGGTGCCGCTGAAGGCAGCCTGGTAGTAGTCGCCAGCCTTCCAAACGTTGCTGGAGAAGGCGTAGGTGCTGCCGTTGCCGGCGGGCGAGGTGTACGACGTGTTGTTGGCGCCAGAGGAGGCCAACTGGTGGACGCTGGACAGGTTGGTGCCTGCCGCTGCTGCGCCCTGGTCACCGATGCCGACGCTGTAAGAGGTTCCAATGGGCACGTTGCCTGCGCCCGAGGGGAACGCGGTGGGAATGGTCCAGCCGACGACCAGGTCAGCGGAAGCGGAAGCGACACAGACGCCTGAGGCGACGATTGCAGCGAGGGAACGCCGGGTCATAACTGACATGGAAATGGCTCCGAAGGGAAACGTAGGGATCAACGCTGCGAAAGGGACGCAGAGTGTGCAGAAACCTAACCCGCCCCACGGAAGAAGCAAGCAACTTCTACTAATAACCTCCCGGTGACCCACAATTTCTACGCCGACTGCGGATTTCCTACGATCGCCGCATGCCCTCGCAGTTGCCGCCCTACTCACCTGCCGAACTTGATGCCCGCGTCACCGCCATGCGAGCGATCGCCGAGCGTGCCGGGCGCCTCACCCTCACCTACTTCCAGCACCCCGGGTTGTCCGTGGAAGTCAAAGCAGACGACACCCCGGTGACCGCCGCGGACCGCGCGTGCGAAACGCTCATCCGGCGGATGATCGCCGCTGACTTTCCACATGACGGGCTCATGGGTGAGGAACATGGCACGCAGCCTGGCACAAGCGGCTTCCGCTGGGTGATCGACCCAATCGACGGCACCGTCAGCTTCGCGCGCGGTGTTCCGCTGTACGGCGTACTCATTGCGATCGAACACCTGGAGCACGATGGCCCGCGCGTGGTGGCGGGCGTGTGCGAACTGCCAGCACTCGGTGAACGCGTGTGGGCTGCTTCCGACCGCGGCGCGTGGTGGGAACGCAACGGAGAACCCGCGGTGCGCGCGCGTGTCACCGGCGTCGAGCGACTTGCCGATGCGCTGGTTGGTACCACTGGCTACGAGTACTTCCGACGCGCGGGATGCGTGCACGCACTGGACGCCTTGAGTGCCGCCGCGGGACGCATGCGCGGCTGGAGCGATTGCTATTGCCTTGCACTGGCTGCCACTGGTCGCTGCGATGCGGCCGTGGAGCCATGGATGAACCCGTGGGATTCCGGCCCGTTCCCGGTGATCTTTGAGGAGGCGGGCGGCGTGTTCAGTTCATGGGACGGAACACCCGGGATTCACGGCAAAACAGCAGTCGCGGCAAACCCGGCACTGCACGCAGAGCTAGTGGCGCTCTTGCGTGGTAAAGCCGCACTCACTTGACACGCGACATGCGGAATTCCAGCGGCTTCTCCGCAGGCTTGCCTTCGGCTGCCTTGGGCTCAACCACCAGCACCAGCATGTCGGGGCCATCAAGGAAGTACGTGACACGCGAGAGATCTCCCGCGTTGGCCTTCGTTGGATCCGCCGCCGGAACGAAGGTGGCACGGTTGGCGCCCGCCTTCTCTAACACCAGCAGCATCGGTTCGACACGCTTCGGGTCTGGCTCAAAGTTTCCGTGCACATGCATCTGCCGAAGAATCACGCGATCCTTCTCAGCAACGATCTGCGTGAATTCATAGAACGGCACAGCGCCGTTACCAAGGATGCGACGGAACGAACCAAGCATCGATGATCCGCGCGGAGCCATCCAGTGCTCTTCAATCATGGCGCCGTTGGCCTGCGCTTGTGTCCATGCACCCGTCATGAATGC
>JBDKKN010000140.1:0-10841 GCA_039796075.1 Planctomycetota bacterium | reverse complement strand
GTGGTCGTCCGATGCACCTTCGCCTGGCGAAGGAACTGATGGACGCAGCGAAGAACGAAGGCAAGGCAGTGACCACCCGCGAGAACACGCACCGTATGGCTGACGCCAACAAGGCGTTTGCTCACTTCGCGTGGTAATCACCGGCTCAACCGCCTGATTTACTGAAATTTCCCGAAGCGCCAAGCACAAACTTGGCGCTTCGGTGTTTTTACATATCGCTTCGGTGTTTTTACATATCGTTGTGTCCATGTCCGACTCGTTGCCCGATCCGCAGTCTCGCCACCATCGGCAGATGATCTTGCCGGGGTTTGGCGTTGCGGCACAGGCGCGCCTCGCGGGAGCGCATGCGCTGGTGGTTGGTTGCGGCGCGCTCGGATGCGCAGCGATTGACTTGCTGGCGCGCGCTGGTGTTGGCACGCTGACGCTGCTGGACCGTGATGTGGTGGAAATTACCAACTTGCAACGACAGTCGCTCTATGTAGACGCGGATGCGCGCGCTGGTGTGCCGAAGGCAGAGGCTGCGAAGCGTCGCGTGCAGGCGATCGATCCGGCCTTGCGTGTGCACGCCTGTGTTGAGCATCTTTCATCTGACAATGCTGAAGAGTTTGTCAGCGACTGCGATGTGATCATTGATGGGCTCGACAACTATCGAACGCGCTACTTGCTGAACGATGCGGCGGTGAAACTCGGCAAGGCGTTTGTGCACGCGGGTGCGGTTGCGATGCGGGGCACATCCATGCCGATACTTGCTGGGGTAGCCGGCGCGCTTGGAATTCCCAGGTCGGACGCGCCGTGCTTACGGTGTGTGTTCCCTGAAGTACCTGCTCCGGGCGAAGGCGAAACCTGCGACACGGCTGGGGTGTTTGGCCCAGCGGTGGCCATGGTCGGCTCGTATGCGGCAGGGCAGGCGATCAAGTTGCTGGCGGGGCGTGCGGATCTCTTGGACTGCTCATTTTGGTCAGCTGATCTGGAAACAAACCGGACGACACGTCTGGCGCTCGCGGGGGCGGCGCGAGCGGACTGTGCATGTTGCGGCGCGCGGCGCTTTGAGTTTCTTGAAGCAGATGCTGACGGCCGTTGCACGGTGTTGTGCGGACGCAACGCGGTGCAGGTGCGCCCTGCAGCAGTGGCGCACCTCGACCTTGCGCGCCTGCAGTTGCGGCTCGCGTCGCTTGGGACCTTCGTCATCACCGATGGCTTGCTGGTGGGTGCGTTGCAGGGGTCCTTGGAGTTGTCAGTGTTCCCGGACGGCCGGGCTATTGTGCGCGGCACCACGGACCCGGTGATTGCGCAAACCACCTACGACCGCTGCATCGGACAGTAATGAAATTTGCTTAGACTGCGGGTCTTATGTCATACGCCCATTACGTCCTCCCCGGTCTGAACCTTGGTCTGAACTACGCCGAGACGCTCGCCAAGACCATTCCTGCTGACAAGTTTGCGCACTTCCCTGCAAAGGATGTGGTGTGCCCCGCCTTCTACATGGCGCATCTGTCCATTTATCCGCATCGCGCGCTCGGCATGCTCGGCCGCCCCGATCTCATCGTTCCAAATCCTGCTGGTTGGGATGATCGCTTCAAGGCTGGGATCGAAGCCGCGCCTGGCGAGTATCCGTCCAAGGACGAGATCATGAAGCACTTCACCGCCGGCTACCAGTCCATAGCCAAGGCACTTGAAACTGCTCCGGATTCCGTCTTCGCTGAGGAAAATCCTGGCGAAGGTCGCATGAAAGAGATGTTCCCGCACAAAGGTGGCCTGATCACCTTCCTGTGCATCGGCCACATGCAGATGCACCTTGGGCAGATCAGTGCATGGCGACGCATCATGGGCCTCGGGAGCGCCATGTGATGCGCGTAGCGCGGATGCTTCGATCGACGATCGCAGTATTCGCGCTGTTGCTATCAGTCTTCATCGCTCCACGCGTTGCGGCGGAGAGCGATTCTGTGCGCTACGCCACCGGCGCTATTGATCTGCTTCCGCTCAGCGCCGTGCTTGCCATGCTTGATGGCGCATCGGTGACTAACCCGCGCAGCAGCGTGCTGGATGCGTATGAACACTATCTAGCGGACTGGCGCACTGCAGAACTTGCGAACGCAGCGAAGCGTGGTGCCAGTAGCGGTACAGATACGCCCAGCGGCCCCTACGCCCACCCGATTGCACAATCCCGGGCCACTGTGCTGCAACAGCTCACCGACCTTGACGCGTGCGCCGCACAGCGCGAACGCCTTGAGGATGCCCTGTTTGCGGCCATCGCTCTCGCAAGCGATGAACCAATGCGTGCCAAGATCGCCAACTTGCGGGCGCAACGAGCGTTGCAAAGTGCGGTTGCTGATCAACCCAGTGAAACGGTGGCACTGGGCGCGCAACTTGCAGATTTTGATGTTGAAGCCGCCCTCAATCGCGCACTTCCTGACGACCATGATGCGCTTGCAGCCGCGATGGCCGCGTTGGATTCAACCCGCGCACGTCGGATCTCTGCGATCCGCGCTTTGTGCCAGAGCGTACGCAAATCGCGCCTGGACTTTGCAGCAGAAATGGATCGCCTGGGGGTTTCCACACTTTCCATGCTGGACTACATGGAACTTCGCGCCGCTGATCGGGCATTGCGCTCACCTGATTCGGAGGACGAGCCCGTTGCCGGAACGGAGTTTGCGCGCATTGCTGGCGGAATGACCCAAGCATGGGCCGAAAAACGTCAGAAACTCAGCGGCCCAGCGTCCGCGGTGTTGCGCGCGCAGTGGGACGCGTGTCGCGTGCTGTTGGAAACGCTTCCTCCGCCAGCGCGCTGGAAATTTGCGTGCCGCATGTGCGAGGAGATGTACGAATTCAACGCCTGCAATTGTTCAAGTACTGGAATCCCACTGGGCGGATTGCTGGCTCCACTCCTGCGGCCGACGCTTGACAACGCCTGTCGCGAATGCCTTCATGGAGCTATCGAAAAATGGCGGGTCGAGTTCCCGAAATTCCTGGTTGATGCCGGTAGCCAACTCGTTGAGCGCCAGTATCAAGCGCTTGGAAAGGTTGACGCAACAAACCAGTGGTATCTATCGAACATAGCTATCAGCGAACAATTCGCCAAGGAATTTGCAGCGTTTGATAAGCGCGCACTCGCTCCGTGCGGCGCACAGTGTGTTGGCAACGATGAGGAATCGCCAGACTGGTTATTGCTTGCCAACATTCCCGAAGCGAAGGACATCGTGGATGCAGCCAAGGCGGAGGAGTCAGAAGCCGAACAGGCAGCGCAAGGTGAAACCGCTGATCCGCTTTCCTTGGCACTTTCACAAGTAAATGGGAATGACACTCCCACCAGTTCATTTGCGGACTTGCCAGCGCTACTGACCACCCTTCGTTCCTTGGGAATGCCGGAAGAATCTGCAGACACTATTCGCAGCCTGCATGCGGACTACCTGCAGCGCTGGGGAGAAGTTGCCGAGCCGTTGGAGGTTGCGTATGAACAATCACTTCAACAAGGCACCATGAATGCTGATGGCGTGGCGCAGTGCCCGCCGTGCGTGCGTGCCGATGCGGAGCGGATCGCCGCGAGCGCACGCGTGGAGGCGGATTTCCAAGCGGCTATTGCCGCCGCGCTCGGCACCGGGCTCAGTGATAGCGATGCAGCGCTCTTACGGATGGCGTGCAATGCGGGTAACCCGCAGTCCTTAGCGAACTGGTCATACCTTGATCAAGACATGCTTGGCGCATTGCGCGTGAACCCTGCGCTGGTAGTGATATCCGCGCAACTGTTGCCCGCCGCCCGCCGTGCCGCCGTGGACGTTCTTGCTGCGCGCGAATCCCCAGTGTGCGCCACCATCAAAGCAGAGCGCGATACCCGCATACTTCTTACCGCGTCGCAGCGCGGATCCATGCCCGATTCGTTGGCAAGTATGAGCCAAATGGAACGATTGCGATTCCATACTGCGCGGCAAGTACACATTGATCAGATCACTACGAATGCATCGGCCGCCGCGCGCGCTGCTCGCGTCACCGCGAACGAAGCGATCAACGCCGTATGCAATGCCTTATCCCCGGAAGATGCCGCGCGTGTGCGCACGGCCGCAGTTCGCCGTGGCTATCCAGATGCACATCGGTCCGACGCAGAGATTGCCATCGTTGCGCTCACACTCTGTGACGTGCTTCCGCCCGAGGACATCGCTACCCGCGTGGCCATTGCAACAGCGGCCGATGCCTGGCGAGCCGAGGCCACCGTGGTCTGCCAACAGCGGATTGAGCGGCTGAATACCCTGATGAATGGCTCATATGCAGACACCGAGGCACTCCGTACTGCTATTGATGCATCCGGCGTCAACGCACTCGCTGCGCTCGACAGTGAGCGGCGAGTTCTTGCAGTGGAACGCCTCCGCGTGGTGGCTCCTGCAGAACTCCGCGCGCGTTGCAAGGCGTGGCGCTCCTTTTGCCTGCTCGCCGGCGTCGAAGCGAAGGATCACGACCTACACTCCGCGCCATGACTCCATTTGCGAGCGAATTTCTCGGCACCGCTGTGTATGTGTTTCTCGGCGTAGCCGTCACTGCAAACCTGCGCCTCGCTCGCGCGCCCGGTGTTGGCGGAAGTTACGGAACTGCAGTTCTTGGATGGGGCGCGGCCCTTGCTGCCGGCTTGCTGGTGGCTGGTCGAAGTGACTCACAACTCAACCCCGCAGTCACCGTAGCGATGTGGTCCATTGGTCGACTCAAGTCCGACATGCTGGCAGGCAACATCACCGCGCAATGCGCTGGCGCGTTTGTTGGTGCAGCAGTCGCGTGGTTGCAGTTCTTGCCGTACTGGTCACGCACCGACGATGCGCAGACCAAACTGGCAGTCTTTGTAAACGTGCCACGCATTCGTGCGCCCCTCTCCAACCTTCTTTCCGAGGTGCTGGCGTCCACCGTCTTCGTCTATGTCATTCTGCGCCTGATCGCCGGTGCGACCATCGATGCCGGCAGCGCGGATCAAATGGAGGACGGCGTTGCCTTCCAACTGACGGCCACGCCAATTTCAGTTGTTCAACCGATGCTTGCGCTCCTGATCGCCGGCATGACCCTTGCGGTCCTCGCCCTAGGTGCTGCTGGCGCCAGCGATTGCATCATGAATCCTGCCCGCGATCTTGGTTCGCGCGTTGCACACGCGTTCCTGCCCATTCCCGGTAAGGGCGGAAGCGATTGGCGCAGTGCGTGGATTGGCATAGTTGGCCCAGTCCTCGGTGCGCTTCTTGCGGCGGCGCTGTGGCGCGCAACGGTTGCTTGATCACGCGCCGGTTGACTACTAAAGTTTGCCACTTGCACGCGCCGTACTGATAGCGCTTCTCTATCATCGGTCGCATGACTGCCATCGCGCTCATCACGCTTCCGCTCGCACTCGCATGGGCGCTGCAAGCACCGCCCGCGCCGACGCCCGCGCCCGCACCCGCGCCGACACCTGCGTCCGCGCCGACAACCGCGCCTACTTCCGCGCCCACCGTCGTCTCCGCTCCCGCGCCCGCGAGCCAGTCAACCCTCACGCCGGAACAAGAGCAAGCGAAACGCATGGCGGAGATGCCATGGTTTGCGCGGCTTGGTATGCGTTCACTCGGTATCGAAGGCAAGCTCCCGGTTGTTGATCGCGTCGTGCTGGTTGCCAATGAAGGCGCCTACCTTGCAGAAATCGCGCGTTGGACTCCCAAGGCGCGCTGGCCGGTTCTGATCGAGGATGACGAATTCGCCCCGCGCTTCATCCGCGCCTTCAAGCCAGCGCAGGTGATCCGTCGCCCCGCATCAGCAGTACCCGCCGATGATGCCGCACTGCGCGCCGCCGTCGATGCCGCGATCGCGCACGCATGGGGCGGCGATTCCACCCAGGGCGCCGTAGCCGCACTGCGTTCCATCGGCCTGGTTCCCGCTGGAATCGTTGGCGCGTCCGTCAAGGATCCAGCATGGACCGCCGCAGTGGCACTTGCAGCCGGACGCGGCCAGCCACTCGTGTGGATTGAAGAGCCCGCGGGAAGTAGCAGTAACGACATCCTTGGTGCAACCGACTTTGCAACGCTTGATGCCGCGGTGCGCAATTCCTTTGCATCAAGCGGCCTCACGTGGAACACACTTGGCGATGACTTAGAGACGTTCACTCTGTGTCGTCACGCCGCGTTGCGCGTTGATCTTCCGTCGCCCGCCGGCGGTCGAAACCCGCAACTCCCCAAGGAAACCGGACCACTTTCACTCACCGATGCACTCTGTCGTAACGACGATGGATCGCGCTGGGGATTTGCAGCACAGATCTTTGGCACCAGCACTCGCTCCGCATACATGGCCATGTGCTCGCTCTTTCTGCATCGCACCGAGACATGGATGTTCGATGGATACGCCAATCGCACCGGTGGCATGTACGCGGCGTATTCATTTGCACAGGCAACACCTGTCCTTGCGCAGGAAGGCTTCACCATGAAGTCATGGGAGGGCAGCAACGGAACACTTACTTCGTGGCGATCACTCTTGCCCAAGGGCATCGGTCCGGATGTCCTCTTCATGAACTCCAGCGGCAATGCTGATTTCTTTGAGGTGGAGACCTCATCAAACGCGCCATCCACCGATATCCCCGTCCTGCGAAAGCCGCTGGCGCTTTCCATGATTCACAGTTTCTCGCTGCAAGCCCCCGATGCTGCCTACACCGTTGGTGGTCGATGGCTCAATCACGGGGTGTACGCCTATGTCGGCTCGGTGCACGAACCGTATCTGACCGCGTTTGTTCCACCGGCCACCATCATTCAGCGCCTTGCCGCGCTCACGCCGTTCTTGGTGGCGGGTCGACAGTGGCCCGGTGATCCGATCGCGCAGGTGTGGCGCGTCGCCACTATTGGCGATCCGTTGATGACCATGCCTGCCCCCAAGACGCTTGCCATGCTGCCCGGCCGCGATCATGCGCCTGCACTGGTGGCGGGCGAAATGGATCTCCGTGATTCAGCACGCGCTGCACTTGAGAAGCTGAAGGACGCCGACCCCGCGGTGACCCGTGAATCATGTGCGCGCGCCATGCGTGACCTGGTTCTTGCTGGCGATGACACGGTAGCTGCGCAGTTGTGGAAACTTGCCAAAGCGAAGGGCGCGGCAGATGCAGTGGCGCGCATTGCTCTTGGTCCAATCTTCCGTGCGGGAACCCGCGCGGAGTTCATGGAAGCATGGTCGATCGCTCGGGATCCAACCGACGAACAGCGTGACATGTTGTGGCACCTGTGGGCGCTTGATATCCCAACACTGCGCGATCCAGTCACACTCACTGCACTCAAGAGTGCCATGCGCGCGCCGCGCTTGGATATGGACGCACAGGCATTGTTGCCAGCAGTGCGCGCCGTCGATGGTCGCATTGGCGCGGACACCTGGGTGAACGAATTGATTTCCAAGACCACCGATGTGGAAGCACGGCGCAAGCTTGCGCAACTACTGGCGCCAAACTAGCGCGCGTTAGCACCCTTGGCGGCTGCCCCCGCATCTGCGCCCGTTCCCGCACCCGCACCCGCACCTGTTCCTGCCCCCGCACCCACCCCGTCACCCGCCGCCTCCCGGATGCGCTCGGCAACCTTGGTCGGGTCGTGTTCAAACGCCACTGGTGCGCCCGGTGCATTTGGTTGCCGTACCCCAAGAAACCGCTCGTTTGCAGCTTGTTCAGTGCACGCCAGCAGGGCAACGGTGCCAGCGAATGTTGGATGCAACTGATCGCGCTGAATGAGTGCGCCATCCACCTCTTCGCTCCAACTACGACGCCCAGCCTCGAAGGGTTTGCCGGAGCGCAGGTCATCAACCAACTTGGCCAATGGCAGGATCGCCACGCGTGGCTTGTCCTTGGCCCACGCGCGAATTCGCTCATTGGCAAGCGCAATGGTTTCCAGTTTGGGCATCTGTGCTTTGGAAAGCATCTTGCCCACCGCAAGCGACATATCCGGCACATCACCAACTACAAGCGGCACACCCGCGTCCACAATCCGGTTGAGCTGCGCAAGGCCATTCTCAAGAAGTTGCAAGCGTTGCGATTCATCTTTGATGGGAGTTCGGTCCGCACTAAGCGCTCCGTACACAAACCAAAATAGAAAGTCATCAGCAAAGACCATGGTGACGCGCGGCTCTTGTGTGAGTGTTGCATCCACCTGCGCGCTACCCATCACGCCGGGATTGGTAAAGAAGAGGCCAGAGGCGTCGCCAGTGACCTCGCCCGCGCTCACCCGTGCCATGGAAGCAAGGCGCGCCACCGTCATCGGCTCAAGCCGTGCCGGATGCGTGCGCGGCAGCGGGGCACGAACCCCAAATCCCGCGCTTGCGCTTGCGCCCATCACATGCACATGCGCGTACAACGTTGCCGGATCGATCCCCGGCGTCGCGTCGCGCGCCAGACTCACCGGCATCGCGGCGGGCACAGCAACTAAGAGCGCCACGAACGAAAGTGCCAGTGCCAGTGCCGACAAACCGCGCAGTCCAAATCGGTGGCTTTGCTCATTCATGCTGGATCCTCTCCGTGCGGAAGCACGCGCACTTGCGCCTTCTGATTTGCAACCAAATGCCCGGGCGGCACACTTTGCATGACAAACACGCCGCCAGCAACCACGGATCCATCGCCAATCACCGTGTCGCCGCCCAGAATGGTGGCGCCTGCGTACACGGTGACACGCGCTCCAAGCGTTGGATGTCGTTTGGTTCCCTTACGCAGTGAACCGTCGGCGTCGCGCTCAAACTTCTTAGCACCCAGGGTTACGCCCTGATAAATCCGACAGCCTTCACCAATAGTGCAGGTCTCGCCAATCACCACTCCGGTTCCGTGGTCAATGAATACGCCGCGGCCAATCTGCGCGCCGGGGTGAATATCAATGCCCGTCGCCGAGTGTGCAATCTCCGCAAGCATGCGCGGCAGAATTGGAACTTCTCGAATCCACAATTCATGCGCAAACCGATGTGCCGTCAAGGCAGTGATTCCTGGGTAGCACAGAATCACTTCGGCAACACTTTGCGCCGCTGGATCACCGCGGTACGCCGCTTCCACATCGGCTGCAAGCGCGGCGCGGATCGTGGGGATCTGCGCCAGAACCTCGCGGCAAATGCCATCAACCGCGTCATCCTGCTCAGGCTGGTTACTCGGCACTGCTTCCACCGCGCGCCGCGCTGCAGCAATGCACTGCGCCAGTGCAATCCGTAACGCCGGTACGCGCTCGGCAACGAACGCTTCAATCGCACCGGGTTCGCTCGCAGTCCGTGCGTCGCGGGTCCCGCCGCCTTCGGTGTCCATGAGGTGGAACCCCGGGAAGGCAATTTCACGCATAGCGCCCAAGAGCTGCCCCGCCGATTCACGGTTAATCGCCAACACTTTGCCAATCCGCGCGGTGGCAGGGTGCGCAGCGATCGATGCCGTGATCGCCTCATGAATTTCGTGCTGCGGCGCAGTGCTCATCGTCCACGATCGTATCGGGTTCGGCTATCCTCGCCCGCCCGCGCCGACTGTTGGCGCCTCGCATCCCGAGCCCCCTGAAGCACCTATGGCGATCCTCATTGACGGTAACACTTCGGTCATCTGCCAAGGAATCACTGGCACCTCAGGCGCCTTCCACACCAAGGGCTGCTTTGAATACGGAACGCGCATGGTTGGCGGAACCACCCCAGGCAAGGGCGGTCAGAAGGACGCCAACGGGCTGCCGATCTTCGACACCGTTGCGCAGGCTGTTCGATCCACTGGCGCTTCCGCCACCATGATCTTTGTGCCGCCGCCATTTGCCGCCGACGCCATTCTTGAAGCCGCCGATGCTGGGGTGAAGACCATTGTGGCTATCACCGAAGGCATCCCAGTGCAAGACATGATCCGCGTGCGCGCGCGCCTTGCTGGATACCCCGAATCGGTTCTCGTCGGTCCAAACTGCCCGGGCGTCATCACTCCCGGCCGCAAGACCGGTACCCCCGGTCGCTACGAAGGTGGCTGCAAGATCGGCATCATGCCGGGCTACATTCACACGCACCGGCTCGACGCTGCTTCTCGCAAGGCGGTTGGCATTGTCAGTCGCTCCGGAACGCTGACCTATGAGGCGGTCTGGCAGACCAGCGAACGCGGTATCGGTCAGTCCACCTGCGTGGGCATCGGTGGCGACCCGGTCAAGGGTTTGAACTTCATCGACATTCTGGAAATGTTCGCCTCCGACCAAGACACCGATGGCGTCATCATGATCGGCGAGATCGGCGGCACCGACGAGGTGGACGCCGGCCGATGGATTCAGGCCAACATGCAGCACAAACCAGTGGTGGCGTTCATCGCGGGGCGCACCGCTCCTGCCGGGCGCCGCATGGGTCACGCGGGCGCCATCATCGGCGGTGCCGATGACACCGCTCAGGCGAAGATGGATGCCCTGCGCAGCTGCGGGCTGAATGTGGCAGAAAGTCCCGCCGACCTCGGCTCGATGATGTTGAGCAGCCTGACCGCAGTGGTTCACAGCCACGCTTAGCCCAAACGGGCGGTCATAATTTGACACTCGCTAGCACGGCAAAACCCCGATTTTTGAGGGGTATTTTAGCTGTATCCGTCTAGTTGTTTGACTATGGCGCCGGCACCCCACACGCACCGTTAACAAATTCCGAGCACTGTTTCTTGACCCATCCCAAAGGGGGGGCACTATGTACGTGTTCTGGGGTGACACGAGAGGTTGGTCAAAGGGCGTCTAGTTCGGCGAATGCGCCGCGCAGATTGAAACATTGGCTTTGCTTGTTTCTTGATTTCCCTTTTCCCTTCCCTTTTGGAGTCCCTGCACATGAAATCTTTCTTGTTCGCCACCGCTACCCTTGCGCTCGTTGCCACGTCCGCATCGAACGCCGCTCTCGTCTACGGCGGCGGCACAGAAACTGGCTCC
>JBDKKN010000139.1:0-4972 GCA_039796075.1 Planctomycetota bacterium | reverse complement strand
TACACCTTCGGTTGCCATTGCATGCGCCACTTTGTCGGCGGCAATCATGACTGCCTATCGTGCAGTATGGATGGTGGCAATGCCTACCGTAAGGTCACCTGGCTCAATCAGCGGCACATGTTATTCGCCTGGATCAGCTTGTTTGGAGTGGCATTCACCGATATCTACGTGCGCTTGTGCGCAAACGGAACCTGGACCGACTTGAGGATCTTATGAGTTTCACTGATCAATACATCGTGCATGAACATGACGTGCTTGTCATCGGCGCAGGCGGCGCCGGTCTGCGCGCAGCGATCGAGGCATCTGCTGCGGGCGTCAAGGTTGGCGTGATTTGCAAGTCCCTGCTTGGTAAAGCCCACACCGTGATGGCCGAGGGCGGCATGGCTGCAGCCATGGGCAACGTTGATGATCGCGACAACTGGGAAGTCCACTTCGCAGACACCATGCGCGGCGGCCAGTACCTGAACAACCCGATCATGGTTGAACACCATGCCAAGGAAGCGCCTGCGCGCGTGTTGGAACTCGAATCCTGGGGCGCAGTCTTTGACCGCACCAAGGAAGGCAAGATCCTGCAGCGCAACTTCGGTGGACACCGCTATCCGCGCCTCGCGCACGTTGGTGACCGAACCGGCCTTGAGCTGATTCGCACACTGCAAGATCACGGCATTCATCAGGGCATGGAAGTGTTCATGGAAATGACGGTGGTTTCGCTGCTCACCACTGGCGGGCGCATCTCCGGCGTGCTTGGCTATGACCGCGAACGCGGACGTATGCATGTGTGGAAGGCAAAGGCAGTCATCTTGGCAACTGGCGGCATCGGTAAGTCATTCCGAATCACCAGTAACAGCTGGGAAGGAACTGGCGATGGCCACGCGCTTGCCTATGAAGCAGGCGCCGAACTCATGGATATGGAGTTTGTGCAGTTCCACCCAACCGGAATGGTTTGGCCGCCAAGCGTGCGCGGCATTCTGGTCACTGAGGGCGTGCGCGGCGAAGGTGGCGTGTTGCGCAACAGCGAAGGCAAGCGCTTCATGTTCGATGACGTGCCGGATGCGTACCGCAATCAGGTTGCCAAGGATGAGGAAGAAGGCTGGAAGTATGTGTGCGGCGACAAGAACGCCAATCGTCCGCCAGAGCTTCTGACCCGCGACCACGTTGCGCGCTGCATCAACCGAGAAATCAAGGCGGGCCGCGGATCGCCACACGGCGGCGTCTACTTGGACATCGGCTGGATCAAGGAAAAGATGCCGAACGCATCGGCGCACATTCAGCGCAAACTGCCCAGCATGTACCACCAGTTCAAGCAACTTGCTGGTGTAGATATCACTACCGAAGCGATGGAAGTTGGACCAACCACGCATTATGTAATGGGTGGCGTGGCTGTTGACGGTCATACGCAAATGTCATGCGTTCCAGGCTTGTTTGCGGCTGGCGAAGTGACTGCCGGCCTGCATGGCGCGAACCGCCTCGGCGGCAATTCGCTCTCTGACCTGATCGTGTTCGGCAAGCTGGCTGGCGAACACGCTGCCAAGTTTGTGAAGGAACACGGCGCAGTCGAAGTGGATCAAGCACAGATTGAGGCACACACGCGCGCCATCATGGCGCCGTTTGATCGCCCCAGTGGCGAGAATCCCTACGGCATCCAGCAGGATCTGCAGAACACCATGCAGGACCTGGTTGGCATTGTCCGTGTCCAAGGCGAAATGGAATTGGCACTTGCCAAGATCGAGGAATACAAAGCGCGCCTGAAGAACGTCGGCGTCATTGGACATCGCGAATACAACCCGGGCTGGCACACGGCGATTGACTTGCCGTGCATGCTCACGGTTTCTGAGTCCATCACTCGCAGCGCACTGGACCGCAAGGAAAGTCGCGGTGCGCAGTTCCGTGATGACTACCCCGAGAAGAGCGCCGAGTGCGCCACATTTAATCTGGTTGCCAAGAAAGCACCGGATGGTTCCATGCAAGTAACGCGCCGTCCGATCGTTGAGATGCGCGATGATCTGAAGGCTGTCATCGAGAAGATGAAATAAGGATCGCCCATGTCTACAGAAACAGCAATACTCACCGAAGCCATCACCACATCGAAGCCGCCCGCCGATCACGCTCGTAAGGTGCACTTTCGCATCTGGCGCGGCAACAAGGAAGCGGGCGCCTTTGTTGAGTACACCGTGAATGTCACCGAGGGTATGGTGCTCCTTGACTGCGTGCATCGCATTCAGGCCGAACAGGCGTCCGACCTGGCGTGCCGCTGGAACTGCAAGGCCGGCAAGTGCGGCTCGTGCTCTGCGGAAATCAACGGGAAACCAAGCCTGATGTGCATGACGCGCATGGACACGCTGCCACCGGACAAGGTGGTCACTGTGGAACCGATGCGTTCGTTCCCACTCATTCGCGACCTGGTCACAGACGTCAGTTGGAACTTCCGCGTCAAGAAGACCATCAAGCCGTTCAAGCCGCGCAAGCCTGACAATGCTGATGGCTCCTGGACCATGTTCCAGCAAGACATCGACCGCGTGCAAGAGTTCCGCAAGTGCATTGAATGCTTCTTGTGCCAGGACGTCTGCCACGTGATTCGTGACCATCACAAGGAAGACGAATTCATCGGGCCGCGCTTCTTGATGTACACCGCGGCGCTGGAGATGCACCCACTCGATACTGAAGACCGCGTCGGCGACCTCAAGAATCGCGACGGTATTGGCTACTGCAATATCACCAAGTGCTGCACCAAGGTGTGCCCAGAACACATTGGCATCACCGACAACGCCATCATTCCGATGAAGGAACGCGTGGTGGATGAGTTCTACGATCCGATTACGCGTCTGTTCCGAATCTTCAAGGGCAAGAAGTAAGCCGCATTACGGAAAGTAACGACCGCCGAGACGCGCTGTTTCGATGTAAATGGACGGCATATTCACGCCCCGAGCGCGAAGTTTGCTTTCCCGGATTGCTACATCAAAGTGTTCCGATGTTGCCATCATGGGTGGCACCGATCCATTGCTCGGATCAACCCAATCGATAGCCATTGCCATGGCGCGCTCGCCAAAGTCCCGGGGCGAGGGGGCAAAGCCGAGTCCACCGCCGTCAGCAACGTAAGCAACATGCAGACCAATGGGAAGTGGCGCTGAGTTTGCCTCAATCCACTCCGCAATCCCTGTGTCACCAGTGACAAATGCATTGCTCGCTGGCATCTCTAATCCTGCGTAACTCAACACCAACAGGATGTCCGTGTCTGTACGCCGCGCCTCTACAAAGTTCTTCAGTTGCTCAAAGTTTGGCACTAGCTCCGCCGCCACAAGCCGGTGGGGTCCCCAGTCACCTCCGCGTACCTGCGCCATTTCCGCCCGCCCCGTCGCACTGTCCATCCCGACCGCCGAAATGCGTCGCGGGTTGCCATCCTTTACTTCAGGTAACGCTTCTCGAACCGCAGCAATCGGAAGAATCTCGGCGATCCCGGCCACATTCAATTGTCCGTCATATCTGTACCGAGCGGGCGGTTCATCAATTGACACGAACACCACCCGCGGTCGCTGAAGCCCCGTGAAACTGCTAGCAATCTGCGCGTTCGCTTCATCATCCACCGCTATCAATACGTCAGGATCAAAGCGTGCAACGGCACGTCGTGCAGATGCAAGCGCCACTGATTCAGACTCTTGCTGCAATTCATCGCCCATGTAGTGCCACTCCACTGACACTGGCAGTCGATTGCGCAAGAGTTCACTACGAATACCGGCGTCCACTTCACTCGCCCACGGCGCATTGGCGCCCATGCTCTGCAGCACCATGATGCGCGGCTTGGATGCATTGAACATGGTGAGCAGCCCAAGCGACACCGCTAGGAAAGCGCCAGGAAGAATGATTCGCCAGTGTTTGGTCATTGCAATTCCAACCATTTCCAATATGGAATAGAGAGGAACGCTACTGCCACCCGCGCTGCATTCATGCACTGGTTATAGCGCGTGAATTGGACACGATCGATCGCCTCCGTTTGCCCCTTGGATGCAGCTTGCATCCATACTGAACTCTGATAGGGGAAGAACCAGATATCACTGAACAACGCCGCTAGGAAGATGCAGATCCATGGATTGATGTGGTTCGCTTCTGCTACTGGAATCAGAATGACCGCAGAAATGAGCGCGCTTGCGGCGATCGGGAGTCCAATTCGCAGCGCAACCGTAATGACCAGCGCAGCAAATACAAAGAGTTCGATGCTGCCATCAATGAATCCAAGATGACCAGACACTACCTTTGCAATCAATGCATCTACCTTTAGGTAACTCATGATGCGCACCAGGCCATCAATACCTAAGAGGAAGAACACCATTGGCCAATCAAGTTGCTTTCGAAAGTCCATCTTTCCTAGGCTGCCGCACACCAAGAGTGTCACCAGCACGCAGCCGGCGATCCACGAAGGTTGCACATGATGCAGTGAGACCGTGGCCGTTCCTGCCAAGAACGCAACGAACGATCCAAGTGCCAACCATTCAGCAAATCCAAGCGGTCCCAGCAACTGAAGTTGCCCGCGAATGCGTTCCTTTGGAAGGGGATTCGGATTCTCTGCAGGCAGCAGCCAGCGCATGAAGAGAAAGTGAAACCCAACAAGTCCCACCATTGCAACGCCAGCCGCAACAAGCCAGAACAATCCACTGAATTCGTGTTGTGCCTGCACAGAAAGTAAGTTGAGGGTGGCAATGCTTGACGGCTTACTGGTTGCCATCATGGGCGAAAAGAGAAGTGCGCCGGAAAGCGTGGCTGCCATCAGCGCCGTCAGTGCCGTGCTGCGAGGCGGCAAGCGAAGGCCATCAGCCATGTCACGGTACAGGGGCAGCAGAATTGAAAGACGACTGTTTCCTGACGGAACAATCGGCGAGAGCGCCATGCCACCAAGCAGTATGGATGTCTGCTGCCAGAATGGGCGATCAGGAAGTCTGGCCAACACCCACAACATCACTCGGTAACTCAGACCAGATGA
>JBDKKN010000138.1:0-4447 GCA_039796075.1 Planctomycetota bacterium | reverse complement strand
TGGCCCACCGTAGTCACCATGCTCTCCTACACGGTGATGCAGTTTGTGGACGCGGTGATGGTGTCACAGGTTGGTCCGATTGAAGTCGGCGCGCAGGGCAACGGCAGCGTGTGGAGTTGGGCAGCCATCATTGCGGTGGTTGGTGTGCTGTCGGTAGTCAACACCTTTGTCAGTCAATCGATCGGTGCGGGGCGGCCACATGAGGTGGCGCGATACGGATGGGCAGGGCTTTGGCTTGGCGTATTGGCGTGGGCAGTGCTGCTGGTTCCGTTCGGACTCTGCTTGCCCGCATTGTTCTCCATGATGGGTCACTCCGCACGCACCACCGAACTTGAAACTGCCTACGCAGAGATCCTGATCTTTGGCGGCGTGGCGGTGGTGATCGGCAAGGCGATGAGCAATTTCTTCTTTGGCATTCAGCGCCCTGGTGTGATCACCGTGGCAGCGATCGCCGGGAATCTGGTCAACCTGGTATTGAATTACGCGTTTATCTTTGGTCATGTGGGCCTTCCATCACTGGGGCTGCCAGGCGTCCCGGGCATCGCGCCGATGGGCGTTGCAGGTGCCGCGCTTGCCACCGTGCTTGGTACTTCTATTGAGGCCGGGCTTCCGTTAGCAATCTTTCTGAGCCGCCGGATGGACCAAGAGTTTGGCATTCGGCGTTCCTGGCGATTCGATCGCGACGCAGTCCGTGATTTGCTGCGCCTTGGAATTCCGTCTGCCGTTCAGCAAGGCAGCGAGATCATCACCTGGGCCATCTTCATGAGCGTCTTGGTCGGTCGATTTGGTGACATTGCGTTGAGCGCGGGTTGGGCCACGCTTCGCTACATGCACCTTTCGTTCATGCCGGCGATTGGCCTTGGCATTGCGGTCACCAGCATCGTGGGCCGATATATGGGCGCAGGAAAGCCGGACATCGCTGCAAAGCGCGCACGGATCGCACTGGTGATGACCGTCATCTATATGAGTGCGTGCGGCGTTCTCATGTTGGCGTTCCGTGGCCCGATGATCGCCCTCTTTGCAAGTGGCGAGCACACGGCGCCCCACGTGACTGAGCAGGTGATTGCAACCGGCTCGGCGTTCATGATTGCGGCAGCATTCTTCCAGGCCTTTGATGGGATTGGCATTGTCTTCATTGGTGCGCTGCGTGGAGCAGGGGACACGTTCTGGCCAGGGCTGTTGACGGTGGTACTGAGTTGGGTGCTGATTGTCGGCGGTGGATGGGGGCTGGTGACGTTCGCGCCTGGTCTTGGTCCGTTAGGACCGTGGATCGCGTCAACCGTGTACATCGTTGTCATGGCAGGTGCCATGGCGTTACGTTGGCGACACGGGGCATGGCGAACCATCACCGTCTTGGAAACGCCCGAGGAAGAGGCGGCGCGCGAGGCAGCCGCCGCGGCAGCCGGGTAATCCACGAACTGCCCGCGATGCACTTCTGAGGCAGTGACGCGGGTCTGGCTGGCTCAATAACCCCTAGCGGGCGCAATGTCACGCAGGCTGCGCTACACTTCGGAACTTGCGCCCAACTTTCGGGTGCATCTCAACTTACAGGAGCTACTCGAGCAATGGCTACTTCTGCTCTGGACACGGTCATCGGCGGTACCACCACGGCAAGCGATCCACAGGGCGCAGCGAGCCACTTCAAGAAGGGCCTCGAGTGCGAGAAGACCGGTGACCGCGTTGCGGCCATCGAACACTTCCGCGCTGCAGTTGAGCGCGATGCGCAGGCGGAGCATCTGTTCCGCTTGGCCTACATGCTCGACATGGTGGGCGAAGAGAACGAGGCAATCAAGTACTACACGGTGCTCAGCAAGCGCACCGAGCCGCATATCAATGCGCTGGTGAACTTGGCGGTTCTGCATGAGGATCGTGGCGAAATGCACGACGCCGAGCGTTGCCTTCGCAAGGTGCTTGAGTCACAACCGAACCACGCACGCGCGCGACTCTTCATGAAGGATGTCGGCGCCAGCAAGGAAGCCCTCTACGACGAAGGCGACCAGCGCGACGAAGCCAAGCGCAAGGCTGAGCTTGACACTCCGGTCACTGACTTTGAGTTGAGTGTCCGCAGTCGCAACTGCCTGAAGAAGATGAACATCCGGACGCTGCGCGATCTGTTGATGATCACCAAGCCAGAACTCCTCTCCTACAAGAACTTTGGCGAGACCAGCCTTGTTGAGATTGAGGCCATGCTCACCCAGCGCGGACTTCGCCTCGGCGAAGGTCTCGATCAAGGGTTTGTTGCACGCGCCGCCAAGGAGTACATCGATAGCCTGACGGACCGCGTTGACGCCGGGACGCTTGCCAAGCCAGTCGGCAGCATGGACCTGTCCGTGCGCGCCCGCCGCGCTCTGCAGCTCTTGGGTGTTCAGTCGATCGGGGAGCTTGCTGCTCGCACCGAGGCGGAACTCATGGGAGTCAAGAACTTCGGCCAGAATTCGCTTGACGAAATCAAGCGCAAGCTGGTTGAGATGGGTCTTTCGCTCCGTGAACTGGACTGATTTGTGGGGCACGCGCGGCCGATAGCGCAATAGCGTCCGGCCGCGCGCAAACTCTCCCGCAGGATGCAGGAAAGTGCCGATCCAAGGAAGGTATGTCAAACTTCCCCTCTCGAATTCGACAGCGCCTTCCGCTTGCTGACCTTGCGTCGGCTGCGGTGTGGGCATCCCTAGGCGCCGCGCTGGTGATTCATGGCTGCGCGCCCGATTCGGTAGCAAAGGAACCGACCGCTACGCGCCGTGCGCTGCCATCGACACCCGTGGCCGTGACGCCGGCAGCACCAGCCGCGCCGGTCGCCCCGGTGATTGCGGTTGCGCCGGTTGTTCCGGTCTTTGAACAGCGCCCCTCCGTACCAAGCACTGAGCCCGACCTGCGCATCCGCGTTGCCGCGCTGCGTAGCGCGAGTCCAGTGGTTCGCCTTACCAACCCGTCCGGCAAGTTGATGATGCAGGGCACTGGCCTTGCTCCGCGTGCAGTGCGCACGCCGGTTGATGTTCGTCAAACAGCCAACGGTTGGCGCGTGGTCGAGCTTGCCGGATCGAAGCGAGCGGCAACCCTTGACGTGGCGCTGGCCGGCCCGATTGAATTTCATCCGCCCGCCGGTGTTCACGGAGTGGTGGCGTTCGACGGCACCGACTGGCCGGGACCGCTGCGTCTGGTGCCATTGACCGACGAGCCAGGCGTGCCAGGCGCGATTGATGTGGTGATTGATGTTCCACTTGAGCGCTATCTGCCAGGCGTGTTGGCCAAAGAACTGCTGCGTTCGTGGGACTTGGAAGCGTTCAAAGCGCAAGCGATCGCCGCGCGCAGCTTTTCAATTTGCGAACACGCGCATTGGAGTTCGGTGCGTCACTACGACATGATTGCCGGCGAAGCGAGCCAAGCATGGGTGGGAGTCACCAAAGATCCCAAGCCGCGCGAGGCGGTGCAGGCAACCCGGGGCATGGTGCTGAGCTTTGAAGGGCGCGTGGTGCCTTGCTATTACTCAAGTACGTGCGGCGGTACGCCGGCGAACGCTGCGGAATCGCTCACACGGAATCCAAATCATGGAATCGCGCCGCTCGCCGCCGGAGCGACCAAAGAGTCAGCTCACCGCGATTGTTGTGCTGACGCGCCACGATTCCATTGGCAGCAGTCATTTGCCAACGCCGTCATCTGCGAACGTATTCGCCGCTGGGCAACCGATCAACGCGAGGCGCAAGCGGAACGCGAGGCGCAAGTTGTCCGTGTGGCGCAAGTGGAGCGCGACGGTCGGATGCAACCCGCACGCGCGGTGACCACGGTTGATGGAGCCGCGGTGGGCAAGAACGCGTCGCCACTCAACGGAGCCTCTACGCCGATCACAGTAACTGCGTCGGCATCAGTCACCGCAGCGAAAGCGCTGAAAGTTGAAAGTGTTACTTCGGAGCCATCGGTGGGAGCGCGCGCACGTACGTCGGCGTCGCCATCGCCAACTGCAGGCGGAACGAGCGCGCCCGCCGCAGTGGGCGTACCGGTGGCGCCGGTGCAACCTGCTGCGCCGGTGCAATCTGCTGCGCAGGTGCCAGCTCGCAATGGAATTGTGGATATCGCTGATGATGCGCCTCTTTCAGAACTGGCCTCGCTGCAGGCAATCCGCTCCATCAACATCATGGCGGTCAATGCCGCTAACCGTCCCACGCGCCTTGCCATTCATGATTCCACCGGTCACGTCTTACAGTTGCGCGCAGAAGACTTTCGGCGCGCTGTGAACTACGCGCGCGAGGGCGAACCAACCCCGAAGGACCGTCTGAATAGCAGTCACCTCTTGCAGGTCACGGTCAAAGGCACGGAAATCCAGTTTGTCGGGCAGGGTTTCGGCCACGGGGTGGGCATGTGCCAATACGGCGCGCTGTCCATGGCTCGATCCGGTGCGAACGCGCTCCTGATCCTGCGAACCTACTATCCCGGTGCAGCGGTCGTACGCGCGTAC
>JBDKKN010000137.1:0-26094 GCA_039796075.1 Planctomycetota bacterium | reverse complement strand
CGGCGCCCGCCCTGCGCGGCGTTGCCATTGACGTCATCAATGCATACTGGAACAACCCGCGCATGCAGCCATCCGCTCGGCAAAGTATCGAAGCGCTTACTAGCTATGTGCAAAACGCTGTCCCGTATCGCAAAGTAGATGATCAGCGCAATAATCTTGTTGATGACGGCAAGACCCGCTGCGGCCTACGGACTCCCGGCGAGGCGCTTCTCGATGGCGGCGATTGCGACACCAAGAGCCTGCTCCTGGCAACGCTGATCCGCAGCATCGATACCGACACTCCGCTCGCACTCGTCTACTGCATGAACGGCAACACGCCGCACATGATCCTTGCGATCGGTTGCAGCACGAACCCCGGCGAGCAATGCATCACCGTGAACAACACCCCGATGGCGTTAGTGGAATCGACCTCGGATTGGGACATCGGACACGTTGGTTCAACCGTCGCGATTGATGATGCTGAAGCGGTGGCGTTGCGGTGATTGCGACAACAATCAACTGAGATAAATCTGGGTAATGCCAGCGATTGAATGCCAAAACTGTCAGACACTTATTGAATACTGGCCAAGGCGTGGCTCCTTCCAGGTGTCATGCGTCCGATGCAAGCGGCTGACGACCGTGTCCGGTGGAGCGACTGTTCCGGAACGCACGGCTCGGGCGAGCAAGGCACATCGACCGCCCATCAAAGCGCCTCCGAAATGGGCGAATGCACGCCGCTCCAACGCGTATTCCTTCCAAATGAAGTTGTTTGCCGCAAAGGTCGGCGGCTTGGTGCGAACCGCTGTTGCGGTTGGGCTGCTTGGAGGATTCGTGTTGGCATACTGGTTCTCCACCCACCCCAAAGAGTTAGAAGAATCACGAAATGATGGGGCTGCTCTGAATAAAGCTCTAGCTATTCCAGAGAACGCTGCCTTGCGCAATTGGTTAATGCAGGACCACAACCTTCAAACACCCGCGCCCGACATGCGGTCGGTGACTTTCAACGCATGGGACGATAACTCGAACCAAGTATTGCACTGGGACGGGGATGTACGAACCGTCAATGCGGCTATTGCCCCAAACCGCTACGTCATCCGAGTAGGCGTCGATCATGCCTTCGCGTGGGAGTTGGAGCGGCACTTCGGCTATCCCGACCGCCTCGGAACGAGTTGGGCGTACCAAAGTGATGGGAGCCGCGAGGCACTAGATATCGCCCAACACTCCGCTTACCACCAACATGGCATCCAATCGCCACTCAACCGAGGATCGAACTCCAATGGTCCCGACTACTCTTGGATCGTCGGGCACTGTGCTCCACAGTTGCGAGCCGTGGCCACTGCGGTCGTAGGCGCAGTCACTAGGCAGCCGAGTACGGAGGCTCGCACAACCATCTCCGCGCTGACTAGTTACATCCAGTACGCAATTCCCTACACCGAGAATGTCTCGGGGGAGCAACAAGAGCGCTTTAATGACCAAAACAGTCGGTGTGGTCTGCGCACCCCGATGGCCACTCTGCTCGTTGGCGGCGACTGCGATTCCAAGTCACTGTTGCTGCTCACGATGATTCGAGCACTCGACCCGAATGTTCCATTAGCCCTAATCGATGTTAATGAGAGCAACTTCCCGCCTGACCCGTCGTCTCACAATAATCACACCATCGCCGGCGTCGCCATCGCTCCGAAGCCAGGCGAGCGAACCCTGCGCCAGGGGGATTTGACCTATGTACTTATAGAAAGTACGTGCAATTGGGGTATCGGTCGCCTATCAGCGGCCACCAAGTTAGATACTGCCGACGTAAAACCGATTCCGTGATAACCAGTAACTCGCGCCCAATCACAACCTCACATTCGCCTCAGCGCTACGTTCAGCCGCTCCGCCGCACTCCGAACCTCGGTCGAATCGCGCCGCAGAATGACATCCAATACGCGGGTGGCATCACCGCGCAAATTTGCACAGGTCGCCTCAAGTTCGCGTAGAGCGGAAGCCGGTGCCGAAGGCTGCGCGCGCAACTTAGATAATCGAGCTACCGTACTCCCCCATTCGTCAAGTATGCGCTCTGCACGAAAGTCCACCACGTGCCCCGCCGCCTCAAGCTTGTCGACGGCGAGCTTGAGTGAGGCGCGCTCGAGCATGATGGATTGGTAAGCCTTTCGGTCCGTTGAGCCAGAACGAGCCGAGTTCATCGGATGCTTGAGAAGCAACAGGTAGGGGCTGAGACTGTGCTCTCGGAGGATTTTCTCCCCCAACGCGCGGGCTCGATGAAAGGTGGACTCAAGCGTTGGATCCGATTCCCGAATCCCAGACAACGCATTGCTTGTTTGAACATCAAACTTCCACTGCGGGCCACGCCTGGGTCGACCGGCCGGCTTCTGCGGCGATCTCTTCACTCGAGCATGTTGCGGGCGAGACGGAATGAGTCGGTAGAAAAAACTGTAGATGTGCTCAATGATGTTCATTCGGGTCCATCTAACAAGTCTGGCCAGCCCGAATCTTGGCAGGAGACCCCGTGTGACCAGGCTTAACTACGGAATCCGCACGCCAAAGAACCACAATCGCCAATGCGGCACACAGTCCGGTGATGAGACCAAGAACAAAGAGCATCATGAATGGTCGATATCTTCGCATATGAACGAACTCGCTCCAAGCTAGGCGCGGCCTTGCCTGTAGCCTAACGTCAGCGTCGGCAGTCCCCTCTTCCGGAGTTGGTCATGGGTCATACTTGCGACACATTAAAGATTGTCATCGGGCGGACGCCCCCGGGGCTGTCGTCGGTCAAGCGGCTTTCTAAGCCGGACTGGGATCGCCTGATGGGGGCTGCTCGCGCGCTCATCGATTACGGAGACCCAAACGCTGGTCTTGGTCTTCTGTTGCCATCCGGAGCAAATGTTGTGCTCCGACGCATGCGTGATACCAAAGAGGTCCGCGGAATTTTTCTGACCATGCCGTTGGGCCAAGAAGTACTTCCAACACTGCTTGGCAGCGATCCATGGTGGGCGAATGCTGCCTTCACACTTGGTCGGCGCGTACCCATGGCTGTTGAGCCAAGCCCTTTACCAGCGCCCGCGCAATGGGTTCATGGCATGACACGCATACCTGCTGGATTTGTCCGTCTTGACCATACAACGGTTTCGTCGTCGCGAGGCACCACTGCCATGCGCAACGATGAAGCAACGCCACGGGTGAACCCAGCACCCCCTGCAATCGGCAGTGCGCCAACCGCAATGCGTCGGACGACCAGTCGCGCCCCCGAAACAGATCACCCATACCCACTTTGGGTGAATTGGGTTTGCGGAGGAACGACACTCGCATCACTCCTCTTCTTGGCCACTGCACTTGTTCTGGCATCGAATACATCTTTGAAGATGCCGGCCCTGCGCAAGGCGGATATCCAGATAGCACCAGCGGCTACACCAGCCACCAACCCGACTCCAGCAGGAACGCCATGATCACCGTCGAATGTCAACACTGCGGCGCAAAACTCGCACTTGATCCCGGTCACCTGACTCCAGAGGTTCGTTGCAAGCGCTGCGGGCGCCGCACTTCAACTGCTGGAGCAAAGAAATCGAAGGACAATGCTCCCGGAAAGTCTTCGGCGCGTAGCACAGAGATACCGACGATTCGACCCTTTGAGCGGGATGTTCCGCCCGCTCCACCAGAGATGCCGAGCCAGCGGATCATGCCGGAGGAGATTTATGCAGCGCCACGCGCCCGTCCGGACTTTTATAGCGACGATACCGTTGGCAATCCATCACGCACAAAGGTCTTGGCACTCGTTGGCGGGGCTGTGGCGATTGTTGGTGGCGCAGTCATCGCGGCAGTCATCGCTCTGGATGTTGGCAAGTCATCCCCCACGCCGTATGTTGGAACGATGCAGGGCGGCTCCGCCACCGCTGTATCACAGGCAAACGCACAGGGGAATTCCGTAACGGGGAATACAGCGTCAGCAACGAACACGAGCGGCGCACCAGTGCCTTCGGCTCCGCCACCACCGCCTCCACCGCCGCCTGTGTCGACACCGGCGTTGGTAGACCCAACGCAGCCCGGTATCGCTGCGACGACGACTCCCAACCAACCCGCCGCGCGTGGGGGAACGGGCCTGGCCGCGCAAATCACGGCAACACTCGGATTCAATCCGGATATCTATGCGAATTCGGAGATTGCGCTGGCGGATGTAGAAAAGATTAGGCAGTCCCTAAGCCCAGTTGATCAAGAGAAGTGGTTTGACGCCAACTTTCAGATTAACGCGACGTTTAAAGAGATCATGACTGCAAACTGGCTCACGAGGCAGCCGTGGCTTCAGGCGAACAGACCGAGCCTAGTCATCGGGTTTGATAATGTGCCCGCAGGGACAACCGTGAAGATTGTTGTTGGGCTGCGGAATAAAGCGGCGCACAAACTGCTGCGTGGCGGTCAACAAACAGAAACAGAAACCGTCCCCATCCCACCCCCCAACGAACGTGGCATCAGCCAAGTTAAGCTCGATCCATCGTGGGATATCGCAGAACTTTCCAAGATCGAGACTGTAGAGGATTTAGATCTTGAAGTCCGACTCAAATATAACGACGGCACCGAAGACGACCGCCTGACAGCGAAGGTTCGCGTGCACCCCGCAAGCAATGTGGAAATGGCTTATCCACTTTGCTTGGGATTCATGGGCCTCGTGAACGAAGATCATCCCTATGTCAGAACGATCCTCGATCAGATCAATCAAAGTACATTGGCTGTTGGCAAAAAGCTCATGGCTTCGGGCGGAAGTTCCGACCCAAGCGACCAATTTCTAGCCGTGTTTCTGCTCTGGCGCGAACTCGAAGCGCGCGGCTTGCGCTACTCCTCACTCCCCGGGACAAGTGCTGATAGCTGCCAAGCAGCCCGGAGCATCCATGAAACGCTTGCCACCAAGAATGCCAACTGCGTTGACGGAACGATTCTCATTTGCAGTTTTTTGACGAAAATGGGTATTGACAGCGCTCTTATCTCGCCACCTGGGCATGCACTTGTAGTCTTTTGGACTAGTGACAGGAAGGGCCAGCAGACCTCCTGGGGTCTAGAAACGACCATGCTTGGGAGTAAAGAGGCTTGCCCTTTGAATGTAAGAGGCGAGATAATGAAACAATTCCCGGGTCTAGCGGAGACGTACAAGTCATTCAATCCCTCACAACGGCGTGACTTTGATACGTTTCTGTCCGCCGTTGCCGTCGGGGAAAACAGGGTTGAAATGGAGTTGGCGAAAGTGCGCAGTGGCGTTCCCGTCGGGGATCCTCCTAGAACATTTACTCTTAAACAACTCATGGATGCTGCTATGGATCCGAAGTCTTCTAAGGAATGGAAGAAGATGGTTCTCGGCTATCTGTCAAGTGAATTCATGAGCATCACAGAGATCAAAAATGCGCGACGTGCCGGCGTCCGACCCATCCCGGTGTCTGCGGAAATGCTTGCTAAGTACCCTCTTCCGCCGCAGCCGGCTGCAACAAAATAAGTCTCCTTCGGAACCACAGCACTGGCCAACGATCACTCGATTCCTTTGAGCTGCCCAAGTTGCAAGACTGTGGCTATGACTACGCAGCCAGCGAGCGGCGGCATGACTCGTTGTCGGAAATGCGGCGTCATGTTCAGCATGACTTCGCCCCCCCGCGAACAAGCCTCTTCATCCCCTGCCGGTATTGACACACCCATTCAACCGACCGCTGAACGCGATAATGCACCGTATGGCGATGCAGGTGCGACGAATGCCGCTACCAAACCGTGGCGCGATAGGTCAAATTCGCGGCGCCACACCAACTCCGGCAACGCACGGGGTCTTCGCTGGGTTGCCGCGTGCTGCGCCATGACAGTGATCGGAAGTCTCCTACTCATCGTCGGCGTGCGGGTAGCTGCCACGGGTGATGATCAGGGAACGCCGTATGTACTTCCTCCGTACATCGGTGGCCCGAAGACGCCGAGCCATGCGACTCCTGAATCTCATGCGGTAAACCTTCCGGGAGCACCAAACCGAACCCCCGAAACAGCGCAGCCTGCCCAACCGCCTGTGCCTAGTTCCGCGCCAGCTACACCGACAACACCTGTACCAAGCCCACCCCCAACCCCTACTCCACCACCGCTACCGCCAACACCAGCGCCAGCGCCACCAACTCCGCCACCACCAACTCCAACCCCGGAGCCAACAGTCAACCCAACGCCAACTATCGCGCTTGCTGACCAGATCACGGTCGACCTTTCGTGTAATCGCGACATTTACGCCGCAACCGAAGTCGCCACCCACAGGATCGAGGCGGATCGCTTGGCAACCGATGTCACATCGTGGAACGCGCATGTACAAACGGACTTCATAGATCCAACCATGAAGGCTCTGAAGAACTATGGCCGTGAAGATCTTGCGAACATTGCAGGGGAGACGCTACATGCAGACTGGGACTCGGCCCAGGCGTGGCTTGACCGAGGGCGCCCAGCCTTTGCTGTCAACTTACGTGGAGCACCACCGGGCACACAAGTCCGAATTGAATTCATTATTCCCGATATCAAGCACCAAGCATTTCTTCCACAAGGCCAGGCAACTGCCATAGCGAACATGGTGCTGAATGATGGTGTCGCTGGAGTCACCAGAATCGGTAATGGCGATGACTGGCAAGTGCAACTTGATGCCAAGTGGGATCGCGATGCACTCGCCAATCTCTTCGCACGCACAGACATCGATCTTCTGGTTGCTGTTCAATATCCGGCAGACGGATCGAAAGAGCCGCCCATTGCGCACCGCGTAACGATTTATCCCATCACCGATGTTCAGATTCGATATCCATCGTTTCTTGGTTCATTTGCGCACATAAATGCAGGGCATCCGTATTTAGACGCGATAGCCGCACGAATCACAAACAGCAGTATCGCTAAGAAAAACAACATCAACCTTGGCGCAGCGCGCGATTGGCGCGAGGCGTTCCTTTGGTTCCGAGAGTTTCAGAATTTAAAGGTGAACTACGAGAGCAGCGCAATGGCTACTACTCGCAAAGCTGCCGATGATCCGATCCAAAGAATTAGACCCATCCACAAGACCCTCGCGGAGCGCGCCGGTAACTGCGCCGATGTCACTGTTCTCATGGCAAGCGCACTGAGCCGAACCAGCGATGTGTTCATCATGCTCCCGCCTGGACACGCGTTCGTGGCCTATCCCGATCGTTCGCTGCAGAAACTCGTCGGGATCGAATGCACGATGCTTGGTCAGGAGGACATTGTAAAAAAATTGCATGGCAATATGCCACAACCGATGAACGATGAGCAAGCCGCGTTTCGGCAGAAGCTGTCTAAACCCGATCAGGCGGTCTTTGACCTCTTTCTCATTGCTCTGATTCAAGGTACGGCGGAACTCGATGAGGCGGCTTCCCTTGCAAACACTGGCAGACCCGCACTTGGTGGGGCGCCCGAAATCCGAGCCCTACAGGTGCTAAATTCAGAACGGAAATCGCTCGAAACTTCACTCGCGGCGGAAACTGATCCAAAGCGATCAGAACAACTGCGACGAAAACTGGAGGAAGTCGCAACCGAGACGGCTTGGATGCACCTTCGACCGATTCTCATACCGCTCGCGCAGCAACTCGGTGCGGAGCACGCCATACCCAATCAAACAACACTCCAGCGGTATGCGCTGCCAAAATTTAGCGGCAAGCCGTAGTACGCTATTCAGATGGTGACTGTTTCGAAATCCGGCGTGAAAATCAGGCGATCTATCGTCTGCCCAAACTGTTGGCGAGAGTTCCCACCAGCACAGGTGCGATTCATTGCGGAAAGCTCCCGGCTGCGTGGCGACCCGGTTCTTGGGCCGCTCGAGCAACTTCGCTTCCGTGCGATGCGCTTCGACGCTGCCGGAAATGCGATCGACCCCGACGACGCCCGCTGCAACCGAATGGCTTGTCCAACTTGCCACATTGAGTTTCCTCGCGCACTGATCGAACTGCGCTCGAACCCTATCTCCGTAGTTGGTGCGCCGGGGTCTGGTAAGACCAATCTCCTCGCATCTGGTCTCTGGGGACTTGCGCAGCGCGCGCACGACTTCGGGCTTGAGGTGGTGGATGCCGATCCGCGCTTCAATACCTTGATCCATCGTAATGAGAGTTTGTTGTTTGCCAACAACGACTCCGTGCAAGATGTGACGCTGCCGAAAACCGAAGTGGGTGGAAACGAGCTGTATCGCACGGTGCGAATCAATGGAACCGAGGAAATGGTGCCTCGGCCATCCTTCTTCATTACGCGACACGCGGGCACAGAGCGCCGATCTGTCATGGTTCTGTATGACAACGCCGGCGAGCACTTTCTTCCTGGTAGCACCTTTGCTGGATCAGATTCATCCACACGGCACTTGGAGCGAAGCAGTGCCATCGTCATGGTGTTTGACCCAATGCAGGACCTGAGGTTCCGGAAACGGTACGCCGCAGGGGTCGATGCCCCGCATACATCTGGTCATGAGCGCCAGGAACTCGTCCTGACTGAAGCCATTGCCCGAATTCGCCGACTCCGCGGACTCGACCCAACCGCGCCAATTTCTATTCCGGTCGTCATCGCCCTAACCAAGGCCGATGCGTGGGCAAATTCGGCGCTCGGCCCAGGATGGTCTGACCTAACACTTCCGGAAGGGATCGATGAGCGGCGAGAAGCAATCGTGACCCAGTTGCGGACCGTGGACGCACTGGCTCGAAATGCACTTCGTGCAACCGCACCCGAATTCGTAAATGCGGCAACAGCGTTGGCCAAGGATGTCTGGTTCGTTCCAGTCAGCGCACTCGGCACTTCGCCGGTACGAACCTCATCGGGAGCCTTCACCCTTCGAGCGGACACAATTCAGCCCCAATGGGCGGAGATGCCATTCGTACTCGCCCTAGCCCTTTCAGATCCCAAGGTCTACCCGATGCTTGCCTCGTAAACGAATATTCCAATGCTCGAATTGATCCACACATCCGCGCCACGGGGGATACTCGACGATCGAGCTGGCTATACGACGGTCGCGTGCAGCAAAGGAATGCCTGCAGAATTGACTGCCGCGCTTGTTCGGGGATCCACGGCGACTACGCAGCGGATTGCGCAGGATGCCCAAGCCGAAGACCACGCCGTCTACAGGATCTGGAGTGTTCCGTACCCAAAGTCATCGGCTGTTGCAATCACTCGAATCGTGCCGGTTGCCGCTGACTACACCGGTCGCCCTGCACGTTTGGCTCATCATGTGATTCTGGTTGGTGCCGAAGTCAGATTGGATGCACTATGTGCGGTTCTCTTTGATCAAAAAGTGTTTCGAGATACTTGGACCGATCCTCCGACATATCTCGAGCCTCGAACGATTGGTCCGGAGCCACTACCGACGGAGATTCAGGCGGCCCTCGACGCGTTGGCCGAGCTGACAGATCACAGCACACCCTGGGCTGATTACTTGGCGGGGCAAGCTGAAGAACAAAAACCAGTTCCATGCACAGTGCTAGTCCCGCAGACAACGCGAATGCGTCCGCTTCTCGCGGCAGTCGTTGCGCGCGCTAGCGATCCGTTCGCGGTACGAATTGAGACCTCTGAAGACCACTTGGTTACCGCACGTCCCTCGCTGCTCTTAATCGGAGCCCGGTCGTCGGATCCATCGGGCCTGACGGTCGTTGCCGACTGGACAGATGAACGCGGAATCACCCCACCGCCGCAATTGAACGTAAGAAGTCCGCGCGTAGCTCCCCAGCCGAAGCAGCCAAGACATACAGCACTTCTCGATTTACATGGCCTTCCACAACCTATTGGATCCAATTCCAATGCGTCAGGGTGGCTTGGGGAGTTTGCCGATCCTGACATTGATGCTCGCAGCCAAGAGTCTGCTGAGCTCACTCTCGATCCAAACACTGCGGCAGTCGCTGGCATTGCGGCATACTTTATAGGGGTAGTTACTGCAGGAACGACAACCATCGTGCTCGCACTGCTCCTTGGCGTCTTCCAAGAACATCCATAATCCATGACTACTTCCTCAAGTTCAGGTACCTATCCAGAAATTACTCCTGCGCAAGCCGCGGAACTCGTTGGCATTGCCCGCAGCGCGTGTTCGGGCGAGGCCCTACCAGAGCGTGTCTCGGAAATTCGTGAACTATTGGAGTTGCGAATCGACACATGCAATCGTCGACTCGCCATGCTCAGCGACTGGGTCGGAAGAGGACTCGTGATCGAAGCAGCGTCAGTTGATGAGTCTTACCCGGGGCTTTGCAAAGTATCGCTTGCGCTGACCATGGTTGATGATCGGCTTGCTTGGGATCAAGCATGCAATCGCGCCGGAATTCCACTCAATTCCCGCATTGACGAACGCTCGTTCTTGCTGCTCTCTGACGCAGTTGGCGACGCCTCTTCACTCGATGAATTCGTGCAGAAATTCCAGCTCTCTGTGTTGGCAAGGCAACCTCTTGGCACACGGGTGCGCCACTTGCAGGAGTTGCTCGCTGCGGCCCCACGCAACATTGCTATTCGGGCGCTCGCGAAAAAATACGAGTCTGAGGCGCTTGCTACGCTCGAGTTAGCGTGTCGCGAGGCCGCGAAACGAGGCGACAATGATGTCTTAGTAGATGCGCTTGAAGCAATCGAAGGGCTCGGCTGGCAGTCGCAGTTTTCATCAGAATTTATTGACTGGATCCGAGGCGAAACCGAACGTCGCAATCGGCAGGATGCTGATACGAAGTACGACATCCTCGCCAAGCGAATCGAAACAGCGTTTGATCGCGAAGACCTGATGCTCTTGGGCGCGCTTGCCGAAGAGGTGGACGACGTCGAGCGAGAACACGGACTCGAGCCGAACGACACTTTCCGAGAGCGGACAAAGAATGCCATTGATTGGTCGAACGCGGAGCGCGCACGAATGCGGGCCGAAGCCGATCACGCGGATGCCTGCGAAGCACTTCGCAGAGCGATCGACCAGGCGTACAAGCATTCCGAACTCGAGCCAATGTATGCAGCTGTACTAGCCTTTGGGCTTGGTATTCCGGAAGACCTCGAAGCACGATTCCAGACGAGCCATACGGCTTGGCGAACTGCCAAACGCCGGCGCGCCAGCATCGTGATCGCTATCGCCTCATTTACCGTCGCTGCATCTGTGAGCGCGATTGCGTACCTCATGCATCGTTCCGACCAACAGGAACGAGCCGAACGTCTAGCGCTTGCGATAGCCGCGATGGTCGATGCTGGGAAGTTTGACGAGGCCAACACAGCAGTCAAAGGTGCGGAGAGCGCGGAACCATGGATGCTTGATGTTGCGTCGGTTCGGGCGGCGAGGGAACGTGTCGCAACAGCAACCCCGATCTATGCCGAACGGCGGCGCCGAATAGAGGTCCTCCTGGCTGAAATTGATGCCATCGCGCGCGACGTGGCATCCGACGATGCCAAGTTAGCCATCGCGACCACACAACTCCGAGACGCGATTGCAAAGACCGCATTGCTCGAGAAACTGACGGAAGCTGAGCTCTCAATTGCCAATACGCGTATCGCGGCACTTGAGGACACGCGAGCTCGGATTCGAGCCGACCGAATCAGGGCACTTACCGATGAGTTCGCCATTATCAGGCGAGTTGCAGCCAGCCTGAAGCCCATCGGGGACCGGTCTCGGGAGGATCGACTCTCCGAATCGGCAACTGCCACATACCTAAAGGATGTGGAGTCACTGCGCACGCAAGTCAGTGGGTTTATCACAAAGACGACCGCTGAATATCCCGAGCGTTCCGAAGCGCAAGCCATTCTAGATCGGCTTGTAAAGGACATCGCGGCCGCGCAGGAGTTACTACCACGACTAGCCGAAGCTAACAAACTGATTGAACGCCTCAAGGTTGTCCCAAACTCCGAATCCGAGTACAGCGACTTGATCGACATGATCCAAGAAAAGTACGGCGAATTTGCCAACGGATCGCGGGTCGGTCCAAAGGATGCGCTCGCTGATGCCACTCTGATGATTCGCGCGGCAAAGGCTATTGAACACTGGCGCGAAACGGTGATGCCTGCCATCGCGGGGCAAAGCACGTCCGCCACCTTAGTGATGCCCGCTAGCCGTGACGATGCGAATGCAATCCACGCTGCGCTGAACGCTCATGTGCAGTCATTTCCAACGTCTCCCTATGCTTCGGTCGCTCGTACTTGGCTCGCCACATGCGATGTTGTCAGTACATCCACCTCTGAAAGCATCGGACAATCTGCCATGGAAGATGTCGAGGCTGCAGGGCTTCTAGGCCTAAAGCAAATCCCAATCAAGGGAAACCGTTGGGTCTATGCCCGCGATGGTGGCGCTGGCACTTCGTTGTTTGCAGGCGCTCTTGCAGGGCGTGGCGATCTCATCGCGCCCCTAGCACAACTTCGAGCCAACCTCGATATTGTTCACCAGGAAACTGGTAAACGCGAGCTCACGCCTTGGAGTAGCGAACTGCAGAAGTCAAATTCTGCCATCATTGCCAAGGATGCTATTGCTGTCCAATGTGAGTGGCTGCGAATGATGCAACGAATCCGAGCGACTTCCCAGGGAACTGAGCCAATTGCGCAAGCTGCAGTATTGCTGCAGTTGATGCAGATTTATGTAGAAAATCTCGCTATAAAGACTGGCGCCGACAAAGATTTTTGCGCAATATCCGAGCGTCTTCGCGCCAAATACCCATCCATCGACACTGCTGATTGGCCACGAATCGCCATTCGACCAATCGGCAATCAAGAACGCGAAGCTCTTCGCAACGACGCCAAAAGTTTGTTTGCAGATCTACCGAATTTTGACTCTGAGGCAGACAAACGGCAGAAGGCTTGGTCATCTTCGGTCGAGCAAGGTCGTCGCGCCAAGGTTGTTGGCCTACTACTTCCACCCGCAGCTGGCGAAAGCATCCGGCGCGCCTCGCCTGCCGATCTCCAAGGAACGAACTACTTTATTCTCGAAAGAGATAAGGGTGCAGGAGCATGGATTCTTCGCCCCGCTGAATTCGATAATGGGAAGTTGATGAAGGGCGGCGCCGCAGCACCTCCATTTACGCTTATCTATGTAAGGAATTGATCGCATGCACAGCACCAAAAAAACACCTCTGCCGCCGCAGTTCCTTCTCCGCTTCAATAAGGTCGATCCTGAGTCTTGGATCGGTTTGCCAAGAGGGCGGTTCACCAATCCGAGCATGATTTCGAGCGGATTACTCATGTCAATCCTGATGGTCCTCATCTACGGAAGCTCATACACATTTCGGAATTCCGCCAATGGTTTCGGTGCAATAGCGTGGCGATACCTCACTGCATTCGATGGCATCCCAATAGCGATCGCACTCCTTACTGCATGGTCAATCGCGATTCTCGCCATCAAACTCGTGAAGATTCGGGCTCAGCGTATGGCGCTATCTATCCAATTCATGCCACGGGACCCAATGTGGGTTCTGAATGGCACCACCGCGGAGTCAGTGATCGCAGAAATTGGCGCTCGGGTCGAGGAGCCAGAGCAATTCATGTACCTCAAGAGAACGCTCGGCGTCCTTAAAACTATGCGTAACATCGGCCGTATCGCCGATGTCGACGAGCTCTTTGAGTCACGCGCCGGCGCTGATGAATCGGTTATTGACGGCGGCTACACCCCCATCAAAGCGTTTATCTGGGGAATTCCAGTACTGGGATTCATTGGAACGGTGTTTGGCTTGACCACCGCAACCGCCAACTTTGGAAAAGTCCTGAATGATCCAAAGATGAAGCAGAATCTTGAAGAGTTAGCCGGTGGACTCACCGGGGTACTCGGTGGCCTTGACACTGCATTCGTCACCACCGCTGAGGGATTGGTTGCAGCGTTCTTTCTATATATGGCGCAAACCATCGTGAAGCAAGCTGATGAGCGGCTATTGGACGATGTGCGCGATGCCTGCAGTGATCGGATTGTGACACGCGTCCGGATCGACCAAGCGAGGGATGGCTAATCATGGCTCGGGGTCGTCGTGGCCAAGATGAAAGCCCCGTTTCATTTTTCGCATTCCAAGATGTGATGATGTGCACTATCGGCATCACCATCATCACGACACTGATCTTGATCCTGCAACTCGGGCGGACTGCGAGCACTACGCGGTCATCGACCACAGGCGCGACTATATTGTCAGCCGATCAAGAATTGAACCAATTGGTCGCAGCTCATGAGGCTCTAACCAAGCAGGTGTCTTCTGCCGAGCTGGCTCGGGATACTGATGCCGAGTCAACGCTCTCCAAGGACGCTCTATCGCTTCACGCCACCGCAGAAGATCTAGAACGGATGAAGCGTGAGATTCTTTCCGCTCGCGAAGAGTTATCCAAAGTAGTTCACGCCGCCCGTTCAGATGACAAGGCATTGCTGGCTCTTGAACTCATGCGCAGACGCGACGAACTTCAGGACGAACTGAAAGCTATTGCAAATCGCCGGAGAATCGTCTATCTAGTTGCGAAGAGCGAGGCGTTTGTTCCGCTTGTTACCGAAATTTCAAGCGCACGCGTGGTTGTGTCAACCGATCAGTCTCACGAGGCCCCGCTCAGCCTGCCAAGCTCCGACCCAGAATCTGCGGCACAAGCAATCATCGGTGTGTTTCAATCACTGCCAGATCGCGACCGTCGGTACTTTCTCCTCGTACTTAAACCAAGCGGAATCCCAGCCTATCTCCGACTCAAGGAGTTACTGTTGGCAAATCCGGATACTCGAGATATTCGAATTGGATTGGACCTGATTCCCGAGGACTGCTGGACCACCGATGAATTTCCTGCTCATGTCGATGTCGGAGGTGGGGCAAACCCATGAGACGCCGACAACCGGATCCCGACGACCTCGACAGCCTGAATCTGTTGCTGGACACTGTTTGCAATATGTTTGGCGTGTTCATATTTTCGGCTCTTATTGTTGCGGTCATGGCTATGACACGCTCCACCCAGATCGTCGTTGAGGCGTCCCCAGCATCAGCACAGGCGGAGCGCGCGGCGAAGGTGTCTGCGACAGACGCATCCGTCCGGGCCCTTCACGCACGGCTTGAGACCATTAGGTCAAGCCGATCTTCTGCTTTGATGGACCGAGCTAGCGAGGCATCACAACTACGTTTCCAAGCCGAGTCGGAGTTAGAAATCCGCGAACAGACACTTGCCGACTACAAGCGTCGGCTGACAAGTGATTCTGCGTTTTTGGCAAATCTCCGACAAGAAATCCCAAGACTTCAGGATCAAATCGCCGGAATCGAAGATGCGATCCGCCGAGCGAGACGCATCAAAGAAGTAGAGACACGCACGCCACTGCGGCGCGCACTCGAAGGGCGAATCCCCGTGCAAGTTGTACTACATGATGGGCGCGCATACATACTCAACGCGTGGTGGGATCATGTTCAAACTACCGACCATCCGTGTGACATATGGTGCGACTGGAATCTCGACGCCGTCGATGCCGCGGCAAGCGGGTGCAATGTGGTTAAGTGCTTTCGAGGCGGCGAGATCGAAATTCACCGACGAATATTGCTGCGCACTGGCGGAGGAATCATCGCAGATTCGGCGGAGGCGCTTGCAAAGAATCCCGCCTGGATCCGCTTCTTGTCCTCTCTCGACCCGCGTCGACATGTGGTCTCGATCCGCAGTACAGCTACGGGATTCCAGGCATTCGGACCGATCAGGGGCGAGATAGTTGGGCGCGGTATTCCGTACAACGTAGAACCAACACGGCTTGATCCGTTCTATTCCGATTCCATCGTGGAAGGCACTCCGGTTGGCCAATAGCCAATCTTCTCGCCGAAATATGGCGACTGCACTTTCAGCGCAACATGTAGTCGCTGGTCAGAATCAAGAGCTACGGTACGGCACGGAATTGCCCGTCGTGATCTCCCGCAATCGCTGAGAGCGTTGACTGATCTGCATCTGGGCCGAATGCGATCGTATTTACGCGTGTTCGCGCTCGTGACTTACCGTTCAGCGTGACTATGTACTCTCGCACATCGGGCGGCATGATCCCGTCTGTCATAAAGAAGATCTCGTCTGGTCTTGGCGATTGACCAAAGGCGCGCTCGAGAGCGGGGGCTGGATTTGTTCCCCCGTCCGAGCCAACACCATTGAGAACAGAAACGATCCGGCTAGCCTCTGGTGATTGAGCCTTGACCCAACGTGCAAAGCCTGGCACTTCGAGGGCGCCATTTGAGAAGAACACCACATAGAAATTTGTGTCGCGCGGAAGGGCAGATATAGCCCGTTGCAGTTCCGTCAACGCTGACGCCATCTTCCCGTTCACGGTCATTGAGCCAGAGCAATCAATGACGAAGGCGACATATCTTCCTTTAATCTGAGTGCCGAAGAACTCAACATTCGCGCCCGTACTCACCGCCGGAGCCCCCGGCGCGACTTGGGATGGCGTGCCGGTCATGGCTGTAGATATCTGAGCGTCAAGCGCTTGATCGACCAACGCCACATCACCACGAATGACAGAGTCGCGGACTTCATCAGACGCACGGCGATAGCGTTTGCCGTTCAGTATCAATAGCCCCTGGACGGGGTCCGTCGACCATGACGATAAGACGGACGGTGCGATCGGCGGCGTGATGGTGATCGAGACTCCGGGCGCCAATGGAATGACCCGTTCTGCTGGGAAGAATGTGGTGGCCTTGACCTTACTGGCACCAATGGACGCGTATCCATCCTTTTGTAAATCAATATGAAATTGACCACTGACGAACATGACCGCTGGTTTGCCAGTTAGTCCAAATCCACGATAGACAAAGAACTCGCCGCTCCGATCGTCGATGACCACCACGCTGCGCGAATAGCCCCCAGGTGCAAAGTCTCCTTCGTTTCGAACATCCGAATCAATCTGCTCCCATGCTCCCGCAAGTTTTGCGATGAGTGGCATTTGCTTCTCCAGCAGCGATGCCGGCTCATCAGACTCAGGGATGGGCGTCATATCAACGTGCGGCACATCAATCCCAACCGCATCATCCGAAAGATCCGAAGTCCCAGGTGTGACTGCGGCAGAACCTGCTGGCGGAGGCAGCGGAGCGGGCACTGGCAGCCCCGCACCGGAAGATCCGGGCGCCTGCGGTACCGGAAGGGATGTGTCACCACTACCAGTTCCAGAACCCTGACCGGTGTTCGCGGTACCTCGGCCATCGCCACCAGAGGCGCCCGAACTAGCACCAGGTGCACCCGTGCCCGTGTTTGGCACTACTCCGGATGCAACTCCAGAATTTGTACTGGCACCAGATGCAGCGGGTGCCCCTGATTGAGTACCCGCGCCAGCCGCAGCCGATGTACCGCTGCCCGGCGCTGATGTACCGCTGCCACTCGGGGTGCCAGCGGGCTGCGCTCCACCACTGCTGCTCCCCGTAGTTGAGCTTCCGCCGGATGGACTTCCTCCACCGACCGCGCCACTCGTCCCCGAAGCTGCTGCTTGCCCGCCCGCGATTCCTGGAACAGCAGTGAGAGCACTCGTGCCAGACGCGCCCGAACCACTTCCTGCACCGGAGCTGCTTCCTGAACTTGAGCCACTCCCTGAACCTGAGCCGCTCCCTGAACCGGAGCCGCTCCCTGAACCCGAGCCGCTTCCTGAACCAGAGCCGCTCCCTGAACCTGAGCCGCTCCCTGAACCTGAGCCGCTCCCTGAACCAGAGCCGCTCCCTGAACCAGAGCCGCTCCCTGAACCTGAGCCGTTCCCTGAACCGGAGCCGCTCCCTGAACCAGAGCCGCTCCCTGAACCTGAGCCACTCCCTGAACCAGAGCCACTTCCTGAACCTGAGCCACTCCCTGAACCTGAGCCGCTCGCTGAACTTGAGCCACTTCCGGAGGTTGCTGGTGACTTTGTACTCGCACGACCGACGCGCCCCGCTGCACTAGCTCCCCCAGCAACCGTGCTGCTCGCATTCGGGTTCTTTGAGGCTGAAGATGCGTTTGAACCCCTCGGCGGTGGATAGATTTTTGCCGCATCATTTGCTGCGGCTTCTGGATCGGCGACCGGCACAGGCTTGGCAGCGCACCCACCGCTTGACCCCGCTACTAAAAGGGTGAGGACCACGCATAGGGAAACGAGTGAACCAATTGCCGGCGAAACGAATGCGGCTAACCGACCCAATGCGACCCGGTCAGTTTGCGAGATATCTCTTGGCTGCCTCATCAAATTCCTCTTGTGTTCGTGCACGCTGAGCATCAATGATCGCGAGCTTTCGCGCGTCGGAGGCCTTTGCGCTAAATGTGGACTGCATTCGCTTAACAAACTCAAGTGCCGAATCCGCCCGTGACGAACTCGCCTGTATCTGGAGCATGGCCAATCTCCAGTTGTCATGTAATGGTTCGGGGATCCACCGACCTTCGATCAACCGCATGGTTACATCCACACGCTGTCCCGGCGGGAGGAGAATGGCCACTACCACTCTCCCTGAGCCGTCATCGGGCGATGCAATCCCGTAGGTGTGCGGCGATGTCACGATCTGACCAACTGTCATGCCTTGAATACCCAGCATCGACTGCCATACGGAATCTTCCAAAGCCAATGTTCGAAAGTACGTCTTCCAGCATTGGTTGAAATCACTACCGCCAGTCAGTTGCGTGGCGAAGTCTCGAACAGTCGCTTGCGATAGCCACGTCGGGTCATAGATGCCTGAACCCGAAAGAGCGAGAAAGTACCGAGCTAACGCACGCGCGTCGTTCTCACCGCTCAAGGTTCGGAAGTACGGACCGATCGCCTCGACACGCGAGCCGCGGAGCATGGACAGCCGTTCAAACACGACTGTAGACAAACCTGCATCAATTGCCCGCAGATCTTCAAGGGACTTGGCTGGAATGCGGGTGGCCACCGCTCGAAACGCAATATCTGCATCGGTTTGATACGTAGGTGGAAAGGAATCCCATACCGCCACAAAATCGCCATCGCGCAGATTGTCCAACAAACTCGACAAGGAATCGACTGCCGTGCGCTGTCGCGGGCGCAGCAGAACTACCGCGGTAAACACCAAGAGCAGTGCCAATACGGATACCCCTCCCACGAGGAGTGGCATTCCGATTCCCTGTTTCGATCTCCGTGTCGTGGCCGACATCGCATCCGATCGCTTAAACAGACGTCGAACCCAACGCTGATATTCTGGGTTCACTGCCTCCGGGGTTGCGGCAAGCATTTCACTTAACTGCCGCTGTTCCAATTCGGAAATCGGCGCAAGCAACCCAAGATCGCGTTCTACGGAATCCAACGCTTGACTGCGCACGGATAGTACTAACGCAAGAAAGTTCGCCTCCCGCGCAACCCGCTGATGAATATCCAAAGTGCGCAGCCGATGTAACTGTGCCGCAGCACGCCCAAGGTCGCCAGACACCACGAGGGCACGCGTCAGTTCAAGGTCATGGTCGAGTTCGATGGACATGATTCAGCAGTTAGTTAGGAAGACATCGTGGGCGACCGCAACTATGGCGCTGGTGGAAGAGCATTCATCGCTGCTGAGACTTCTTCTTGCAACTGGTTAAATTCCGGAGCGAACATTATCTCCTGAGATACTGCAGCCATGACTGATCCGTACAAATCTGAATAGGAGGCCGCATTAGACCCCTTTGGAAAGAACCGACTTTCATCGGATTTCAAGTTGAAACGCTTTTTTAAAAGAGAGTGTCGTGCTGAAATGAAACTCGCAATGACATCCAAACTAGGGTTAGCTTCGCGAAAGGGCCCACGCTCGACATTAAAGAGCAAACTCCTGCGCCGGACATCCGTAAAGTCGCGCTCCTGCCCTTGTGCTAAGTCCAATGGTTGTCCCAACCCCACTTGCACTTGGAAATTGCGGATCGCGGACACATAAAGAAAATCCTGCATCACTAGCGCCAAGACATGCATGCGCGCAGCACTATCGCCCTTGGACGTATTAGTAATGAATTTCTTGGCCTCTTTGCAATCGTCAGGCTTCCAGGTTGATTCCTGAAGCTGAAGTTGTTGCACCTGATCGACCGGCTTCAATAACCAAATGCTCTCCCAATTCGGAAAATCCGCCAGAAATGGCGGCTCCTCTGGCGCGCGTCCTGCTGTCCCCTTATTGACGCCGCTTGCCTTTCCATTCCATACCTTCAACTTGTCGCTGTACACCGCGTATGCCTGTGATTTCTCCTTGAGCTGGTCGACCAATGGTGACACACATTCTTTCCATATTTTTTCGACCTGCCGAACCTTCTTCGACCACTCAATCATCTCTCGGACTTTCGCCTTATCTTCTTGGGACAAGTCCCACAGCTGTTGTTCTGGTGTGTCAATATGATCGGTCGAGGGCGGAGGCGGAGGTGGAGTTGGCGCTGGAGGTGGAGTTGGCGCTGGATGTGGAGTTGGCGCTGGAGCCGGAGCTGAAGACGGAGCTGGAGCTTCGGTTGACTCTGTATTCGCCCCTGGGGAAACCAAGGCAAGCGTTGCAGGTCCGGCTCCGATTGAATCCGGCGAGGTCGACTTTTCCGGTTCGGATCCTAAAACAGTGGCACTGGAGGGCGAGGTGTCGATGTGGGCGGCTTCGCTTGGGGGAGGCGCGGACAAGCCCCCACCGCCCGAATTCACAAACACTTGCTCCCCCAATCCCCCGCTCGTCGGTCGAGAGAAAGCAAAGTACAACGCAACCGACAGTGAGCACGCCGCCACAATCAGCGCTGCTATCCCGAGCAGCAACTTTCGCCGCCGCAGCGCGGCCCTCGCGTGCAGATCGATTTCACCCGACACTTGTCGACGCGGACCGGCCTTGCCGGACGCGCGAACTTCCACAGGCTCGAGGTCCCGCCCGCGCAACGAATCGACTGATGGCAAGCGGCTAGAGCTTGAAGTCTGAGCGCGGCGCACAGCTTCGTTGACACAGTCGCCCTGACTAATGCCAAAGACTGGTCGACGACCATCCATGGCCCCGAAGGGCGACAGCGTTGCCACATCTACCCACGCGATCGGCGAGAGCAGCCGGATACCCCAAGAAAATCGAAGGGCGTCCGCATCGGACAACTGAGATGCAACAAGTAAGACAGCCTGTGCCGAGATGTCATCAGACCCAACCACCACGCCATGGGGTGGACGTTCCAACGCCGAAACCCAAGCATCAAAGATCCGCCAAGACATGTCCGATGCAGGGGCTGCACGACCTCCAATACTTGGCAGCGGCAATGTCCCGCCAGTTCCGAATGCGCCTGCGGACCAAAGTCGAGTGTCTGCTATCAACTTCGGTAAATCATGACGAACCGCGAGGTACTCGCGGGGCGTGACCAAAATAGTGCGCCGCTCAAGCGTCGGACGCCCACCATCATCAAGTGGGCCATTGAGCACCCGAGTAATGGCGATTCGCCCTCCCGGCAGCGGACGTGCAAAAGCTGTTGGGCGGGTCGCCAAACCCTGCAGGAACCGCTCGTCCGAGTTTTGCCCGAATCCGAATTCTGAAAGCACTCGGTCTTCAGCTGTAGTGACAGCAGATGACTTCGCGAGGCATTCATACCCGCGGCGGGATCCGAAGAGATGGGTGTCTACTGTCGCGGCCATACATCACCTCTCAATGTGACATTACCCACCAAGCAATCGCGCCTCCAGCGGCAACCACTGCAAATCCACCGCCAACAAGCCATGCGGTCAGCACTGTCATCTTGCGATCTGCCTCTGCTTCGACGATCGCGACCTCTTCTGCCATCTGACGGGCTCCCTCGGCACGCTCTTTACGGCCATGATCCTCACGACGAGCACGCATCGCCTTCAGGCAGAATTCGAGCGGCTCGACAAGACCCTTCGGCGGCTTGGAAAGGTCTGGAATCTCTCTACCTAAACCATCCTTCTTAGAGCGAACTGCTGCGCACGCAAACACCATTCCACTGCGACCCCGTGCAAATGCCGCTCGATAGAGATTTGCGTACTTGTCCTTCACAAATCGCGATACGCCGCCCGCGCTTTCGAGTTCGTCGCGGTACTTATCACATTTTGTAAGCGTAATCGCCACAGGAACTGTCTCGGCCCCTGGCCAATCCCTGATGCGCTTTACTGCTGCTACCAGCCCAAAGTCTTGATCCGCCTGTTCAATCAAGTCGCTCTCAAACATCACCCCAGGGTCAACAAGAACGATGACTGCCGCAGCGCGGTCTATATTCTCTAACAACTCGCGAACGGCCGGCTCATCAGCGCCCTCCATAAACGCCCGACGAAACACTTCGCCCGGATAGTCCAAGGCAACCATCAGAAACTTCTCCCTCTGATAGGTGATATCAATCTTGAAGTGAGTCACAATTTCCGTTGATGCAGGCCATCGTTTCTTTTGCATTGCATCTAGTTGGCTGAGTAAGCCAAGATGCGTTTGACCATCAACAGCACCCATGTGGATCTCCCCCTTGGAGTTCCACAGGCACTCGTACAGGCGTGCTAGATAAACCGTCTTCCCTGATTTGCGGCGACCAAGCACAACGATCCGATCACGGGTCAAAGGCGCGCCCATTCCACGACTGGGTGATGGAGCGCTGGCCGCTATGGCAACGCCGCCCGCCACTGGCGGTGGCAGTGGCATTCCTTGCCCGCCGCCGGAGGGTTGTGAAGTCGCCGCCGGACGATCAGATTCAAGGTCATAAGACATAGGTTGAGTCCAAACTAGGGTGGCCCGTATCGGAAAGCAGTGTATACGCCTCCTGCACAATAACAACTCGAGTCGCAGTGGTAGAAATAGGAACTCCGGTCCCCAAATCCTCACTCGAAAGTAGAAGGTCCGCACATGACACGCTGGGGTCAAAAAAAGAACCAGACAACATCGACCACTCAAATTGTCAATGGCGAGGTCGAAAGTATGGGGAAACCCGCAAGTGGTGTCATCATGGGCATCGCTTTCGGCGCGGTGGCCCTCATTGCCGTTGCTATCGCCATAATCATCCTGTTAGTCCAAAAGAATGAGCAACGAAAACTGCTCGAGCGAATCGTTGAGCGCGACACGCAACTTGATGAAATGCGACTACGAGTAACTGGGGCAGACCGCGAACGCACTGCGGCGATTGAAACAGGCCGTCGTGCGAACGAGCAGTTGTCCTCCTTCAAGCTCGGCTCTGAGCAACAATCTCGCGAGTGGGCCGACCAAAAAATACAACTCGAGAAGGAACTTGCAGAAAAGGATGATGAACTCCTAGGAATACGAGATGAAACGGAGAAACTAGCGACCGCCGCGAAAGATTCCCTATCCAAGTCGGATGCCGCCAAGTTGCCACTTCGCGATCCAAAGGAATCACGAACCAACCCAACGACTACTTTCGATGCAAAGCCGCATGCTTACGTCACCAACCCGACCAAGGATGTCACTATTGCTTTACTAGCAATGGGTATTGACGACGCGATGCTCGCAAGAATGTCGCCAAGGGTGTCCAGCGGATTCAATGCCTATGTCGAGTTAACGGCTACCGTGCGTTTAACGAACGTCCCTCCAAAGCAGGTGATCTCGGTTTCAATTATCGCGAAATTGATGCAGCCAATGGTCGATGCGACGCTCGATAGTCAATCTTGGGTTTGCACTCTCAGCGAAGTCGATGTCGTTACCTCGATTGACGACAGTAAGACTTCAGATTCGGTACGCCAAAGGGTAAAGGAGACAGTTCAAAGACTGCTCGACAAGGCGTATGGATCAACAGCAACTACGGCAGCGCCGCAAGCAAGCCCTGCAACTACGCCTCCGAACGGGACAACACCGAATGCGCCAGCGGTCCCGCCGAGCACGCCCGCCACGCCTCCGGGGACCGGGCGACCACCAAAGCCATAAGCGGTCGATAGCACCCGAAGTCGAGCAGCCATGCGACGCCCCAGGCGCACGCTGATACCCACACCCTTTCGCTTCAAAGCTTTCCTTTCAAGTCCTTCTGCTTTGCGTCTTGTTGCTTCTGTTCGTACTTCACTAGTTGCGGCGTCATAAGAGTTCCGACGCCATTTTTGACATTGGAGCCGTATTTCCTCAGAGTGAAAGGTCCGTCGGTGGTGTTCCAAGTCACAATCTGATTCTCGAAGTTTAAACCGCCTTGAGTGGTCAGACTTTCACTCGTCTTCTTGTGCGGTGACATACCAAACTTTTCCGCGTAGGACCGCACAAGCGTGTCGAAGCACGCAGTGTCAAAAATCAGTACGACTCCTATGAGCTTTGAGTCCTCAAACTGAAAGCCCATATAAATGGTCCCTTCATCAGTCACGATTGACTCGGAACACGAGATGTCGGTCTTACCCTTGTCTTTCGCCGGGCAATGGGAGTAAGCCCATTCTTCGGTTAATGGATCACCGATGCGCAGGCCCCCCGCCGTGAAATTGATTTCGTGGGGATTCGGTTCTGACTGGGGCTTTGGTGCGGGCGGTGGCCCGGGAGGAAGTGCGGGCGTTGACGCGGGCGCGGGCACAGACGCGGGTGCGGGTGCGGGTGTTGGTGCAAGCGCCGGGCCGGGCACGGGCAAAGGGCTCGGATTCGGCTTTGCAGCGTCAGGCTTTACTACAGCAAGCCCTCCCTTTGCCAACTCGGCTTGATACTCCTTGCTGATCTGTTCTATCAAACCTAACAACCGGACGTCTGTGATCGTCCCACGTTTGTCCTTGACAAATGCCTTCAACTTTGGTCCGTCAAGCGGATGGCCTGGCGCGGGGATAGGCTCGCCGCGCTTCACGCTGTCCGCATAGCTCTTGGTTCCCGCCGCCTTTACCTCCGCCTGCATGCGTTCTGGCCATGTCTCGAAGTCTGGCATAGTTGGAGGAGTTGGAGGCTTTACTCCACTGGAGCGATCTCCAAAATTGTCGCCACGATTGTGCACCCCGTTGTTTGCTTCGCCGTGCTGATCATCACGAATCGTTGAATTGCGCTTTTTACGATCAGCGTTATACCTGTCTTTGGCGACTTCAAAAGCCGCCTTTGCCTTTGCTCGATTTGCCTCAGTAAATGCTGTTGCATCAAAGGCGTATCTCGCCTTCACGGTGTCTATGGCGCGCTTCAAACACGCCTCATCAACCGCGGATGACTTGACGCCAACATCATCACTCTTCGAAGAGGACGGCGGCGCAGTTGCAGTCGCAGGCGGTACCGACGGTCGAGCTCGAACCGGCGGGTTACTTTCTTCGGGGGGCGCGCCATTTGAGAAAGGCACACGCGCCTCTGGTTGCAAACCAGCATCGCAAAGCGGAATGTTGGTCGCTAAGGCGCCAACAAACCCGAGGTAAATGATGGGCGCGCACACAGCACTAGCGCTTAGGAACTTTGACATTATGAAATCCTCGAAAATTCAAGAAATATGCATGTCAACCCGGTGGAAAAATCTTCCACTCCATTGAAGAAATCAAATAGTACAACGAGGTACGCGAATTGCAACCAAATCCCTCACACCACCACCACCCCGCGCGGACACGCCACACCAACGTGTATCTCCGGCTTGTTCCCCTGACGAACATCCAAACCGCGGCAATTCACCGCATCAAGCGCGCGGCGAACGCGCTCTGGATCCGGGTGCACAATCTCCATCCAATCAAGCCGCGCGCCCTGCGGCGCAGCAATGCTTGGATGCGCGCTCCAGCCCCAGTCAATCAACCACGGCACGCATCCATCCAACGGTCGCGTCGGCGGAATCGCTATTTCCCAGCTGATTTCTGTGCCATCCGCACGCATCCGCGAACCCGCCGTGACGCGCCCAAGATCAATGCCCGCGTGCAGCGCAGCCGTCAGCAACGGATCGATCGTCCGCGAATGCAACATCCACGTGGTGAGTCGCGGCGCGGCCGTCAGCCATGCTTCATGCGCGGCACCATCACCTGCGCCTGCACCTGGACCTGCACCCATCCCAAACAACGCGCGCCCGGCAACATTGGCACGCCCCGCGCTCGGCGCGTTCGGGTCCGGTGCCAAGAGCTCCAAGTAACGCTCGCGCCCCATTGACATCAACGCGTTGTGCGTGCCCCATTGCGGATGCGCGCCGCCACGCACCGGCCGCACACCGAACGTGCGCTCCGCCCATGCGATACCCGCATCAAGGTCAGCGCACGTGAACACCAAGTGATCGATGTCAGCAGGAAGTGCCATTACTTCTTCGCGTAGTCAAAGACGCCGCGCCCGCTCTTATCTCCAAGCCGACCCGCCTGCACCAACTGCCGAAGCATTGGGCATGGGAAGAACTTCTGATCGCCAAGCTCGCGGTACAAGACCATCATGATGTCGTGACACACGTCAAGCC
>JBDKKN010000136.1:0-14579 GCA_039796075.1 Planctomycetota bacterium | reverse complement strand
GCGTACGTCCAACTGCCGGACTTCTCAGTTTCACACGCCGCTTACCGAGGATCCCGTGCTCACTGTGGGGGCTCGCACACGGAAAGCACTTGGACACCACGGGCTGCGAAACACCCCCATCGGGCCGCGCTCGCCGGAGAGGACAGGGCCGCGCTCAGCGGCCGTCCTCGTAAGGCGAATGCGAGCCAGTACGAGCGCGTCATGCCTCAACGCCGCCGCAGTAAATTACCCAACATGTTTGCCGCCCTCATCACGCTAACTGCCACCCTCTACGCCCCCCAAACCCCGCCCGCCGCGCCAAATCCCACGCCAGCGCCAGCGTCAGCATCCACGCCCACGCCGATGCCCGCGCGCGAGCAACCCCCCACTACTGCCACCGCGCGCGACCGCTGGCTCGCCCTCGTCGACGAGATGCAGCGCTGGCGTGACACCGAGTGGCCCGAGGATGCCATCGCCAACGGCCGCTTCACGCCATGTCCCGATCGCATCACCGACGCGTCCATCGTTGGTATCGAAAAGAGACATGCGCAAGAAGGCATCTTCTTGACTGAGCTCATGGAGATTGACCCCACACAACTCACCGGTGATGACCTCTTGGGGTGGCAGCTGATTACTCGGCAGATGCGTGAGTCGCAAGATGGTCACCGCTTCCGTGCGTTCCTCATGCCGATCGGTGGTCGTAATGGACCGCAACAAGACATTCCGCAAATGGCTGATCGTGTGCCATTTCGTACCGCAGCAGACTGTCAGAATTACATCAAGCGACTGAGCGCTGTTCCGCAGATGGTCCTTGATGCGCAGGAACTCATGGAGCTTGGCATGGCTGAGGGGCGCATGCCAGCGAAGGTCACCATGGAAAGTCTGCCCGCGCAGTTTGATGCAGTAACCAAGGGAAATCTGGAGTCCTTGCGCATTCCGTTCGCAAAGCTTCCCGATTCGATCCCTGCTGCAGAGCAAACCGCCCTGCGCAAAGAACTGGATGCGACGCTGTTGCCCATCTTGCTGCAAATTGGTCTGACTCGTAACTGGATCGTTGACACGTATCTACCCGCGTGCCGCAACACCGTCAGCGCTTCGGATCTTCCCGACGGAGCGGATTGGTACAACCACGCGCTGCGCGTGCACACCACTACCGACATGGATGCCAAGGCTATTCATGAGACTGGTGTTGCCGAAGTAGCGCGCATTCGCGCAGAGATGCTGGCGGTGATTCGTACTACCGATTGGTTTGCAGCAGAGCCAGCGCGAATGGTGCAGCCAGCGGATGAACTCTTTACTGCATTCATCAATTACTTGCGTACCGATTCGCGCTTCTACGCGAAGAGCGAAGAGGAATTGCTCACGCGTTATCGCGATACCTGCAAAAAGATTGATGCCAAACTTCCCGCGCTCTTTGGCAACCTGCCGCGTAACCCCTACAGAGTGCATGCCATTCCCAAGTTCATGGCGCCGACCCAGACCACCGCGTACTACCAGCCCGGCTCGCTGCGCGGCGGCAATCCCGGTTGGTTCTGCGCAAACACCTATGCGTTGGAGCAACGCCCTCTCTATGAAGTCATCCCCCTTTCGCTGCACGAAGCCGTGCCCGGCCATCACCTACAAATCTCCATTGCGCAAGAGTTGCCCGATCAACCTGAGTTCCGCCGCGACATGCACTTCACTGCGTTTGTTGAAGGCTGGGGCCTCTACTCCGAGCGCTTGGGTATTGAGATGGGTTTCTTTCAGGACGATCCGTATGCGAACTTCGGCCGGCTGATCTACGAAATGTGGCGCGCCACACGGTTGGTGGTTGATACCGGTATCCACGCATTCGGCTGGAACCGAGATCGCGCGATCGAGTACATGAAGCAAAACACTGCGCTCAGCCAGATGAATATCGAACGTGAAGTCGATCGCTACATTGACTGGCCCGGCCAAGCGTGCGGATACAAGATTGGTGAATTGCGGATCCGTGCCATGCGATCCAAGGCTGAACGCGAACTCGGCGCAGCGTTTGATGTGCGCGCGTTCCATGACGCCGTACTGGGAGCGGGCGCCATCCCGCTTGATGTCCTGAGCACTCGGATCGATGCGTGGATCGCAGCACGTCTTGCCGCTGCCGCCGCGATTGCGCCGACTGCGACGACGCCGACGCCTACTCCCGCACCCGCACCCGCGCCCGTTCAACCATCCGCCACCCAGCGGCCATCCTGAAGCCACGGGTTCGTGCGGCGCTCGGCGCCAATGGTGGTCGCTCCGCCATGCCCCGGATGTGTGCGCACTGCGTCCGGCAGCGCCATCAGCACCGTGTGCAGCGAACGATGCATGGTGGCAGCGTCGCTGGTTGGAAAGTCAACGCGCCCGATCGATCCAGCGAACAACGTGTCGCCCACGAACGCCTCGTTGGCTGCATCGCACACCAACGTCACACCCCCCGGACTGTGGCCCGGGGTATGCAACACCCGCCACACCGATCCGGAAAGTTCAAGTTGATCGCCGTGCGCCAACGTGCCATCGGCACCGCGCGTGGTGATCGGCATGCCGATGAACGCACTGAGGTTGAGTTGTGGATCATTCAGGAACGCGTGTTCCGCGGCGTGCAGCAACACCCGCGCGGCAGGAAACGCGGCGCTCACCTCGTTCAATCCAGCAATGTGGTCCGCGTGTGCGTGGGTCAGCAAGATGTGGCTCGGAACGAGACGCTGAGCGCGGACAAATTGGATCACTTCTTCCGGATCCTCGCCCGGATCGATGATCCAGCACTCACGCCCGACGGCGCTCCCATCAGAAGCGGGCACCCATGCCACATAGCAGTTGGTTTGAAAGGTGCCCAGTGGAAATTGCTCGATCGCTAGCTTTGACATAACGGGAGGGTACGCAGGTATCGTGCCCGCGTGGCACTCGGACGGACCCGGAAACCACCGCTTGAATCGACGCCCGCGATCACCGCGCATAGCGTCGGTACGCCCGCACACTTTCCTTGCTTTGCAAAGGTTGTGACTCGGGCGATGTGCACGGCCATACTTCTGTCCGCTCCTTCGCTCCTCACAGCGTGCGAACAAATGTCCAGCGACATGGGCGACGCTTCCAATTCGTTGTTCCCGCCCTCTCCTGCTGAGGCTGGACGATGGGCAGTGGATGACAGTGACCCCGAGAACCAGCGCCGCGGAGTGCTACTGATCGGCAACTCTGGATTCGGTGGCGAGCCCGTCTATGTGAGCTTGTACCGTTTGTACATCGACGAGAACAGCGACCCCGTGGTGAAAGCCACTGCCATTCAGGCGCTGGCGCGACACGCGCGCGCCGAAGATGCGGTGATTGTGGCCAACCAACTCGAAAATAAGAACGAGCAGATCCGTATCGCCGCAGCCAAAGGCCTGCAGCGCATTCACAATCCAAAGATCGCCGATGTGATTTGGAAGAAGCTCATCCAAGAAGACGAAACTCCGGCCGTCCGCGTGGAACTTGCCATCGCGTTGGGGCAATACTCCACGCGCGATTCGTTTGAGGCACTGTGCAGTTCGCTTGACGATCGTGAACTTGCTGTCAATCTTGCGTCAGCGGACAGTCTGCGGCTCATCACTGGCGCTGACTTTGGGCTTGAACCCGGTCTATGGCGCAGTTGGGCTGATGCAAATCCAAAGGCATTGCGCGGCGATGTTCCGTACTACTACCCCACCTTTGAACGGCAATTGGGAACGCTTGATTACTTGATGTTCTGGGCAATTCCTACCTTTGAACAACCGGGCGTTCCCGCAGGAATGCGTGAAACTGCGCCCGCGGACGGCGCGCCGCAGAACGAATTCGGAAACCTCGGCGAGAAGGGCTGATATCGACGATCGCAACGATGCGGTCGCCTACACTTGTCGCCCTTGCCCACCGACCCAACCGCCGCTCCAGACCACCGCACGCGCGCAGCAGTGCAGCCTCCTGAGAGTGCGAGCGATACGGCAGCGGTAGCGAAACTGGACGCAGAAGCAGAAGCACGTGCCGAGATGGCAGACCTGCGTCGTCGCGCAGCCGAAGGCGACATTGACTCATTTGGCGATGGCGCGCTCTCCATCGCCGGTGCCGAAGCCGCTGCCGACGATGAACGAATCATTAAGAGCGGGCGACTTGCCGGCAAGAGTCTGTGGCAATCAATCTGGATTCTTTCCATTCCGGTATTGGTGCAGCAGCTCATGGCGGCACTTGTGGGAACCACCGACACACTCCTCGCTGGAAATCTTCCGCCGGGCACCGCAGGCGCAGCGCTTGACGGCGTGGGTTTCGGCGCAACTTTCATGTGGGTAGCGACCATCGTTCTCATGGGCATCGGAATCGGCGCGCAGGCGATCATCGCGCGCGCCATGGGCAGCGGCAACCTCACCGAAGCGCGCGCCGCGGGCGGAACGGCCGTCACGGTCAGTTTCGTAGCAGGGATCGGCGGTGCGATCGCCACTTGGTTCGCTGGCCCGATCGCCGCCGAATGGATGGGGCTTTCCGACGAAGCGCTCCGCTACGCAACCGAATTCGTGCACATCATCGCCATCAGCATGCCGCTCATGTCCGTGATGATGGTGGGCGGAATGGCACTGCACGGCGCGGGCGAAACCGTCCAGCCAAGTGTCATTGCCGTAGCAACCAATGTGGTGAATGTGCTGTGTTCATGGGCCCTCTCCGGGGTGGTGGTGGTCTTTGGATCGCTGACCATCGCCAATCCATCATCGGTTGATCCCAGCCGCTGGGGCGTGTGGGGCATCGCCGCGGGCACGTCCATCTGTTACGCGGTCGGCGGCATCTGGACCCTCGTGGTGCTTCTGCGCGGCGTCAAAGATTTCAAAGTGACCCCGGCCAACCTGCTGCCTGATCGCCTCATGTTGCAGCGCATCACCACGCTCGGCATTCCCAACATGCTTGAGGGCGCCACCATGTGGCTGACCACCAGCATCGGCGTCACCAAGTTCATCGGCATCATCGCGGTTGCGGAAGGCGGCGCTGCCGGTCCAGTCAAAGGCCTGTTCGGCGCGCATATGGTCACGGTGCGGTGGGAATCGTTCAGCTTCCTCCCAGGATTTGCAATGGGCACAGCGGCTGGCGCGCTTGCCGGACAGTACATGGGTGCGGGTTCTACAATCATGGCGCGTCGTGCCATCTGGGCATGCTTGTGGATTGCCATGGCAATCATGGGGGTACTCGGCATTGTGTTCATGGTCGCAGGCGACACGCTCGCCCACCTGATGAGCCGTGACCCGGTCGTCATTGCGGAAGTTCCCAAAGCACTCTTCATCTGCGGCATCGTGCAAGTGTTCTTTGCCATGGCATTGGTCATTCGCCAAGGTCTGAAGGGCTGCGGCGACGCGAAGGGCACGTTCCGAATCACCCTCATTTCCACCGTTCTGATTCGCGTCCCGCTTGCCTACGTGTGCGGCGTCGTGCTCGGTTGGGGGCTCGCGGGTATCTGGATCGGATTGTGCGTGGAACTTGGTGTGCGCGGATTGCTGTTCCTTGCGCGTTTCATGGGCGGCAACTGGGAAAAGGTCAAGGTGTAAGCGCCGCAATGCGCCTCCGTCCTACAATCTGCGATTCATGACTGCCGCGCGCCCTGCTCCATCCGTGCACCCCGCCATCAACCCGCTGGCTGACGCTTCCTTCATGGATGCCGTCGTTGCAGGTGCCGCTCGACTGACGCCAGAGCAAGGTCTGCAGATTCTGCGCGATATGCCGCTCGCCGATCTTGGCATGTGGGCCGATCTCCGTTGCCGCCAAGTACACGGTGACCATGTTCGTACCTATGTCATCGATCGCAACATCAACTACACGAACATCTGCACTGCCAAGTGCACCTTCTGTGCGTTCCGTCGCGATGCGGAAGATCACGATTCGTACACGCTGACCTACGAGTCCATTCTCCACAAGATTGCAGAACTGGTAGGGATCGGCGGCACGCAGATTCTCATGCAAGGCGGCATGAACCCCGAGTTGCCGCTGAGTTGGTACCTCGAACTGCTGCGCGAAATCAAGCGTCGCTATCCGAACGTCCACGTCCATGCATTCAGCCCGCCGGAGTTTGTGGAGTTTGTGAATTTCTTTGACCCACCGGGCGATACCTACGAAGCCAAGGTGCGTGGCATCATGCGCCAACTGAAGGACGCCGGCCTCGACAGCGTCCCAGGCGGCGGCGGTGAGATCTTTGCACCAGCAGTGCGTTCCAAGATTGGCCTGGGTAAGTGCACCGCCGAAGCGTGGCTCACCACCATGTACGTGGCGCATGAATTGGGAATGAACACTTCGTCCACCATGATGTTTGGGCACATTGAGGGACACGCCGACCGCGTTCACCATATGGAACTCACTCGGCAGTGGCAGGATCGCGCCATCAGTGACTTTGCGACGCAAGGCGGCGGCCGATACAAGGCGTTCATTTCCTGGCCGTTTCAGCGGGAAAATACGCCGCTTGGTCGCGCGAAGGAATGGGGTCACGGAGGCGCCGGAGCCGCCGCGGCCGATGATCTCTCGCAGCCCTTCCCTGGCGACGTGGTGGCCAAGCTTGATGGAAGCGGCACCAAGGACGCGCATCCGGAATTCGGACGCCGCGTTCGGATGGCCGGCGCAACGGAATACCTGCGCACGCAAGCGCTCAGCCGGTTGTACCTCGACAACATTCATTCGATCGGCGCGAGCTGGGTCACTATGGGGCCGCACGTTGGCCAAGTTGGCCTGCGTTTCGGCGCCAACGACATGGGCAGCGTGATGATGGAAGAGAACGTCGTCTCCAGCGCCGGCACCGTTCATTGCCTGAACGAGCCAGTGATCTGCCGCCTGATCCGCGATGCCGGATTCTTGCCCGCGCAGCGAAACAACGCATACAACTTGCTCAAGGTGCATGACGGCCCCACTTCGCCGGATCTCATGGTGAAAGATTGGAGCGAACTGCGCGCCAAGCCCATGCATCAAGAAGCACCGCGCGGGGCGGGTTCAGCCAGTGCGTCGCAGACTGGCAACGCAGTCCCGCTGACGGTGACTGCGCGAACGGCTGGCGTTGGTGCACACACTGCCGCTAACTCATCTATCACGCCGCCGCCGGTTATGCCTGCGAAGCTGTGACGGGCGCGCCCTTCCAGCGCGCACTCGCTGGTACCGCTGCGCCACACTCTGGGCAACTGGCAGTTTCAAGCCCAAAAAGCAAGTAGCCGCACGCGCAGCGCGGCTCATCCACTTCAACACGGATGCTCAATTGGCACGCGGAACACTTGCCATCGGTGTTCGTTTCCAGTTGACATGGTGCGCCGCAACGGGGGCAACCAATCGCGACCTTGGCGCGTCGCCCGCGGATCGCACTCTCGTGCGGCGTGGTGCCAGCAATTCGTATCAGGACGGGTTGCGCCAACGTTCCGGCTCCAATCACAACAGCCGACGCAGCGACAATGCGAAAGAACCACTGTTCACCGATGGCATTCACCACCATTTCCGCAATGGCTGGCTCAACAAGCGCAAACTCCCCAGCCGCAGACCACCACGTGGCAAGCCCGAACACCGACCAGCGGACGATGGCTGTCATGGTTCCGCCGCCGCGCGGAGCCAGGGTGACCGCGCTAAAGATTGACCACACTGCATACAGCGACAGAGCGCCAGCAATACGCGCAGTGATCTCCATGCCGTTCGAACCAAGCGCCGCCTCAAACCACACCATAAACAACCACACCAACACGCCCAGCCAACCAACGATGGACGCTGAGCGCATCGAGCGCGTAAAGCGCCCGTGGTCTGCAACCAACGCGCAAACAAACGTTGCCATGCAGCCAACCGCAATGATGGCACTGGTAGCAATGAACCGCGTATCCGTCACAACATTCGTGATCACCAGCAATCCCAGCAGCGCCGACACCGCTACCACCACGAGAAATGCGCGCAATGCCAAGCCACTACTCACAATCGAGTCACGGCCAGTGCGAATGATGGGCTGCTTCATGGTGCGTCTGCCTGGTTCGGGTCAGTGATATCGACTTGCCCGGGCTCCATCACATCGGCGGGCGCGCTCTCGTCCAGACCGCTACCCGCTTCCGATTCGTCTGCCGCATCACCCGGCGCCGGTGGCCCAAAGGTCGTGGCATTTGCCGAACCGACCTGAGCCGCTGCGGTCAACGCTGCAGAAATCGGCGGGAACACCACGAACGCAAACAGCGCTGTCGCTAAGGCGCCAATCAAGAGCAGCGGCGCCAGCACAGAAACTATCACCTTCCAACCAGTGACCGACGACGCGCGCGCCAGAATGATGCATGCGGCAACAACCCACCAAATACTCGCCGGGAGCGATCCGCAGTAGATGCCCAAGCATGGCACGGCCAAAATGACCATGGGCCCAAGCGCATAGGTAAATGAGCACCAGACCACCTTCCACGGGACTCGTTCCCCACACATTCGCAGCGTGAGTGAAGTCATCCACGCCAAGAACGCTAACCCCACCAGCCCAAGGATGTACCAGGAGGCCAACACCGCGCATACCCCGCCGACGGACTCCCACAGGGCCGTGCGGAGCGCGGCGCCACCCGAGCGCGTACTGCCTGAACCCATCATCGGCGCGATCAGCGTGATCAGCACAAATCCAATCACACTTGGAACAGCGACCACTGAAAGCACCGACACCGCGTACCAGGTGGCCTTGCGCACCACCACATCACCACGGAGCGCGTCGCCAATTTGCGACGGCCGAGCCATGCCGTCGCGCACCGTGGCAAAGAATCGCCGGACGACACCACCCTTCAGCGGATCCTCCCACGCAACGCGGTGCAACTCAACGGCATCGTCCGGCACCCCCGGCGCGGCCCGCAAGATCATGGAATCCATTTCGCACGGCGCGTGACAACGCACGCATGTAAACGCGCGCGGCACTAACAGTCCGTGTTGGTCCGATCCGTAATATTGCTGCATGCACCCGGGGCAACAGAACTCAACTGCATTGGCTCGAAACTCAAACTCACTCGGCACGAAACCGCGCCCACATTCCGGGCACGTGCGCCCCGGGACATTCCACAATGAGTAGCCGCAGCCTTTACATTTCATGCGTTACGTTCCAGCAGATCAATTCTCCGGCGCACCCTCGGAGATGCGGCGGCGGAACTCAGATTCAAGCCGCGCTGTTGTTGGACCCATGCGCCCGATTCCAATAGTGCGGTCACCGATCGCACTCACCCCGATGATCTCCGCAGCCGTTCCAGTGAGGAACACTTCATCGGCACTGTACAAATCATCAAGTTGCATGCGCCGCTCATCAACCGGCAAACCAAGCGCGGGTGCGAGCTCATCAATCACGAACTGCCGAGTAATCCCGTGCAAAATTCCAGCACTGGTTGGCGGCGTGTGGATCCGGCCATCCTTCACTGCAAAGATGTTGTCGCCTGTGCACTCACTGACATCACCATCGGTGTTCAGCATGATGGCTTCCAGCACATCCGCATCGATCGCTTCAATCTTGGCAAGAATATTGTTCAGGTAATTCAGGCTCTTGATTGATGGGTCAAGGCATGTCACTGGAATACGCGGCCGCTTGGCAACAATGACCTTCATGCCCGCCTTGTACAACTCGTGCGGGTACAGCTGAATGGTGTCAACCACAATGATCACGCCCGGACGCGGGCACTTGAATGGATGCAGACCAAGCGTTCCCACCCCGCGGGTGACCACCATACGGATGTAGCAATTGGCCATTCCGCATGCCTCCATGGTTGCCCTGGTGGCGGCAGCAAGTTCCTCGCGCGAATAGGGAATCTTCAGGCGAATGTGCCCCGCACTTGCTTCCAATCGACGCAAGTGCGAATCAAGTTTGAAGATCCGACCGCCGTAGCCGCGTAGGCCTTCAAAGCAACCATCGCCGTAGAGCAGTCCGTGGTCATAGACCGAAATCTTGGCATCGGCAGGATCGACAAGATGGCCGTCCATCCAGATCTTCCGTGGGTGGGAACCATGCTGCGCGGTGGCCGGCGAGACTGCTGCGGAGGTCATAAGACGAGTGTAGTGCAGGGCACCGCGAACGGCGATGGCCCGAATGGCCAGCTCGATTGTCCGGCCCGAATACCCAGCTCGATTGTCCGGCCCGAATGCCCGGCGCGAATCCCCGGCGCACAACCTCAGGCGCCGTGCGACTTTCGATGCCGCGCCGATGGAATTCCCAGTTGCTCCCGGTACTTCACCACGGTTCGTCGTGCAATGGTCACTCCGCGCTCCTCAAGGCGCTTTGCGATGGCTTCGTCCGACAGGGGATGCATTCGATCCTCCGCGTCCACCGTGTCGCGGACCATCTGCCGAACCGCTTCCCAACTTGCACCCTCACCGTCGGCCGTCTCCACCCCGCCCGTGAAGAACTTGCGCAGCTCCACCATGCCGCGCGGCGTCTGCATCCACTTGCCACTCACCGCGCGACTCACCGTTCCAGTGCTCAGCCCAATGATGGAAGCAACCTCTGACATTTCCAATCGCCGCAACGCTTCCGGGCCTTCGTCAAACCACGGGCGCTGTCGAGCGATCACTTCTTCCACAACGCGCAACAGCGTGCTGCTCCGATGATGGAGCGCTTCAATGAGCCACTCCGCAGCTTTGACGTTGGTGCCAACAAACTCCCGAGTCTCCGCCTCCACCGCGCCGTCCTTTGCCATCAGTTGATAGACCGGGCTGACACGAAGTACCGGAAGATTGCCATCAGCGAGCGCCGCAACATAGCGATCGCGATCAGCGTCGTATTCAATCACCACATCCGGCTGCACTGGGCGCGCATCGGTGTCAGTGACATCCCGGCCGGGCGAAAGGCGCAACTTGCGCAGGACGTCGCGCGCCGCATGAATGCGCGCCAAGGACATCTGCGCACGCTGCTCAACGCGTGGCAAACGATTCTCCAGAAAGTCAATCCAGTGCGCACCAACGATGACGCGTGCATCCTCAAATGCTGCGCGGTCTTCAGCCGACAACACCGCGCCATCGCGTTCGGCAAGGGCTGCGTCCATCTGCAACATCAGGCTCTCGCGTACGTCACGCGCAGCGATTCCCGGAGGTTCAAGCGCTGATTGCACTGCACGCAAAGCGCGAGCAAGCAGTTCATCGTTCCACGCCGCATTGCCGTAGGCGGCGCGCAATGCTTCAAACGAGATATCGAGCAAGCCGTCAGCATCAAGCGATTCAATGATGGCAGTGCCGGGTGCGCGCAATTCCTGCGCAACATCGGCTAAGCGCCAGTCATGAAGCAATCGCTCCGCGAGGTTCTCCCCGCGGCTTGGCGTATTGGCCATGGCATCCATCTTGCCGTCGCGCTCACCGTCAGTACGCCGCGCGCGTGGCGCCTCGCCATCAAGCATGTCGCCATAGGAGCGCTCAAACTCGCGGAGTCGCTCGAATCCTTCCGCGGACGCATCGGGCTCAGCGATCGGGCGCTCGTGCTCAATACGCGTTGATTCCAACTCCAGCCCAGGCTCGGCAGTTTCCAGTGCAACATTGCGCTCCAACTCTTGAGCCAGCCGCTCCTGCAACTCCGCCACCGGCATCTGCAGCACTTCCATCGATTGAATCAGGCGCGGAACCATCCGCATGTGTTGGCCGGTCCGCAGGCGTTGTGAATGCTCGAAGCGCATGTCAAAGTTCCTGCCGACACGCAATAGCGTCGGCCAACACAGCCTTGCTGGCGTATTCAATCTGACCACCAGCAGGCAACCCGCGCGCCAGCCGCGTCACTTTGATCCCACGCCGCGCCATCGCCGCGGCAATCTGTAGACCAGTGCTCTCGCCTTCCATATCGGCGTTCATCCCAAGGATGACTTCGCGCACCGCTACCCCGCGCGCGTTCGATTCCGGATGCTCCACGCGTCGCAGCAGATCCGTCATGGTCAGGCTGTCTGCGCCCACACCATCAAGCGGATCGATGCGCCCCATCAAGACGTGGTACACGCCGCGGTACATGCCAGTCTGCTCAAGACTGATCAGGTCCTTCGGCTGCTCCACTACCAGAATCGTCGATGCATCGCGCGCGGTACTCACACAGATCGGACATGGATCGATGTCCGTCAAGTTCCAGCACACTGAGCAATGCCGAATCTTTCGCTTCACATCGGTGATGGCGTGCGCTAGTTTCAGCGCTTCGCCCTCCGGGCTCTTGAGCATGAAGAATGCCAACCGCTCTGCGCTGCGCCGACCGATTCCCGGCAATCGACCAAACTCCTCAATGAGTCGTGTGACACACTCGGGGTAGGCGGAGTTGGGTCGTTCGGTAGCCACGGTCGTCAGCGAGTTCCAGTGTTAGAAGTGCCTTGCACCGATCGAAGAGTGCAATCGTTAGAGGTGCGCCAGAAGTTGCGGCGGTAACGGAATACCCATCTCCGCTGCGGTCTGTGAAATCCGCGTGGCGGCTTCGCGCCGCGCATGACGAATAGCGTCGTTGATGGCTTCAGTCACGGCCGTCTGCAACTCAGCACGCGCTGGGGTGGTAGCAGCATTCGCAATAGCTGGATCAATATCCACCGAAACAAGTTCGATGCGCCCGTTCATCACCGCACGCACGCGCCGACATGACGAATGACCGACGCATTGAATACGCCCAAGTTCATCCTTTACTTGTAGGAGCCGCTCTTGCATGCGCGGCAGGTCCTTGAGCATTCCAGCGAGGCCAGCGGCGGCCTTGAGCTTGTCAAACATCGAGATCTCCGTGCGTGATGTGATCCATGGGGTCTGACTCGTCGGCTCGGTCGTTGGCCTCCGAGGCCTCCACCGTTACCGTCGGGGGCAGCGTACCTGCAGCCTCCACACGGACGATCGTTGCATCAAACAGCGCGGATACCTCAAGCACCAATGGATGCCGCACCGCCGGGTCGTCACGCAGGCTGGGTGCGGCCGCCGTTTCCATGCGCCGCGGTGCGGCAACTTCAGCATCCACGCGCACGCGTGCCACGCGCCCACAAGCGCGCGTTGCCAGCGATGCCAGCATGTCCGCAATTGCCGTTCCCGACGTCCCGGTACCCGGCGCGCACTTCACCAACAGTACACCGTCCACCCAAGAAACCGGCACGAACGAATCCACCGTGGCCTGGTCGCGCGGCGACGCCTGCGCCAGTTCAAGAATGCGCTTCCATAGCGCCCCAATGTCAACGGCCTGCGCGGGTACCGGCTTAACAGCCGGCTGCGCTGCAGGCGTCACATGGGGCGCAACGGTTTTTTTACAGGTAACTCCGGAACAGGCGCCTGTGCGCGAGCACTGGTGCCCGCACCCACTTCCGCTACCGGCGCAAACCGCGCTGCAAGCGCCATGCGCACCACTGCTGCATCAAACAACGTGCGTGGCGCACCGGACTGCTTGGCGGAGCGCAGCACCGCATCGCACACCGCAATCAGATGCGCCAGCGTGGCTGGTTCAAATGCCTTGGCATCACGCGCTGCTTCGGCGCGCGCTTCATCGGCCACTTCCAAGAGCTCGCTGTCAGCGCCGCACACCGCGGCAAGCATGACGATGCGGAATCGTTCCGCCATGAGTTCAAGCGCTTGATCAATGCTGGTGCCACCTTCAAGCAGCGCAGCGGCACGCTCAAGTGCAACGCGCGCATCACCGGCACCGATCGCGGCTACGAATCCAGCCACCACCGAGTCATCGGGCATACCCAGCACATCCGCAAGAAGCGCCGTACTGATGCGTCCATCGGTGCTTGCTGCAACCAAACGATCAAGGAGACTCAATCCATCGCGCATCGAGCCGTTCGCCAGTCGAGCCACCTGCATGACCGCGGCGTCATCGGCTCCAATGGATTCCTTGCGCAAGACATCCTGCAAATGACCAGCGATCTTTGCCGCCGAAATATTGCGGAAATCAAAGCGCTGGCAGCGACTCTGAATAGTCGCCGGCACTTTGTGCGCCTCGGTGGTGCACAAGATGAATTTCACATGCGGCGGCGGCTCCTCCATGGTCTTCAGGAGCGCGTTGAACGCCGGCGTGGTCAGCATGTGCACTTCGTCGATGATGTAAATCTTGTAAGCGCTACGCGCCGGTGCAATACCCGCGCCGGCGATCAAATCACGCGCATCGTCAATGCCGCGGTTGGAAGCGCCGTCAATTTCCACCACATCCATGTCATCGCCACGCATGATGGCTTCGCCAATTTCCGTCGCTTGAGTCTGACCGCGCGCATTCAACGCTCGCGCAAAGATGCGCGCCATACTGGTCTTACCAACGCCGCGCGTTCCACAGAACAAATACGCGTGCGCGGTACGCCCGGTGGCAATGGCATTCTGCAGGGTGCGACCAATGGTGTCCTGCCCCACTACTTCTGCAAAGGTGCGCGAGCGGTAGCGGCGCGCCAAGACCGTATACGCCTTGGTGGCCTGTCCTTCGAAACCAGGGATGAGCTCCTGCATCGGGCTATTCGCTGATGGCGCGGATGATGCAGATGGCGCGGACGCCGCCGCAGCCGGCAGGACATCCGGGATCAACCCCGGCATCAATGATTGCCCGGACGCCTCAAGAGTTGCGTCAGTGTCTTTCTTCTTCTTAGTGCTGCTCGCCACGGTGACCTCGTCCTGCGCGGAGGGCGCAAAAAAGAAAATCGGCGGCTGGGAGGACGACCAGGCGGACCGGCGCTCGGCCGACGCCGCTT
>JBDKKN010000135.1:0-3894 GCA_039796075.1 Planctomycetota bacterium | reverse complement strand
GAACCGAGGGCGAACTGTGGATGCGCGGCATTGGCTTAGCGCGTGGATATCGAAATCTCCATGAAACGACGGCAGAACGCTTCGTTGAGCATGCCACCCTTGGTCGTATCTACCGAACCGGTGATCGCGTGCGTGCACGTGCGGGGGGCGAGCTGGAGTATCTCGGCCGTGCCGACGGGCAAGTGAAACTGCGCGGCTACCGCGTGGAACTGCCGGCGATTGAGGCATGCCTCATGGAACACCCCAGTGTTGCTCATGCGGCATGCGCAGTGGTTGGCGATGGTGCGCATGCGAAACTTGGCGCGTGTGTTGTGCTGAATTCTCGCTCAGTGACTGACAGCGAAGCGCTTACCAGCACGCTCAGTGCGTGGGTGCGCGAACGCTTGCCCATCTACATGGTGCCAGCACGGGTCCGCGCGGTCGATTCAATCCCAACACTCGTCAGCGGGAAGATTGATCGACGCGCGATGGCTGCGGCACTGACCGACGAATTTCAATCCGTTGATCCAAGCATGGTGGAATATTGGGAATCGGTGTGCGCCGATCACACGCGCCCGATTGAAGAGCGAGTCTGTGCCGCATTTGCAGCAGCGCTTGGAATGAGCAACGCACCCGCGCCTGACGCGAACTTCTTCACTGATCTCGGTGGCGATTCTCTGCGTGCCGTGGATTGCCTGCTCCGCCTACGCCGTGGCTGCGCAGTCAGCAGTGGCGTGCGGGACATCTACGCAGAGCCAACCGCAGCTGGATTGGCACGCGTCATTCATCGCCAGGGATTCGATCAACCGCGCATGACGGATGGCAACGCGAACCAGCGTGGAGCGAAGGCCACCACCGACATATCGAGTAACGCTAGCCCGGCGAACAAACACGGCACCGCGTTGCTCGGATCCGTTGGTCAAGTGCTCATTGTTGCACTTGGCTTCGTCCCATCAGCCGCTGCGGCGTACTTGCTGCTGTTTCACGCACTTCCTGCGCTCGTGACTGCCGTCGGCGTAGCGCATGCTGTGTGGCTCACGCCACTGGCACTCATGGTGCTTGCGGCGCTGTGGCTACCAATCAGCGTATGCATAACTCTTGCAACAAAGCGCGTCCTCATCAATCGATACCACGTGGGGCGCGTTCGGGCATGGAGCCCGCAGTTTGTACGCGAGTGGATGGTTGAACAAGTTTCCAGCACTATCCCGTGGAGCCTGATTGAAGGCACCGAACTGGTGAGTTGGACGTACCGAGTGCTCGGCGCGCGCATCGGTCGGCGGGTGCACATCCATCGCGGTGTGAATATGCGACGCGGCGGATGGGACTTAGTAGAGATTGGCGATGGCGCAACGCTCGCCCAAGATGCTGTGGTGCTCACCAGTCACCTGCATCAGGGCGAAATCGTGCATGACCGTGTGCGTATTGGCGCCGGTGCACACGTCGGAATCCGTGCCACTCTGCATCCGGGCAGTTCGTTGGGTGTGCGTGCTTCGATTGAGCCACTCAGCGTGCTGCTTGCTGGAACGCACATTCCCCCGGGCGAGCGCTGGTCCGGTGTTCCGGCTACGCCCACTGCTGCACAGGCGGAGGTCACGCCACGCCTGCATGCGGGTTGGAATCCATGGACCTACACCGCGGTGTTCCTCCTGGTACGCGCCGTACTTGCCATGGCCGGACTGGTCCCACCGATTCTCTTGGCGCTACTCCTGATCACTATCGATAACCAAGCTGTCGGCGATTGGATTGCCCATCCGGAGATCACTTGGCATGCGGCGGCGCTTGCCTCCGTTTGGAGCGCCGCCAGCATCGTGCTGTGGTTGCTCTATGCCGCACTGGCGATGCGATTTACCCGCGGGATTCGTCCCGGATTCCACCCGCGCTATAGCTGGACATACTTCTGGATTTGGAATCGCACTGGCACTGTGGAAGCGGCGGGACGATGGATCAGTGGCACGCTGTTCTGGCCGATGTGGCTGCGCGCCGCCGGTATGCAGGTTGGGCGCGGCAGCGAAGTGAGCACGATTATCGATGTGCTGCCGGAGTCCGTTTCCATCGGCAGTGATTCCTTCTTTGCTGACGGCGTGTATCTGTGCTGCCCGTTTGTCCACGACGGCATGGTGCATGTTGGGCACACCGCGCTTGGAGATGGAACATTCCTTGGTAATCACTGCGTCATTCCAGCGCAGAAGCGTTACCCCGATGGAATGTTCATTGGCGTCAGCACCATCGCTCCGCATGATGCGGGGAAGGATCAAGGTTGGTTTGGCGTGCCGCCGATGTTGCTACACCGTAGAGAAGTAGTGGACGTTGACCGTCGTCTCACTCATGATCCCGGCTTCTGGCAACAGGTTTCGCGCTGGAGTTGGGAGTCGGCGCGATGCCTCGTCGCTGCGCCAGCACTCATTTCGGGGATCGCTTGGATTGCCGCGGTTGAGGCTGCCCATGAGGCATCAAGTGTGTGGTGGTGCGCCTTGGTGTGGGCTCCACTTGCAAGCGCGGCCACATGGATCGCCGTAATCATCTTTGGAATATCCGCCAAGTGGCTCCTGCTTGGACGCGTGCAACCCGGTCAACATGGCCTGTGGAGTTCCTGGTGCAGTCGATGGGATTATCTCTACGTGCTGTGGTGGTTCAGCGCGCGCGCCGCGCTTCTTCGGGTGGAAGGCACGCCGATTCTCAACATCGCGCTGCGGGCCACCGGCATGCACATCGGCCGCAATGTTCTCATCGGTCCAGGTGCTACGCAGATTGTGGATCCAGACATGCTGCACTTTGCTGACGGCGCGACCGTGGCCTGCCACTTCCAGGCGCACAGCTTTGAAGACCGAATTCTCAAGATTGACCGCGTGCACATCGGCGCCGGTGCCAATGCTGGAGAAAATGCGGTGGTCTTCTACGGCGCCACCATTGAGCCAGGGGGGACGCTGGAGTCGGGGAGCGTCCTCATGAAGCGTGGCGTGGTGCCAGCCGGTACGGTGGCGATTGGCGCGCCGGTGGGGTGACGAATGGGGTCGACGGACGAATTTCAGCGCAAATCAAGCGGTCAAAAACCCTTGAATTTATGCAGTTTAGGAAATCACTTTCTCGGAATCTGCCCGGGAAATCATGCGTGGCTATAATCGACAACCCCTTCTTTGATTGAATTTGAAAGGATGCTTCGCGTGACTCGCTCGCCAATTCCACTTCCACAAGTTCGCGGATTTCTCCAGACGCAGAGAACTGATTACTGGTGGGTGACCCCCATTCTGGTACTGCTCGGTCTCGGCAGTTTCGTTATCTATTCCACTTGGGCTGCATTTCAAGGATGCAACTATTTCATCGGTGGCATTGATCAGCCAGGCGTACAGCGCCTGCTATCGCCGTTCTATTCACCGGTGATCTGGGATCCAACGGGCATCAATTCTGGCCATGCGTGGTTGGGACAGCTTCCCGGATGGTGGCCTTCGTTCATTCCGTTCTCACCAGCCCTCCTGATTCTGCCTTTCCCGGCCGGATTCCGCTTCACGTGCTACTACTACCGGGGCGCCTATTACAAGGCGTTCTGGGGCGATCCAGTCAGTTGCGCAGTCGGCGAGCCGGCATTCCGCGGCGGTAACTATCGCGGCGAGCAAAAGTTCCCGCTCATCATGCAGAACATTCACCGCTACTTCTTGTATGCCGCGGTGTTGTTCATCGGCCTGCTCGCGTGGGACGGCATCGCCAGCTTGCAGCACTACAACGCTGACGGCACCCGCTCATTCGGACTGAGTGTTGGGTCATTGATTCTGATTATCAACCCAATCTTCTTGAGCCTATACACCTTCGGTTGCCATTGCATGCGCCACTTTGTCGGCGGCAATCATGACTGCCTATCGTGCAGTATGGATGGTGGCAATGCCTACCGTAAGGTCACCTGGCTCAATCAGCGGCACATGT
>JBDKKN010000134.1:0-77678 GCA_039796075.1 Planctomycetota bacterium | reverse complement strand
AAATGCTGCGGCAATTGCGGTTCCCATCAGCCCGCTCGAACGATTTCCGATGTACCGAACATCGTCGATCGGTTCATGCGTTGGACCCGTCGCCACCAACACGCGCCGTTGGCCAGCGCCGCCGGAGCGGACCGGGACAACCCGATCGGGCAGGGGGTTTCTTGGTTCAGCGTCCATATTCTCGGTCGCACGCATTGCGTAGATGCTGCGTAGGCCGCATACTACGGAACCTTCTGCCGCTCCGGATGACCCGGACCGGCATGTGGGGGGTCAGGTGCAACTGCTGCGCCCGCCCGGTACGAAGATACGGTGTTCTCGTTGCACGTCCCACCGCGGGGCGATCGGCAGCGAGGGTTCGGTCCGTCAGGAGGTTCCGTTGGCACGTAAGCCCCGTCCGAAACTCGGCGAGATCCTCATCGGTCTCGGAGTCGTCACCCTCGCTCAGGTTGACGAGGCATTCGCTGCCGCCCGCGCGCGTGGCATGCGGCTTGGTGAAATCCTGGTGGAGACCAACGCCTGCAGTGAAGAAGACATTGCCAAGGCGCTGGCGCAGCAATTCAGCGTTGATTTCATCAACCTGGATGTTGTTTCGGATATGAACAAGATCGACAAGGGGCGCATCCCCCCCGACTTGATCAAGAAATACTTAGTGCTTCCCATGGCAGGCAGCGGCAAATTGCGCCTGATCATCCATGACCCCATGGACATTGACACGCTGGAGATGTTGCGCTTTCGAGTGGGCGAGTTTGAGCAGGCCGGTATCGCTTCCAAGCGGCAGATTAGTTCGTACATCAATGGCGGAGCGAAGGCAGAAGGCCCGCCTAAGAAGCAGTTGGCCGGCGACTCAATGGACAAGTCCGTTGACGCCAGCCCCAAGTCCCTGGACCGCAACGCCAAGTCGATTGACATTGATGATGACGGTCCAATGCGCCGCCTGGTTGGGCGCATCATTATTGATGCAGTGAATGGTCGCGCGTCAGACATTCATGTCGAACCGGCGGAGGGGCACATCATGCTCCGCTACCGCATCGACGGTGTGTGCGTGGAGATTGAGAAGTTGCAGAAGAATCTGCAGAATGCAATCCTTTCCACCATCAAGCTGATGGCCGGTGTGAACATCGCTGAGCGTCGCATTCCGCAGGACGGTCGTATCAAGTTCCCGGTTCCAGAGCTTGATCCGATGGGCGAGCCGGTCTACAAGGACGGTCAGCCGGTCATCAATCAGATTGACTTCCGCGTGAGCACTTGCCCGGCGTTCTATGGCGAAAGCGTGGTCTTGCGAATCTTGCGCCCGGACAGCGTGCGCATCGGTCTCTTGAATCTTGGCTTTGAGCAAGACTCACTGGACGTCTTCAACAAGATCATTCGCCGTCCGAACGGAATCTTCCTGGTCACTGGACCCACTGGTTCCGGCAAGACCACCACGCTGTACTCCGCGCTGGCCATTCTCAACACGCCGGACCGCAAGATCATCACCGCTGAAGATCCCGTTGAGTACAACTTCAACGGCATCAATCAGGTGCAGATCCGCGAACAGATCGGCCTCACCTTCGGCATCGTGCTCAAGAGCATGTTGCGTCAGGCTCCGAACATCATTCTGATCGGTGAAATTCGAGACCGCGAAGTTGCAGATATTGCCATTCAGGCTGCACTCACCGGTCACTTGGTGTTTAGCACGCTGCACACCAACGATGCTCCCAGTGCCATCACCCGATTGGTGGACATGGGTGTCAAGCCGTTCTTGGTAGCAAGTTCCATCCAAGCGGTGCTCGCGCAGCGCCTGGGGCGCGTCTTGTGCCCGCTGTGCAAGATGCTTGACGACGCTCCAGATCCCAAGTTCCTCAAGCTCGTGGACATTGCTCCAGAAGAAGCCATGGGCAAAGTCATGAAGGCAGTGGGGTGCCCCAATTGCAAGGGCACCGGCTACCGCGGACGTAAGGCGATCTTTGAAATGATGATCATGAACAGCGAAATCCGCGAGCTGGCATTCCAGCGAGCGGGCGTCTCTAAGTTGCGCGCGGCGGCTGTTCGTGGCGGCATGCGCAGTCTGCTTGGCGATGGTCGCATCAAGATTCTGAAGGGCGTCACCACTCCTGACGAAGTGGCCAAGTACGCACAGATTGAAGGCTTTGACCCAAGCGAGATTACTAAGCGCTAACGCGCACTTTGAGTTGAATTTCACTCCACACATCGAGCAGAGACACCACTATGTCCAGTTCTGAAACCGAAGTATCCGAGAACGCCAAGCCCACCCTGCAGATGGACCGCCTACTTGACGTGGTTGTCAAGCAAGACGCCAGCGATCTGCATCTTTCCTGCGGTCGTCCGCCCACCATCCGCCTCAGTGGTCGCCTGCGCAACTTGGCTACCAAGACGCTTGAGCCCGAGGACATGATGCAGCTCATGAAGAGCGTGACTCCGGAAAAGAATCAGCAGGAACTGCAGGAGATGGGCGGAACCGACTTCGGCTTTGCATTCGGCACCGCCGCTCGTTTCCGTGTGTCGGTGTTCAAGCAGAAGGGCGTCATCAGCATGGTGCTGCGGCAGATTCCCAACCGCTTGCTGACCTTTGATCAGATCGGTCTGCCGGAGATTTGCAAGGACCTGATTCGTCGTCCCCGTGGACTCTTTGTAGTCACTGGGCCAACCGGCTCCGGTAAGACCACATCGCTGGCCACCATGATTGACTACATCAATACCAACTGGGAACGTCACATTGTGACGGTTGAGGACCCGGTCGAGTATTACCACAACCACAAGAAGTCAGTGGTGAATCAGCGCGAACTTGGTATCGATGTACCCACGTTCTCCGAGGCCTTGAAGCGCGTGTTGCGTCAGGATCCAGACGTGATTCTGGTGGGTGAAATGCGTGACTTGGAAACCATTGAAGCCGCCATTCGCGCCGCCGAAACGGGTCACTTGGTGTTCGCCACCCTGCACACCACCGGTGCGGCAGGAACCATCAACCGAATCATCGACGCCTTCCCAACCAATCAGCAGGAGCAGGTGCGTGTGCAGCTCTCCACGTCATTGATCGCCGTCATCAGCCAGGTGTTGTGTCCGCGCGTGGACAAGCCGGGTCGAGTGGCTGGTTATGAGTTCTTGGTGGTCACGCCCGCCATCTCCAACTTGATCCGTGAGAACAAGACCTTCCGCATCGACTCCGCCATTCAGACGGGCAAGAAGTTCGGCATGCAGCTCTTGGATGACCACCTGTGGAGCCTGTATTCCAAGGGCATGATCTCCGCCGAGGAGATGATCGATAAGTGCCGTAATCCGGGCGACATGACGGAGAAGGTGCATCGCGCCGGCGGTAACGTCGGTCGTGCCGAGCTTGACGAGGCCCACGAGGCCAACTAACCGAAAGGGGCGAGCAATTCCGGCGCCATCGCGCCGCACATCGCCGAACCCCAGTATCAGTTTGCAGGTGGCACCTCAAATTCATGTGCCAACAACCCGAAAATCGCTCCATACCATGCCATCTCTTCGTCTCTTGCGTCCGTATTTCTTAGGGACGCGACGAGCCCCCTCCTGACGGTGCTTGAAGGAAATCGAATATGCCAGAACCAGGTGTCCTGACCCCCGTACCCGTTTCCGAGCTGAAGCAGCGCCGCTTTGGCCGCGTCCTCACCAAGATGGGGAAGGCCACGCGTGATGATGTTCAGCTGGCGTTAACGGCGCAGCAGACCACCCACAAGGGCAAGAAGCTTGGCGCCATCCTGATCGAGTTGGGGAAAGTCACCGCGCAGGATGTTGAGGTTGGCCTCGCCGGACAGTTTGGACTTGAATACGTGGACCTGGCCGATCTGGAGATCCCCAACGAAGTGATCGCCGCGCTGCAGCCTGCCACGGCCACCAGTTACAAGGTGGTGCCGATTGCGTTCGACCCGGCGACGCGGTCGCTGACCATCGCCATGAAGAACCGCGATAACTACCGCGCGGTGGATGACCTGAAGAACGTGATGCGCTTCTCCGAGGTCAAGAGCGTCATTGCCTCTGCTGAGCAGATCGAAGCCGCGGTGGCCAAGTACTACGGTGGTAAGTCGATGGCCGATGCCGGTCGTCGCATTCTTGCTGAGCAGGACTCGGCGGCGGTGAAGGCTGCCGCCGGTCGGTCAAACGCCAGTATTGACTTGACCACGCTCGGCGATGCCATGAGCGACAACAAGGTTGTTGAGCTGCTCAACCATCTTCTCATGCAGGCCATCGCCGACAAGGCCAGTGACATTCATATGGAGCCCTTTGAGTCCGAGTTCAAGGTGCGCTACCGCATTGACGGCGTGCTCTATGAAATGCTTCCGGTGCCCAAGCCACTGGCGATGCCATTGGTGAGCCGCGTGAAGGTCTTGGCCAAGCTGAACATTTCGGAACGCCGCTTGCCGCAGGACGGTCGCGTGGAAATGAGCCTTGATTCCGGCCCCGTTGACTTGCGCGTCGCTGTGCTTCCAACCATGTTCGGTGAGAGCGTGGTGTTGCGTGTACTGGACCGCTCCAACGTGCAGCTTTCCCTGGACCGCATCGGCCTGCGCGATGACGACCTAGAGAAGTTGCGTACGCTGATCAACAAGCCCAACGGAATTGTCATCGTCACCGGCCCCACGGGTTCCGGCAAGACCACCTCGCTGTACGCCGCGCTCAATGAGTTGAATGACATTGAGACCAAGATTCTCACCGCCGAAGATCCGGTGGAATATGACATTGAAGGTCTGATTCAGTGCCAGGTGAATGTGGATCAGGAACTCACCTTCGCGCGGCTCTTGCGCAGCTTCCTTCGTCAAGATCCGGACATCATTCTGGTGGGCGAAGTGCGTGACTTGGAGACGGCGCAGATCTCCATCCAGGCAGCGCTCACCGGTCACTTGGTGTTCACCACGCTGCACACCAATGACGCGCCGTCCAGTATCGCCCGTCTCCTTGACCTTGGCGTGGAGAGCTTCCTGCTCACCGCAACCTTGGAGGCGATTGTCGCGCAGCGTCTCGCGCGTCGCATCTGCACCAACTGCAAGGAAGAGTTCATCCCCAGCGAAGAGCAACTCATGGAACTTGCCATGCGTCCGCAAGATGTGGGCGGTCGAACCTTCTTCCGCGGCCGCGGCTGCGAGCGCTGCAACAAGAGTGGCTACAAGGGACGTCTGGCGCTCTTTGAAATCATGGTGATGACCGATCCGCTGCGCGAATTGATCATGAGCCAGGCCAGCACATCGGTGCTTGGGCACGAATGCCGCCGCCACGGAATGCGCACCCTGCGCGAGTGCGGCCTTCTTTCTATCTACGACGGTCAGACAACCATTGATGAGGTTGTCCGCGAAACGCTGAGCGAGGAATAACTGAGCCATGGCCACCTACGCATATGAGGCGATGAACGCCTCTGGAAAATCTCAGAAGGGCACCATCGACGCGTCCAGTAGCGATGATGCGATCCAGAAGCTCCGTGGCGATGGGCTGTACCCCACCGACGTGCGCGAGCAGAAGGGTGGCAGTGCGGCCAAGCCGAACGTCGCTGCCGCTACCAAGAAAAAGAAGAAGAAGGGCGGCGGCCTGAACCTGTCCTTCGGTGGCGTTCCGCTGAAGCGCATGTGCTTGTTCACTCGCCAACTTTCCACGCTGCAGGACGCAGGTCTTCCGCTGCTTCGCTCCTTGCAGATCTTGGAGAGCCAGCAGAAGGCCGGCAAGCTGAAGAGCATTCTGGAGACCGTGTGCGAAGACGTTCAGGGTGGTAACACGCTGAGCGATGCCTTTGCCCGTCATCCCAAGGCATTCGATCGCCTCTACACCAAGATGGTGAAGGCTGGTGAGATCGGAGGCGTGTTGGATGTCATCTTGCAGCGTCTGGCCGACTTCATGGAAAAGGGCCAGCGCTTGCGCCGTCGTATTAAGGGCGCACTGATCTATCCAGTGGTGGTCATTGGTATTGCCGTGGCGATCGTCACCGGCATCATGTATTTCGTGATCCCGAAGTTCCAGGAGATCTTCAACGACTTCAACGTCAAGCTTCCAGCGCTGACGCTGTGGCTTGTTGCTGCCAGTAAGTGGATCGCCGGTACCGCCAGCCCCGACCAGCGAGTGCCCGGGGTGGCGTGGATCATTGTGTCGCCATTCTTGTTGTTCTTCTTGCTCAAGGTGATCAGAAAAACCGAGTTTGGGCGAGCGGCCTTTGACTGGATCATTTTGAAGATCCCCGTCATTGGAACGCTGGTGGAGAAGACCACCGTGGCGCGCTTCACCAGAACACTTGGAACGCTGGTTGCCGCCGGTGTTCCCATCCTGGAAGCGATCACCATTACCAAGGAAACCTCTGGAAACTGGGTATTTGAGAAGGCGCTCGGCAGCGTCCATGACAGCATCAAGGAAGGCGAAACATTCGCCGGTCCGTTGCGCAAGGCCAAGGTCTGCGACGCCATCGTGGTCAACATGATCGACGTTGGTGAAGAGACCGGAGACCTGGACGTGATGCTCATGAAGATCGCCGACAACTACGACGAAGAAGTGGACGTGGCCGTGGCGAGTCTGCTGAGTCTGTTGGAGCCGTTCATGGTGGTGATCCTGGGTGGTATCGTCGGAACGATCGTTCTGGCGCTGTTCCTTCCGCTGGTCAGCATGATTGAAAGCGTCTCCGGCCAGAAGGGCGGCAAGTGATGGAGTTCGCCCGTCCGTTGCAGCGTTCCGTCATCCGCCGCGGCTTTACCGTGGTGGAGATCTTGGTGGTGCTTGGCATTGTGATCGGCGTGATCTCCACGCTGATTGTGGGCCTTGGTTACGGCGCGCGGCGTGCTCGCATTGCGAACACGGAGTTCCTGATGAACTCCATCGTGGCGGGGCTGACTCGCTTCCGTGCTGAAACCGGATACATGCCTCCTATTCTTGGCGTGCCTTCGCAAGTGGGTTCCGGCGTCTCTGGTACGGCGTTTGGACAGCTTGGTTGGTGCCGCGACATGTTGGATCCGCCATCGCTTGCCGGAACGCAGAACGGTGGTCCCGCGTACGGAACGTGGTCCACCACGCAGCGGCAGAACCTGCAGAAGTGGTGCTCGGGGACCACCATTCCCGAGTACTTACTGGGGCTTGGCGATCGCTCACAGGATGGCTATGGAGTCATCATGGAAGGGACCGGCGCGCTTCCTACCAATACCAACACTCCTGGCTACCGCGAGCAACCCGCTCTTGGAATTCGCAACCCTGGCTCCGATGGTGGATGGGGCTCGCTCCTCAATCCACGTACTGGAACACAGGGGAAGGGCGTCTTTGGTTCGCGCAACTTGGCTTCGACCGCGCCTGCCACCGGCAACGCAGATTCAACCAGTGCGTTTCTGCGCGGCAAGTCGCTTGGACCGTACTTGGAAGTGAAGGCAGACAGCGAGATTGGCGGCATCACCGGATTTCAGACGGATGGCACGCCGATTGTTGCCAAGCCGGGCGAGATCAACAACTTTGATCTGGCACCCAAGTGCCTCTTGGACTTCTTTGGCAAGCCAGTCCTCTTCTATCGACGCGGCTACCTGAACGGCGACCCGCGCTCCACTGATCGCACCTGGTCGTTGGCGGACATTGTTGCACTGCGTCCGCAGCGGTTCAGCCCAGGCGAAGATGTTGACGCCATGCCGGATGCAAATAATGACTCCGGTGCAAGCCGCGCTGCCATGGCATCGGAGTTTGCGCTGCTCTCCTTTGGCCCGGACCAACGTTGGAATCCAACGATCCGCGCTGATACCGAGGGATACAACGAGGACAACATTGTGAGGTTTGGCCCATGAGTCGCCGTCGCTCACGCCATGCGGGACGCGCATTCACCCTGATTGAGATCATGGTGGTGATCAGCATCATCTTGGTGCTGGCGTCCTTGGTGTTGGGCGTTGGTTCCGCGCTGTTGCGGCGCGCGGAGCGTTCGCAGGTGGAGAGCGCCATGACCATCATGGAGAGCGCGTTCACCGAATGGGAAGGGCAGACCGGTCGACCAGTGACGTACAACGGGGCGTTCAACTCGCTGACGGCGCCGACCACGGAGATCTTTCCATCCGGAGCCACGCTTGAGGTCTTTGATGTTCGTGAGCCAGGAACGCCGGCAGCACCTAATAATTCCGGCAACAAGTTGATTTACACGCGCGCACGCGGCGCGGGAGTATTCACCGTCAATCTGCTCGCGCAACTGGAATCGATTCGTCCGATGCTGGCGGGTATCCCGCCGAGCATGTTGCGCGCGGAGGCGAATACCTCCAGTTATCCCGCCACCAACATCTTGTCCGGCACGCCGTCGGTCTTGTACGCGCCCTCGGCCAAGTCCACCGCCAACACCAAGGATTCGACCCGATCGGAGCTGGTGGATACGTGGGGCGGACGCATTGCGTTCGTGTTCCCCGGTCGGGCGTGGCGTTACGGGGCGGAACCGACTTCATCGCTTCCCGATTCTGACGGAACTGTGCGAACTCCTGCTGAGAATCTCCTTGGAGTCTGCACCAATCGCCGTATATGTCTGGTGTCCGCTGGTCCCGACGGTCTCTTTGGAGTGCCCGGCGAATCCACCCCGGATTCCACCACTATCCAGAACACCGCCGCTGCCGACAACATCTACCTGTACGAATTGGATCCCCCAAACTGACGCCCATGTCCAGCGCCCGCAATTCATCCTCCGTGCGACGGCTCACCCGAGCGCCCGCCTTCACGCTCCTGGAGCTGTTGGTGGTCATGGGCATCATGATGATCTTGGCAGTGCTGACGGCCATCAGCGTCGGCAAGGTCACCCGCGATGCCAAGTTGGCGAATGCCACCAATGGTGTGGTGGCATCCCTTGGCTCAGCGCGCGCCATCGCTATCCGAGACAACGCGTACGTCATGGTCACCTTCCGCGTGGCGCCAAGTCGGCAGTCCCGCGCATTGCCGCGTGAGCCGCAAGTGGTACAGATTGTCACTGCTCGTTGGACCGGCGAGGTGGTCACCGCTAGCACGCCGCTTCCCACACCCAACACCTACGGTGCCGAGCTCATGGTGGACGATGTGTTCGCCGATCGATTCGTTCCCGTTCCAGGTGTTCCAACACGGGACTTGCCAGCCGGTGTCTTGATTGCCGGTCCGGCCTTCGGATTTGTCACTGACACAGCGGTCGGTCAGAACGATCGTCAGTGGCGCACGCAGCCGCGCTTTGCAGGCACTACCAATATGGCGGTGACGCCACCAACATTCACGCCGGACTTGGCACGCACCGAACTCGGCTGGGCCATCGGTGTGTTGTTTGGTCCGGACGGACGCGTGCTCTCGCGCAATCCGCAACAGGTGCTTGAAGTGGTGACTGCCGCAGGCGGTAACCAGAACGCCTACGTGAAGTCGTTTGTTGACTACGACGGCAATGGATTCCCGGAGCGTGGCACCACGAGCGCCTATGGCGGCGCGGGGGTCAACGTTGACTATTTCATCTACGACGAACCGTTGGATGAGCCGCTAGTCGATTACGTTCCGTATCTGGCCGTCTTTAACGATGCCGAGGCGCGTGATCGTTTCAACTCCAGCACGTGGAAGGGCACAGCCATCGGTGGTAACGGCAGCCCACCGCCGCGCATTCGTGATCAATCACTGTTCATTGAAGAGCAGTCTGACCGCATCACCTTTAATCGATATACGGGCGTTCCCGGGATCGGCACCAAGTGATGCGCCGTGCATTCTCGCTCATCGAGTTGTTGCTATCCGTCTTCATTCTGGCGATCGGAATCATTTCCGTGTCGGCGCTCTTTCCTGCGGGCATTGCTCAGCAGCAACAGACCGCGGATGATCAGCTTGGACCCGTGGTGGCGGAGCAGGCGCTGGGGCTGCTGCGCAGTCGTGTGAAGTCAGAGGACTTTGGCACCTTTGAAGAGTTTGGCGTCACCAACCTCTTGGCGCAGTCCATCTCCAATGGCAGCTACGTATCCCGGCCCAGCGCTGGCGATTGGAGTTGGATCCGCCCCGGCGTGATCCGCAGCAACCAAGGCGGTACCACCATTGATGACGTGGGTGCCATCGATATCTTCTCGACGCTCGCTCAGAACGCGGGCTCCAGCGCGCAAGAGTTCTGTGAGTTTCCCAATCAAGGCGTCACCCGCACGGGTGGGGGCAATCTGAAACTGTGGGGTGCGCCGTACAACTCCTCACGCACCAGCCTGGCGCCGCCGATCGTCGTCACTCAACGCGAGCGTTGGTGGCCATCCGTACCGGAAGGCGCCACCACGTTCACTCCGCCCACGTACTCATGGGACTGCATGTTCCGCCGCATGGGCGGGCGCATTCAGGTGGCCATCTTTGTGTACCGCGTCATCGGCGTCGGCGGTGCGGTGCGGAGTTACTCATCGCCTTCGAACGGTGCGCCGAGCCTGCCGACGGTGGTCGCCGGTGCGAGTTACCCCAGTCTTCCGCCGGTTCCGTACCGGCGCGTTCCCAAGTCAGGTATTGGGGGCGCGCCTGGAACAACAGGTGCACCGATTGGACTGCAGGTGCGCACCGGGTGGGAGCAGCCACCAACACTTTCGCTGACTGGCCAAGCACCGTTCACCACTGGATTCTTCGGCGCGAATCAAGGAATTGCCGCTACAGATTTCGCCGCCGCTGCGATTCCGCAAGTGAGCGAACAATGGCAGTTGCCGGGGCAGTGGATCATTGACAACAACAGCAACGTGCACCGTGTGGCACAGGGCCGGCGTAATTCCATTGATCCGCTGCAAGTCCGTTTCAGCGCGCCGGTCCCGCGCGTTCCGAATGCGCAGGTGTACGACGACTACGAGCTGCCGGCCAGTGGCACCACCGACAATGTCCCAATGGGCGTTCGCACCATGCACTACGTCCCAGCCATCATTGACGCCAATGGAACGCAATTGGTTCCGGTCTATGCCACGGTGAGGGAGCTCTGATGCGTCGCGCATTTACAGTCGTTGAACTTCTGATCGCCGTGGTGGTCATGCTGGCGGTGATCATTGCCACTAGCAAGATCTTTAATACGGCGAGCAAGGTCTCCAGTACCGGCGAAGCCAACGCGGATGTGCTGCAGCAGGGCACCGTGATCGAAGAGCAGATGCGCCGCGATTTGGAGCGCCTGTGCCGAGACGGCTACATGGCCATTCAGTGCGTGGCAGTCCGCAATGATGTCAATCAGGTGATCTCCCCATCGGCCAACGCACCGCTCTTGAATCCGCAGTTGGATGCCAATGCCATCTTGCGCTGCGATCAGATTGTGTTCTTCACCGCGGGTACGGAAACATCGGCGCGCTGGGCCGGTCCCGGCGACTTGGTGTCTGGCGGCGGTGGTCAGCAGTCGCGCGGCGCGCGCGTGTACTACGGACACGGCGTGCAGTTTCCATCGCTGCCGAATGATCCAACCAGTAATCCACCCGGATCAAACCCGAACTCGGTCATCAAGCCGATCATCACCGGCGTCAGTCCCGCTCCGAGCGGTGTGAAGCAGGTGGTTCCGTGGACGTGGTTTGACCCGCTGACCTACCAACTTGGCTGGCAGTTCGGAACCACCACGCAGACGGCGGGTCCGCGCGTGCTTGCCAACCAGCCTGAGGCGCGACAGTGGGTGCTGGCGCGTAAATCAGTGCTCCTCTCCGATGACGGCGGTCGGCCCATCTACTACCCGGAACCAAGCAATCTCACCGTGGCCGGAACGCAAGGACCAAGTTCTGCGCCGTCCATCTTTGGCGATCGTTCGTACACGGGCGCAGCTGGTTCGGACCCTTCGTACTTTCAAGAGATGCGCGACCGCAATCGCATTTCCCTGAGTACCAACCTCATTCCAAGTCCAGTCATGCAGTCTGGGTGGGTTGATGTTGCGGCCAGTGACTTTGGCAAGGTCCGCCGAGAAATTTCACCCACGCTTCGGCTGCAGACGCCGCTTCCAGTTGGAGGCGGCGCAGTGACGCTGTCTTCGATGTCCGTGCCCTTTAACACTCCTGGCAACGGCATTGCACCGATTTCATGGCCGGTGGGCGCCGGGGCTCCGGCATGGCCGAGTGGTAGCGCGATTGTCGCCGTGGGCAACAACATGGACCCGGGTGCGATCAATGGTTTCTCCACGCAGCGAGATCGGATCATGCGCGGCACCTTTGGTATTCCCGCCACAACAAACATCAGTAACACCTTTGGTCTCCTCGGCTGGCCACGCTCGGAGAAATCAATCGGCAACACCGATCGCAAGAGCGAGATGCTCACCTCGCCAACACTGGTGACTAATTGCAGCACCTTCCAAGTGGATTGGACGTGGGAGCCACTGACCGGCCGGCAGACGGACTCGTCAGGCGCGGTATTGCCAGTTACCGTGCGGCTTTCGATTGATGCTGCGCCCACCTATGCGGTCACGCCAACTATCACGACCCTCCTGCGCGGCTATGAGCCGTTTGCCGATACATGGCCAGCAAACGCCGAAGACCCGACCCAGCGCGTGCGTCAGCAGCCGTGGTTTGGCTTCCCGGATTCTGGCGATGGCACGGTAGTCATTCCCGCGTCGCAACAACTCGGCGTAGCGCTCGCACAGGACACTTCCGTGATGCCCGACGTTCCGAACGGTGGATCCACCACCACCACGGTTCGCACCAATTTCCACATGCGCGCCGTTGCGCAGGCGATCGAAGGCACCGCTGGCGCAGCGGCGAATTCGCCCGCTGCCATTCAGGCGCCGTTCGGGGCAGGCGTGCCCGTCCGGGTCTACACGGCCGTGTTTGGTTTCAACCAAGACGAGGCTTACACCGTGACTCCGGACGGATTCATTGTTGCGCGCGAGGATTACACCCCGTGGCCAACACAGATTCGTGTCACCGCCACTATCCATGACCCGCGCCTGGTCTTGGACCGCGGTCGTGAGTTTCAATTTGTGCTTGATGTTCCGAAGCGTCGCAAGGACTGAGTGTTGCTGATCGCATTCCGCGAAAGTACCCCATGAACTCCACCACCACGACCCGCGGAAACACGCTTGTCTTAGTCACCGCCATCTTGGTGCTGCTGGTCATCATTGCCACCGCATTCTTGGTGCGAGCGCAAAGTGGGCGCGCGCAGGCTGCCGCGCAGCAGAAGGCCACAGGCCGAGAGGCACGTGTTGAATCGGTAGCCGCAGACGTTGCCCAAGAAGTAGCGAATGCGCTCTTTGTGAAGCGGATTGATAGTTCGAGCATGACTGCCGCTGCCGGACAGATCGCTGCCAACCAGGCCACTGGTCTGACGGGTCAGCCGGCCTTCGGTGAGTTCATGGCGCGCAGTGACTTCCCGCGTCTTCCCGCGGAACCGCTCGCCATTCGTTACGGCGTTGACTACTTTGACTCGGTTTCAAATCTGGATTTCACCTCAGTGGCCGGTGGTGACGGTTACCTGGACGGCTACAACTTTGCGCCGTTCTCTGTGAACCCATTCACCAACTGGCCCGCGCGGTACGGCGACATTACCGGTGAAGGTAATCCGATCGGGAACCCCGGCTTTGGCGATACGCGTTGGTTGGCAAGCACGGAGCCGGTGCGCGCCATGCTCCTCACGCAGTTGCAGAATCCCGTGGCGCCCGCGCCGCCGAACACACAGGTTCCGCTGCCGTTCAACGCCAACTGGGGCAACTTGGCGCTCTCCAACGGCGCGCCGATTCTCTCGCCGGAAGGATTGGGCTTCAGTCACTGGCCGCACATGAGTTGGATTCCAACGGCAGAGAACGGTTTCCGTTTGTGCTGGAATATCTCCAACGTTGAATCGAACTGGGATCACATGGTTCCCGCCGCAACTCCCGCTGCCGCCGACCGTTGGGCGGCAGGGGAACTCAATCTGGGTACGCCCTATGAGCAGTGGCTGCCGTATGTGGCGCCGCGCGAGCCGTTGGTCACCGGCAAGGATGCACGCGGATACTTGGTGCTTGACAGCACCGACTGGCAGAACCGCGTCAGCCAATGGTTCAACGTCGGCATCACTAATTTCAACACGGTTCCACCGCACGCGCAGATGATCAAAGGGGTGAACGGCACGGGTGTGAGTACGCCCATTCGCCGTCTCGACGCACTCCCCAACTTCCTGCAACTTGGCGCGTTTGGCGATCCATCAGACGAGTTCAAGCAGATTCTTTCCGGCACGGCGTACGTGCCAACATCACGCAACCTGATTGGACGCACGCTTGCCGACGCCGACGGCGATGGCTGGACGGATTCATTCTGGTTTGTAGCGCCCAGTTCCAGTGATCGCAGCACTCGACAGCTGATTGCGGTGCGCATCATGGATAACAGCGCGCTCATCAACGTCAACACAGCCACACGGTCGGACCGTGCGAGCACCAATGGGTTGACGCCGTCTGACGTGGCACTGGTCACGCGCCGTGATTCGTACGACGAAACAAGCACAGTCGGAAACACGGCGGGCTTCCGTGACCCCATCGTTGGATTCTTCAATGCACGGGAGAATGACCCGGAATACCGGGTGAACTTTAGTTTCAAGACGCTGCTTCCAGCGCCAGCGGCGCAGCCTTCGCAGACCGCTGCCAAACTGGTCTACGCCGTAGCCAGCAATGCCGCTGGCCCAACCGGCGGCGTGGATGTTGGTTGGGCACCGGAACGTTGGGAAGGTCGGCGCACGCAGTTGGCAGCGGCGGGTGGCAACACCGCCGATCCCTACCAGACCGGTTTCCTGCGGGACATCGGTATGACCCAAGAAGGCACCGCTGGCAACGTCAACAGCGTGGTTCCGTTCTTTGATCCATCCGCGGACTTTGGTCTGACTGGATCGTCGGCGGTGTACGGCGACTCCTTCGTCCTTTCGCGCGCGGCCGATCGTCTGAGTTACTTCAAGGCCATGGCCAACGGCGGCGAACTGGTTGACCCGGTCACCGCTACTCGCTTGGTCACCCTGAGCCCGTTTGGCTCGGACGATGAAATTGAGTTGCGCGCCGCAAGTGGGCAAAACAGTCCGCAGACGGTCAGCCGCATTGAGAATGCCTTGAATAGTTCGGCATCGATGTACTCCACCGACATTCTGTTTGGCGAATTCCTCCGCTCTACGCGTTCGCGTGAGGAGTCAGCGCGGTTCTTTGACCCGGACGATGTTCGCGTTCAAGACTGGCGCGCGCGGGCGGCATGGAGCACGGGCGCCGCGTTCGCGCCGCGCGGTGGGGCAGAGTTGTTGCTTGACCACCGGCGCATGATGACTACCATTTCCGGTGCACGCAACGAGATGTTGCCGCCGCGACTGTGGACGGTGGTTGACCACAGCCTGCAGGCAGCTGGTACGCCTGACACGAACTTTGTTGGTAATTCCTTGCGCGTTCGTCCTGCCTATCTGAAGCGTGGCGTGGACTTTGACTTGGACGGTAACCCCGACGACGTCACCGGCGACGGCGCAGTGACCACGGCCGATGACTTGGCGCCGTACCACCCAAACATCATGTTCCCAGCAGCCGGGTTGATTCCCGCTGCCTCCAGTGGCTTTGGGATTGCCATTCGTGATGCCAACGGTGACGGCGTTGCGGATGTTGAGGACTTCGAACGCGGGCGCCAGCGCTTCCTGACGGACAATCGCAAGATTGACTTACGCCGCCCGAATGACGTGCCGACCGTGGGCGTCGCCGCTACTCCAACGCAGATCACGCAGGCGGATCGCAAGTTTGATTTCGACCTTCAACGCGTCATGCGCCGCGCGCTCATTGATGAAGGCACTCGCCAGAGTTACCTCGGTCGACCTGGTCAGAACTCTACTGATGCCAATGCGTCGTTGGCCGCCACCAAGATGATGATCGCCAGCTTCTCGGCGAACGTGTTGTGCTATCGCGACGGCAAGCGTCGTATCACCAACACCATGTACCTCGATCAGCCGTTGCATCCGACTGAGGCGATTGCAGTTCCAACCGATGCGCTCGGCACCAGCGGAATCACCGATGGAGGTTTCATTGGCGTTGAGAAGCAGCCCTTCATTCAGGAAGTCTTCCTCGCCTTCGTCTATCCAAAGTCCAAGGTCACCCAAGCTGAACTTGATGCCGTGCTGGGGCCTCCGGGTGGCAATCCGTTGCCGGGCTGCCCCGATCCTGACAATTGCTCACTGAATGCAAGCGATCCGTTCGCGCTGCCAAGTTGCACTGCAAACGGCGCCGGGGAGCACTTCGTGGTGTATGACCCCGCCAATCCGGCCACCTGGCCAGCAGTGGTGTTTGTTGCGCAGATTGCTAATCCGTTCAACGAGCCAGTGAACTTGGCGGATTTTGAGCTGCGCATCAATCCTGCTTCGGGCTCACCGCAGCGATTCTTCTTCGGACTTCCGGGTCCGACTGGAAGTCGTAGTGGCAACACCTACGGCCCGGATGTGGAACTTGGACCCTGCACGCCAGAGGAGCCGCGTACGGCGCTGGTGTTCAGCCTTCCAGAAAAGTTCCCAAACGGCGACGCGTTCCCGCGCGATGCATGGCTCGACTTCCTCGATATCGGCGCGTCGATCGACACCGACGGCGATGGAACGATCACCACCACCGAGGCCGATCCATCCAACGATATCAAGCCTGGTCAATTCTTCAAGCCGGACATCAACGCCATCTTCTCGCCAGCGTGGGGCGGATCATCCGCTACCGGCACGCAGTACTTCGACGCCAACCGTCGTGGCGGAACGCTGTACTTTGACGCCACTCGAACCACCGCCCCTACGGTGTTCGCTGGACTTGATGTCAGTGGCGACATGAACCGTTGGAAGCCATCACCTTCAGTGGGTGGTGCTCCGCCAACAAATTCCTACATTGAGTTGCGCCGCGCCATCTATCCGTCAAACGGCGGTACGCCAAGTTGGACGGTGGTCGATCGCTTTGAGAATGAGTTGGATCCAACGCTTGATGGCCAGACTGGTCAGCGCGTCACGGACTTGATCAATCGCCTCTACATCGATGGTTCTGGAGGCTCGCTCCCGCCGCCACCAGCCATCGTGTGTCGCTCGGGCAGTCTGGCGATTGACGGCATTCGCATGCAGACTGGCGATTTCTTCACCACTTGGGCGCGTGGCTCGCGGCAGTGGTTGTTTGATACACAGGCCGGCATTACGCCTGCACCTCCCGGTGTTGGGGTCATCACCATGGATGAACGCACGCCGCGCTACGCGTTTGCGCGTACCACCGGCGTCATGGCATCCAGTTCACCCAATGGCGGGTCCGTGGGTCGTGAGACCTATGTTGGTGGCACGCAAGAGGGCGTTGGCCGCAAGGGCGAGATCATTGCCAATGCCACCAGCTTGCCCGACGGTGATGCGACCGGCTCTCCGCAGAGCCTGTGGATCTCTTCGCTCTACCACAACATTTGGGGCGAACTGAAGCGCGGCAAGCCGACCTTCTTCCCGACCCGCATTCCCGAAAGCACCCAAACGCGCACCTACAAGTACCCCGCGTGGCTCCTGGCAAACGCCACGCCGCCAACGGGTATGACACTTAACTACGGCGAGAAGGGCGTCTCTGATCGCAAGTTCGTCAACGGTGCCGACCCCAGCAATTTCACTGCGCCTTACCGTCTCTTCCAGAAGGATGCGGACTTTGATCAGGCGGCGGAAATCTTGGATGTTCCATTGTGGGGCACGCTGGTGCAGCGCACCGGTAGTGGCCGTGCTTACGCCACGCTGGCGGAGATTCTTGCGCAGCCGCAGGACTCGACCGCTGACCTGTACTTCCCCAAGTTCCCCAAGCCTGCAACTTCAACCGGCGTTCTTAGTTACGGTTCGGACCAGGAGCACTACAACCGCCTGCAACTTGAGCCGGCGCAATACGACACCGTTGCACCAACGGGCGGTCGACCAACGCTCTTGAGTGGCATTCAGACTATGCCGCCGACGATTGAGGGTGCGATTACCGCGACGACCCCTCCGCAACAGAACGGCATCGGCTTCAACGCTCGTCTGCCGGGTGGTGCAGCGTTGCTGGACGCATTCGTTGTTGATGATCGTGGTGCGGCACCGTTTGACGCGTGGACTGCAACTACTGCCCCCGATAATGTGATCGATTTCAATGAGCGCGCCACCGCCGAGAACCGACGCCTGCGGTTGGCTCGCAACTTTGAAGGCAAGCTCACGCCTGGACTCATCAATATCAATACCGCACCCATTGAGGTGTTGCACGCCATGCCGCAGATGATGCGCCTGGTCTATGACGATGACTTCCCAATCACGAAGACTGCCGATTCCGATCCTGCCACGCTCAATGCAGCCAGTTCTGCACTGAGTAAGCGTCGCTTAGTACGCGATCCACTGGCGTGGCAAGCCGCCCCGTACGACATGGGCGGCGGGAACCCTGGCCCGGGCAATCCGAATTCCATTCTCTTTGATTACGGCGTGGCAGCCCCGCGCGTTCGCGTGGCGGAGGCAATGGAACTGTGGCGCAACAAGGGCAATGTGCTTCCGGACTTGAGCAACAACTTGTTCCAGAACATGCCGAGCTACTACAGCCGCGGTCTTGATTTCCCGGATGCGTCCAACCACCGCGAGTGGGCGCCGGGTACGCGCAGCGAGCGTGGCTTTGACAGTATCGGTGAGTTGGCAGTGCTGACCAAGGGCGCGGAGTTTGCGCCTACGGCCGCAAGCGATGCCGACGGCAACGGTACGCCCGACGTGCAAGACATCGCCAAGGGCAAGGTTGCCGACGTGAACCGCAACAACGTGGCAGACAGTGCTGACGCTGCAGCGTTGGTTGGTTCAAGTTGGAACCAAGCCGAAGGCTGGTCGATCCGCTTCGCGGGTACTGATCCGTACCGAACCAAGTGGGACGATCCATCCTGGGGCGCCGGCCGCGGTTCATCCGTTGGCTCCGGTCCGCAATCGGTCGGCGGTACAGCATTGGCGTACCGCACCGAGGGCATTCCGCAAACGCTCACCGCGGGCCAAGCGCAGGTCTATCCCCTCACTGGTCGAACCGCCATCGACAAGCACTTGTTGGTAACCGCCACGGATGATCGAAACACGATCGCCAATGAAATCAATGACCCTTCCAACGACTCGTTGGGCACACAGTTCGTCGAAAGCAAGGCCTATCACTACGACATGACCTCAGGCGATGCCGTTGAGCAGAACCAGATGCTGCGCGGTATTTCCAACATCGTCACCACGCGCAGCGATGTCTTCACCATTTGGCTGCGGATTCGCACCATCAAGCAGGACACGCTCACCGGTCAATGGAACGGCACCGACCCAGAGTCGATTGTGGATGACTCCCGTTACATGATGACCATCGACCGTTCATCCGTCGACCGCCCCGGCGAGCAACCCCGCATCGTGAGTTTCGTGAAGGTCCCGAACTAGTCAATACTGGCGCGATACAACAACCCCCGTCGTTACTTCGGCCGCCCCCGGCCGAGGATCTGCAGCGTCACCGTATCGCTCGCCGTACTCATGTCGATCGTCCCGTGCGCCGTCCACACGTAGCCAGCCGGGTAGGGCATGCTGCTCGCTCCGGGGATCGGTGCCGAAAAGCCGTAGCAGATGGGCAGGAACTCGTTCAGCTCGTCCCAGGTGCCAAATGACGGCCACGGGCGCTCGACCGAGAGGCCGCCACGGATCCCGCCACGCAGATCGTTGGGGTTAAACGGAACCCAGCCCGCGCCGGGCAGGAAGAACTCGCACCAGGTCACCAAGCGCGATCGCGCCGCGCCGCCGCTGGAGCTCTGCAGTTCCGTCATACCCAGCACCACGCGCGCCGGAATCCCAGCGGTGCGCAGCACGGCCACGCAGGCGGCCGCCACATCATGGGAACTACCGGTGCCGGACTTCATCGAGGCCCACGCGCCATCAACAATCAGTCCGCGCGGGAACCCATTCTCAATGCGCATTCCGTCCGCATCCACTGCCGTGTATGCCTGCATGGTGGCACGCACCAGTTCCTTGGCAGCGATCCACGGAGTCACGCTGCGCAGGTTGCCGCCGGTGACCTTGTCCACAAACTTCTTGAAGTCCTCGTGACCGCTTTCGATCCCCGGTTGCGGCTTCAAACTCTCTTGCACTTCGGCGGGCCACTCCGCAGGCCAAGTGATACGTGCGGCTGCTTGCTCATCCACCACCGACGACCAGCACTGCTCGATCCAGGTGACATTCCACTTCAGGCTCTGGCCCTGCGTGTCCGGAATGGAAATTCCCACGGCGGCCATCCCTTGTGCCAGCCCTTGCCGAAATGATGTGCGTTCCGCGGCTGCCTTGTGCTTGGCGCCTTGCACCCAGATTTCTGTCTTGATGCTGGTGGGGTCCACTTGGCTCCATGTGGATTGCAACACCACCGGCAGCCACACCATGATGTTGCTCAGTTGCAGGGTGACGGTGTCGCCCTTGCGCAGGCTGGGTGCCCACAAGCTTGCATCGAACCGTGCTTCCCATATGCGCGGGTCGACGCGCTTGAGTGGCAGCTCGGGCGGACGACCAGAAATGGTGGTGAACGTCGCGGCGCTGGGTTGCGCGGGCGGCGCAGCTGGAGGCGTTGGCGGTGCTGCGGCCGGTGCCGTTGCCGGCGCAGTGGTACTGGCTGGTGCCTTCGCGGGCGGCGCGATCAGCAGAGCGGCAATGGCGGCACCGATGAGCATGTGATCACGATACGCGCCGCGCTTACAACCAAACGCCAACAACTTCCCAATCGATGGCAACTCTTACAACACGCGCGGCAGACCACCATAGATCCACACCGTCAGCGCGTTCATAAATTCCACCAGCAGGAGGTTGATTGCCACAATCGCTACGAAACTTGCCACAAACGCGCTGGTGGCTGCGCGCCCCACACCTGCGGCCCCCGGGGCACACGAAAAACCCTTGTAGCAGGAGATCAGCCCGATCGCTCCGCCGAAGCACGCCGCCTTCAGCAGTCCGTTCAATGGATCAAGCGTCACTAAGAACAGGGATGTGTAGTGCCAGTATTCAGTGCTAGGTACGCCGTAGACCTGTGTCAACACCGCCCACGCGCCGAACGCGCCCAAGGCGTCGCTGTACACGGTGAGGATGGGCGTCATCACCATGCATGCCACCACGCGTGGTCCAACGAGTCGCGCCACCGGATTTGCTCCGGCTGCGCGCATGGCATCAAGTTGCTCGGAGATGCGCATTGCGCCGATCTCGGCGGCAATGGCGCCGCCGACTCGACCCGCCACCATCACGGCGGCCAGCACGGGCCCAATCTGCTTCACCACATTCGCGTTGATGATGCCGCCCATGCGTCGCTCGGCGCCGATCGCTGCAAACTGCGTGTAGCCCTCAATGGAAAGGATCAGTCCCACCATGAGTCCCGTGAGTGCCACCACAGGTATCGAAGCGGTGCCAACTTCCAGGAGTAGCGGAGCCAGTTCTCGCCAGCGCAGCGTGGCGCGCGGTGATCGAATCAGGGCGCCGAGTGCTTGCCCGGAGAAGCGCACGAACAACCCGAACCGTCCAATCGCGTCGTGAACGCGAGATCCAAGCGCGGAGACGGGGGCGAACGCAGCGATCGGCATCCGCGGAGTTTAGGGATGCGCGGGCATGTCGGTATGTAGTGGGGCGGTACTGCAGCAGGTACGGACGGGTATGCGGGGGACGGTCGCCGCAAAAACACCGCGGGCCTGGCATTTCGGCCAGGCCCGCGGGAAGTGTTGGAATCAGCGCAGCGTCAGTTGGCTGCGTTCATCGGTCAGGGGCAGTTGCCCCAAGCGCCGAGGAGGAGACCCAAGTCGGCGCCATTCACGATGGCATCACCGTTGAGGTCGCGTTCGGAGCCGCCCCAGTCGCCGAGCATGATCCCCAAGTCGGCACCGTTGACGATGGTGTCGCCGTTCAAGTCAGCCGGGCAAGGAGCACCCGAGCAGTTGGCAGCGCATCCAGCGGCTGCCGTCACGCAGATGGCGTCCCACCGCACCGTGACGCAGTAGGGATCGAGGCCACCAACGTAGGCGCAGCAGCAGGCGTCAGCACAGAAGGCGTTACCGTGAGCAACAGCGCAGTCGCCAGCAGTTGGGTCGCCGCAGGTGTAAGTGGGTGCTGCGTAGTTCAGCGATCCCGGTGTGTCCTGTTGGCCGACGGTGGTGGAAGCAACACCGATGAACCAGGTGCCGTTTGCTTGCTTGATACCCATGACTGGGCCGGCGTAGCTGGTGACGATGGTGTCCGTGTTCACGGGATTGGACAGAAGCAGCACGTTGTCCAAGCGGTTGTTACCCGAGGACCCAGTTGAGCCAGAGAACGTAACGCGAAGATACGCCTCTGTTGCACCATCAAGCGCGGTGAGCGACGCAAGTGATTTCAGTGCAAAGTTCGTTGTGATCGATCCGACGGCCTCGATGTCGGTCCAAGTGGTGGCGTCATTGCTCCAAGCCCACTGCTGAGTTGTAAAGCCTGATGATGTCCCACGAGTGGCGTAACTGAGCGTCACACCTTGTAACCCTGTCATGGAGAACTTGAAAGTCCCCGCCTTGCCATTCGCCGTGTTGTTCACCAGTGCCAGCGAGGTGATTCCAGTTGCAACTGGATCGAGACCGTTGCCACCCGCTGCGGTTCCCGTGGCATTGATGCCCGTGCCGCCAAAGCCAGTGAGTTCCGTAGGTAGCCAGTCACTGGATCCGTTCGTCCCATCCAAGTACATGGTGCCGACACCGGCATTTGACTTGAATGTCTTTGGTGTTGCGGGCGCCGCAAGAACAGCCGTGCCACCGTTGGTATTGGTAGTCGTCTGGTAGTCCCAACCTGCAATCACGGTGCCGCTGGTGGCGGTGACGACGTTGCGCGTAATGTACGGCCCGCAGGTGGTGGGGCTGTACCACCAGTCCTGGCCAGCCAGTGGAACGGCGCCGTTGGTTTCCTTAAACGCAACGCTGTCCAAGATGGCGGACCATGGAGTGATGTCAAGGACGCCGTCATCGTTGGTGTCAAGATCTTGTCCGCCAGAGCCGCTGTTCGGTGCGCGCGTCTGGAAGGTGTCGGTGCCGGTGAAGTCAGAGACAAGCAGGAACGTCATGTTGTCGGGTGACTCGAGCTGCGTGTCGCCTGCGCTGCCGGTTGGAGTCTGGTAGCCCCACGGGAGATTCGTTGCAGCTGGGTCGATGGTGAACGGGAATGCGCCGGTGGCTGGATCTGGACCTGGAACGGGAGGCACAGCGTTCGTGGCGTAGTTTGGATTGGCTCCAGAGTTGTGCAGAACCAGATAGCCGTTCGATCCAATCACATCAGTCGCTGCAAAGCGATAGAGCCACTCGACGACGCCGGTCTTCGTGCCGATGACGGGAGGGACGGAGGTAGGGTTGTCACTGGTGCCGTCGCCAAGGACGACGATGGTGAGGCCGGCGAGTGAAGCGCCGGGAGCACCCTTGATTTCGATGTATTCAGCGTTACCAGCTCCAGTGCGAATCTCGTTAATCGTTGTTGACTGAGCAAGGGTGGCAGCCGTCATGCTGAGGGCGGCGGTGCCCATCGTCGTGATGAATCGCATCGTGATAATCTCCTGGTATGGCTTCTAATAACTAACGTCGAGTGCCTGCCGTGTACAGAGCGAGGCTGACAACGAGTCTAACTCGACAGTGCAAAAACGCACACATCAAATGGATGGTTCACTAAACATGCGGTTACTCGGACGTTATTTTTGGGTTCAGGCGGGCCACCGCTGGATGGTCGCGGGGATTGTTTCCGTGTTTCTCTGCAGCATTCTGGGGTGGGGCATGCAGTGCTGGCCGGGGCTGCTGAGCCGCGGATTTTCCGATTCCACGTTGGATTCTGAGTTTGATTCTGAGCGTGCAGCGCTGGATTTGCAGGCATTTATGGGTCCTGGAGAGCCTCGCGTGGCGGGTACCCCAGAGGCTGCAGCGGGGCGGGACCGGGTGGTTGAGCTGCTCACTACGGCCGGCCTTTCTGTGGATCGTCAGCCCATGCGCATTGAGCGCCGGGCAGGGGGGGTGGACCTGGAAAATCTTCTGGTGCGGGTGCCGGGCAGGACTCCGGGACCCGCGCAAGTGCTGGTGGTTGCGCACACCGACAGTGCACCCGGCGCACCCGGTGCGTCGGATGACGGCGCGGGCGTAGCGGCTGCGTTGGGTATCGCGCGCGCGCTGCTTGTGGACCCGCCGCAACATGATGTGCTGATCTTGCTGACTGACGGTGAAGAGCGCGGGCTCTTGGGCGCGCAGGCGTTCGCCGCGAACATGACGCAATCACCGCTGACTAGTTCGCTTCGAGCGGTCGTCAATATGGACGCGCGCGGAGCGGCAGGGCCGGCATTTATCTTTGAGACGGGTCCGCAGACGGCGTGGCTTGCGGACATGATGGCGGAGCGTGTGAATGCGCCGCGCACCAATTCACTCATGGGTGTTGTCTACGGCGCCATGCCCAACGGCACCGACTTCACAGTGTTCTTGCAAGCGGGCATGACGGGATTCAACATCGCATTCATTGGTGATGTTGCCGCGTACCACACACCGCTTGATACGGTAGAGCGTCAGTCGAAGTATTCGCGCGACCACATGGGGCGCACCGGGCTTGCATTGGTGCGCGCGCTTGATGAGCGATTGCCAGCGGGTGAGATCCCCACGGCACGAGCAGTCTTTGGCGATGTGCTTGGGCAGTTCATCGTTCGATGGCCAGAGCAGTGGACGCTAGTGATGGTGATCGCCAGCGCGCTGACGGTGGCGGTGGTTGCTGCATGGAATGCCGTGCGTTCCATTGCGATGCGGCGTTCAGAGCCGGGAGCCGTGAAACGTTCGCGCGCGCCCGGCAAAGGTGCGGCACAGGTGTTGCTGGCGGTGTTCGTGCAACTCTGCGTGGTGGCTGGGATCGGCTGGGGTTTCCAATTGGCCGCGCAGTCGGCGGGACTAACCATGGCAACCGCCGGGCCACGGTTACAGGTGTTGAACGCGCTGCTGTTGGTGGCAGCGATGGCCGTGGCAATCGGCGTGGGCGCGTGGTTAGCGCGGCGCCGCATCGACCCGTGGAGTGCGCTGCTGGGAGCGTGGGTTCCATGGTGGGCGTTGGCGGGCACAGCGGCGGTGCTGGCGCCGGCGGCGTCATTTCTCTTTGTGGTCCCAGTGGTTACCCTTGCACTGGCGACCGGCGCGTCGGTCATCGCCGGGAGGCTGGTGGGGCCGGTCGGTCATCGTAGTCCGGATGTACGGCCCGTGGCATTCATGGGGTTACTCGGTGCGTTGGTGATACTTGTGCCGATGGAGCCGGCGTTCGTTGATGCGCTCGGGTTTCAGTTCGGCTGGCTGAACGGCGTGCGCGCGGCGTTACTTGGTGTCACGCTTGTTCCGCTGGTGGTAGCGGCTTGGCAGCGTGAGAGTGCGGTGGCAGCAATCGATTTACAGGAGCCTCATTGATGACCAGTATTCGCACGCAGTTTCGAATTGCCGCGCTGTTGGAAGCATTGTCCTGGGCTGGTCTCTTGGTTGGCATGTACTGCAAGTATGGGGCGATGAACAACCCGATCGGCGTACAGGTCATGGGCCCAGTCCATGGTGTTCTCTTTGTGATCTATTGCATTGCCGCACTGCGCCTCGCGCGCGAGGCACGCTGGAGCTTGGCGGTGACAGCGCTTGCACTTCTGGCATCGGTGCCACCATTTACAACCTGGCTCTTTGAGCGTTGGGTCATTAAGCGGGGCTAGTTCGCACGTGCCGGTCACCCCGTGCGATTCCAACCCAGGACCGTGAAATGAGAAACGCCCCTGGCGTTATGCCAAGGGCGTTTCAAGCGCGACCGGGAGGGCTCGAACCTCCAACCTTCGGTTTCGTAGACCGATGCTCTATCCAATTGAGCTACGGTCGCGTGTCCGTCTGCATTGCTGCAGGAGGAGGGGAGATGATAGCGAAATTACCGTTCCTGGGGGTGCTGAATCGGTGCTTACTTCTTGACCGATTGTGCCACGGTCGCCTGCTTGTCAAGGTCCGTGCGCGCCGCGGCGGCGGCCTCGCCCTTCAGTTCATTGGCAAAGAACGGTAGGGCAATGCACCCAGCCGCAAAGATCAGCGCGCTGAGCCGCGGCCACACGGATGGAACCGGTGAGACGCCTTGCGTTCGTGGCGTTGGCTCTTGCACGAACGGCATCGCCACCAAGCGCAGGTAGTAGAACGCAGCCACGCCGCTGTTGAGCGCCATGATCACTAGCAACGTGCGCTGATGACTTTCGGCGCTGGCCACAAAGAGGTCCAGCTTTCCCCAGAACCCAAGGAGGGGCGGGATGCCGGTCAGGCTCAGCGCGCCGATAGCAAGCGCCGCTGCAACCATCGGGGCACGCACGCGCAGACCCGCGAGGTCATCAATGGAATCCACTTCATGCCCATTGCGTTCGATGGCAGCCAACGAACCGAAGGTTGCCAGATTGGCCACGCCGTAGGTCAAGAGATAGAGAAGCGTGGCATCGATGCCGATGGTTGGTCCAGCCAGAATGCCAACCAGCATGTAGCCGGAATTGGCGATAGAGCTGTACGCCAGCATGCGCTTGGCCGACCGCTGCAAGAGCGCGCCGATGTTGCCAAGCGTCATGGTGAGGACCGCAATCATCCACAGCACCGCGGCGATGACCGGCGGAATGCTGCTGTCGCCGTTGGCGCTCCAGCCAACCGTGCCAAGCAGGACGATGAGCGTGACAAACCCTTGCACTTTCGGCACGAAACTGATGAACGCAGCCACCGGGCTGGAAGCGCCTTCATAGACATCGGGCGCGTAGAAGTGCATGGGAACCGCGGCCAACTTGAAGCAGATACCGATCACGGCCAGCAGCATGCCAACGATCGCCACGCTGCCAATGCCGCCAGTCTGAGCCTGCATCTGGAACGACTCGCGCATGGCGCTGAGTTCAAGCGTGCCAGTGGCTCCATACAGGAACGCAAAGCCGAGTAGCAGGGTGGCAGTACTCATCGCGCCCAAGAAGAAGTACTTGATGGCCGCTTCCATACTGCGGTCCGCACCGCGACCGATTGCTACCAAGACGTACGTGGGCAGTGAGCACAGTTCAAATGCCAGGAACAGCCACACCAAGTCAGTGGCGTGGCAGAGCAACATGCCGCCGCACAGGGACAGCAAGATGAATGCGTAGAACTCGCCTTGAATCACGCGCACGGGGTCAAACGCGCCGGTGCCGGAGGCAACTTGACGCTCTACGGCGCGATCAACGCTACCGATCGAAGCGAGCACGTGACCAACGCCCACCACGCACAACAGCGCGATGATGTATTTGCCGAGCATCGGCATCGGTAACTGCGCGGCCGTGGCGGCTTCGGGGGTCCACACCTTCAGCATGGTGACGAACGTTGCAATCAATGCCACCACTGCAATCCATGGAACCATGGCACGGAAGGCTCGGGCATGCGAAAGCCCCATGACGGCGCACAGAACAGCGCCCGCAAAGAGCACCGCCTCCGGTGCGATCAGCATGAACTTGGGGCCGAGATTGGTAGATGCGGCCAGAATGGCGGGGGTCATGGTGTTCACTGGATGGCTCCCTTGTCGGCGGCAGGCGCGGCGGTGGTCTTGGTGGCGCTTTCATCCGCGGTGGCGCGTGGGGGATTGGCAAGGTCGCGCTCGATGAGCTTGACGTAGGGGGCAACCGCGTTGGCAGCACACGGTTCGATGACATTCAAGATCGGCTTTGGCCATACGCCGATCACGATGCAGGCGATGGCGAGTGGAGCCATGGCCAAGATCTCGCGGAAGTTCACGTCCTGAATGGTGTGCGCGGCGTGATTGCCGTCACCGTGCGCGCTGTGCGAATCATGTCCACCGTGGGCGTGTCCTGCATGTCCATGACCTGGCTCGCGGAGCGGTCCAAACACAAACTTCTGCAGCATGCGCAACACGTAGAGCGCGCCCAGTACCAAGGCCAGTGCGGCTAAGAAGGCGTAGGTCGGACCAAGGATTCCTGGGAACCCGGTCTTCATGCCGGCATCGGCGGTGTAAATACCCATCAAGCACAGGAACTCACTGACGAATCCATTGAGACCCGGCAGGGCGAGCGATGCCATGGCGAAGAACACCATGAACACGCTCCATACCGGCATGCGTTGCATGAGTCCGCCCACCACTTCCATGTCCTTGGTGTGGTAGCGCTCATACATGATGCCGATGCACATAAACATGCCGGCCGTGGAGAGACCGTGGTTGACCATGTACAAGATTCCGCCTTCCATGCCCACCACGTTGAAGGCAAACATGGCCAGCAGCGCCAGACCCATGTGCGCGATGGAGCTGTAAGCAACCAATCGCTTCACGTCGTTCTGCACCCAGCACACCAAGCTCATGCCCAGGATGCCGATCAAGGCGAGCGCGGCAAAGAAGGGTGCGAGCGCCAATGCGCCTTCGGGTGCCATCGGGAACGCAAAGCGCAGCGCGCCGTACTGACCGATCTTGATGACAACGCCAGCAAGCACCACGGATCCAGCCGTGGGAGCTTCGCCGTGTGCCAATGGCAGCCAGGAATGCACCGGTACAAACGGCACCTTGACCGCAAATCCGCCCATGATGGCAAGGAACACCCACCATTGCGTGCTTGCGGGCAGCGTCTGGCCGTACTCCACCAAGGTCTGCACGCTGAAGTTAATGGTTGTGCCGGTATCGGTGGCGTGACCAGCGGCCAGGTAGATGAATCCAACCAGCGAGATCACCGATCCAACAAAGCTGTAGACCCACAACTTGATTGCTGCCGGACGACGGTCTTGGCCGCCCCAGATAGCAACGATGAGGAAGAGCGGGACCAGCGTGAATTCGTAACCGATATAGAAGAGGATCACGTCGCGCGCCAGGAAGGCGAGCATGACGGCCGATTCCATGAATAGGAACTGCGCGTAGAAGCCGCGCTGCCGCTGGGTGATGGCGGAGAAGCTCACCAGCATGCTGCACGGAATCAACACCGCGGTGAGGAGGATCAGCAACATGCCAACGGCGTCAGTGCCGAGACGGAATTCAACACCGAAGGCGGTGAAGAGTTTCCAACCCTCTTCGTTTGGCCAGAAGGCGCCGGTGGTCCACGCTGGGAACTCGAATGCAAGCAGCGTTGCTGCGGCCAATACCACCAGGCTGGCAATGAGGCCGACGGTCTTGGCGGCGCGTTCGCTCACGCCGAGGCAGGTGACGGCGCCGATGAGCGGCAGGACGATCAGAAGGACGGCGAGTGTCACGAGGCACCTCCCGAGAGCCAGACCCAAACAACCCATGCAACGATCAGCCCGATTCCGCCCGCCATGGTGAGCGCGTAGCTCTGCACCGTGCCGGTGTAGAGCGGCTGGAACACCCGAGCAACAAAGCCGGGGAATCGACCGATGGCGGCAACGATCACGCCGTCGATGACGAATCGATCAGTGAAGGCCAAGAGCTGTGCGCCTAGCCACGCGGGGATGCCGATGATGGCGTTGTAGAACTGATCCACGTACCAGCCGTGTTCGCTGCCCAGTGGAATCCACTTGAGGCCGGTGGTATTAAGCATGGACGCACGGAGCCGGTCGCCGAGCGCGCGGTTCTTGGCATGCAAGATCCACGCAAGCAGGAAGCCTGCAACCACCACGCTGGTAGCGATGATGAAGAGTGTGCTGTGCGCGTCGCGGCCGAGGATCTGTCCGTGTTCCTCACTGTTGCCGGCGCGCATCCAAGCGCTGGAGTTCTGCACGAAGCGTTGGATCCAGTTGAAGCCTTGGGAGTGTGCCAGGTAACTGGGAAGTCCTGCCAAGACCGAGCCGATGGCGAGCAGTGTGAGGACCAACGAGATGCGGAATCCTGGAGCGTGCGGGTGGAAGCCGCCGCCGTGTGCGGCACCGTGTCCGGCATGCGCGTCGGCGCCGCTGTGTGCGTTGGATCCGTGCGCGTGATCGGCATGACCAGCATGATCGTCGTGACCATGATCAGCGTGCTGATCTGCGCCCGGTTCAATCTTCACTGGACCAAGTGCCAATCGGAACCACACGCGGAAGGCGTAGTACGCAGTAATTCCTGCGGTGAGTACGCCAATCCAACCCATCCACTGCACCTGCTGCACGTGGCTGGTGAGCGCCGTCAGCAGAATGATGTCCTTTGATTCAGCCGCTGCGCTGAACGGTGCCGTGGCAAGCCAGAGGCAGCCGAGCAACATGCAGATCATGGTGAGTCGGAAGCCGGGCACCCGGAGAAGGCCGCCCAACTTACGGAAGTCAACTTGTCCGGCCATGCCGTGCATCACTGCGCCGGCGGTCAGGAACAAGAGTGCCTTGAACCACGCATGCGTGAACACGTAGTACACGCCGCCGAATGCAGTGCCAACTCCAAGCCCCATCACCATGTATCCAAGCGAACTGATCGTTGAGTAAGCGAACACGCGCTTGTAATCAAACTGCCCGCATGCAATGGTTGCGCCAATGAACGCGGTGAAGCAGCCGATCCAGCCGACGGTCAGAAGTGCTGTCTCTGCCCACTCTGGGCCGATGGCTTGCACGGTGTAGAACGGCGCCATGCGCGCGAGCAGGTAGATGCCCGCGGTCACCATGGTGGCTGCGTGAATGAGTGCGGATACCGGGGTGGGGCCCCACATGGCGTCCGGGAGCCACGTGAAGAGTGGTCCCTGCGCGCTCTTACCGCACACGGCAAGGAGCAAGAGGAACGGGATCGCGGCCTTTGACCAACCGCCTTGCACGGCTTCGGATGTGGAGCCGGCAATCGCCTGGAACAGGCTGTCGTACTGCACAGTTCCGTAGTTAGTCCAGATCAGGAAGATCGCCAATGCCAGGCCAAGGTCACCGATCCGGTTCATGATGAACGCCTTCTTGGCAGCGGCAGTGGCGCCGGGCTGCGTGGCGTAGTAACCGATCAGCATGTACGAGCACAGGCCGACGCCTTCCCAACCGAGGTACAGGCCGACCAAGTTGTCGCTCATCACCAGGATGAGCATGCTTGTCACAAACAGGCTGACTGCAAAGAAGAAGCGCGCGTAGCCGGCCTTGAGGTCGGACTCCATGTATTCACTGGCGTACAGCGCAATGAGCGTGGCGAGCACTGTGACGAACAGCATCCACAACATGCTGATGCCGTCGATGTAGAAGCCGAGGTTGGCAGTGAACGATTGGAACGGCCCGGGGCCCCAGGTCAGCGAGAGCCAGTCCATGAACGGCACCGTGAGCGGCGCGTGCGTTGCAAAGAGTGTTGGTCCAAACTGGAAGTACAGCGCGATAGCCATCGCAGTGGACAGCGCAAAGGCAGCCACGGTGAAGAGCGCTGGCAAGCGTCCCTTGACTTTGAACATTGCAAGGGCGCCACACAAAATCACGGAAACGAGTGGTGCAAGAAGCATCCACTTGAGCCACGCAAAATCAGGGTTGGCGACGGCCTTGACGAAGTGGAGCGGGCCGACATCGGCGTAACCGCTCGTTGCGTGGACGGCGTGCGCGGCGTCGACGGCATGGCCATCGGCTGCTGCGATTGCGCCGTCGCCGAGGGCGAGCGCGAGGGTGGTGAAGAGTGCTGGTTCCATGGAAGCCGTTGGTGTGTGTGCCGTGGCGTGACTGACGAAAGCGGATGCGAGCGCAATAATCGCGACGGTGCTCATTCCTTGAGTTCTGCCCATGCTTCGCTGCTGAGTGTTTCTTTGCGGCGATACAGGAGCACCACTAGGCCGAGCGCAAGTGCAGCCTCGGCGGCGGCGACGGTGAGGATGAAGATCACCATCAACTGTCCAGAGAGATCCATCCACATGCGGCCGAATGCAACGAACGCAAGCGCCGCCGCTTGGAACATCAGCTCGGTGGACAAGAACATCAGGATCATGTTGCGACGTGTGAGGAACCCAACCAAGCCGATCGCAAAGAGGATGATGGCCAATGCCAACGTCACTTGGATGTTGGCGGGCATGGCAGGGGTCATGGGTGCCACGGAACCAATCGAAGCGAGAGTGATCATGCTGCACCTCCGCGGCTGAGTGAGCCGCCGTCATCAATGCGGGGAAGTCCGGCGGCTGCACGGCGTTCGTCTTCTGCCATAGCCATCTGCCGGCGCGCCAAGACCACGGCGCCGAACAGTGCCATGAGGAGAATCACGCCTGCAAGTTCCAGGCTGACTGGAAACTGTGCTACCAACGCGTGGCCGAGTGCAGTGGAGTTGGCTGGCGCGGCGGTGCCATCCAGGGTGATGGGGTGGCGATCGCCGTTCGTGCTGAGAAGTGTGAGGCTTGCGGTGGTTCCGGAAGGATCCACGGAAATGAGGCGCCCGTCAGCGCCGCGCTCCAGTTTGGCTATGTCAGAAATGCCGGCTGTTTCAGCGATCGCAGCGGACTCGCGCAGGAGGAGTTCCGGCATGTCTTCCATGCGCTCCCAGGCACGGATGTTGGCGCGCGCGACCACAGCAGGTGAGGCAAGCCACGGCACTGAGTTGTCGCGTCGGAACAGCGCGTCGCCCGTTGCAGAGAGCATGATGAACGCCAAGATCAGTGCGGCGATTGGTTCGCGTGGGGTGCGGTCGTACCACGCAGACTCTTCGCCGCGCATGGACTGATCGCCGGACTGTTGCGCCAGCATGAGTACAAAGAGGTAGGTGATAAGAATGGCGCCTGCGTAGACAATGAGGAGCGCAAATGCCATGAATTCAGCCTGTAATAGTAAGAAATTCACGGACACTGCCAAGATCACCAGTACGAAATACAGCGCTGCGTAGACCGGGCGCGGATGCGTCACCATGCGCGCTGCGCCAGCGACGGCAACCAACGCCACCATGACATGCACCCAGAATGATGGGTCAGCTCCAGCAGATTCGGGCACCGGCGCGTTGCGTGCGACGGCGCTGATGATTAGCGCGACCGCGGCAAGTCCGCAGACGGTCAGGGCGGCTCGGAATGCCGCGGGGCGCGGCTCCATCATCAGATACAGGACGACGGCACCCAGGGCGGCGGCGGCGTAGAAGAGGTTCGCGTTCATGGATGGTGGCCTCAATCTCCGGGCAGCCCGCACGGGAATCCGGGCGGGGAGGGCGGATAATAGAAGGGGACGCGGCGGTTCGCAACCGAGATAAGCAGGGAAATGGGGGAACTGGGGCCAAGGGATTGCCCGTACCCCGGCGCAGGGGGTGGGGGGTGTCGCCCGCATCACCGCCCGCGCTCCTCCGCTACCCTCGCGACATGTCTGATGAGGTGCGCCGCATCCTGCCCAATCTGATCACCGTGGTTCGCCTGGTGATGGCGGCAGGATTCTTTGCGATCATCGCCCTGGCACTTTCGCCAACATCAGCTGAGGGTCGGCAGTGGTGGGGAAACGCGGCGTTCATCCTCTTTATCGCGGCAGCACTCAGTGACATTCTTGACGGGTACCTCGCTCGCAAATGGGGTGTGGTGACGGATTTTGGCCGGGTGATGGATCCGTTTGTTGACAAGGTGCTGGTGCTCGGCGCGTTTGTGTATTTGGCAAGCCCCAAGTTTGCGGAGCCAGAGTGGAGCCGGGCCTTCGGCATTGAACCGGAACCCGGCGCCATCAATTGCGCAACGGGCGTAGCAAGCTGGATGGTGGTTGCCGTGCTTGCGCGCGAATTGCTGGTGACCAGTTTGCGCGGCGTGCTTGAAGCGCGCGGTATTGCGTTTGCAGCAGACTGGTCCGGCAAGGTCAAGATGTTTGCGCAGAGTGCGGCCATTCCGACCGCGCTATTCATTGCTGTCAATCCTGGCTGTTTGGCAAGCCCAAACTATCGCATGGCGCAGATGCTTTCGGTGTGGACCATGACGGCGATCACCGTATGGAGCGCTGTGCCGTATTCCATTCGCGGCATCGCGTTACTGCGGTCGATTTCGAAGGACGCGCGCTGAACGCGCCGATGAACGCAGCATGAATACGGCGAAGCGTTCTCTCGGTGAACCAAAGATGGACCCAGCGGTAGCGCGGGAGCGCATGGCAGGAATGCCCTGGTTTCCGCGGTTCTCATTGACTGTGGGCGGATTGGGGTTCGCGCCGTTTGCTTCGGGAACGTGGGGTTCGTTACCGCCATGCATCGCAGTACTCGGATTGGTGGTGCTCTTGCCAGCCGACCTTGGCTGGGTGATCGATGCCGTGCTGGTGGCGCTTCTGGTCTGGGCGGCACTCGGCTGTGTGCGTTGGACCGCAGCCGCCGAGGAGAGGCTGGGCATCAAGGACCCATCATGCATTGTGCTTGATGAAATTGCCGGAATGTCGATCGCTCTGCTTGGCCTGCATTGGCCGCTGCGCTCGATGGCAGAGGCGGGCTCATGGTCGTGGGCATGGTCCGGTGTCCTTGGCGTCGGCATGGCGTTTCTGCTGTTTCGATTCTTTGACGTACTGAAGCCGCCGCCGTGCAAGGCGCTTGAGCGCATTGGTGGCGGTTGGGGCGTGTTGCTCGATGACGTGTTGGCCGGTGTCTACGCGTGCATTGTCATGCACGTGGTTGGCCCGCTCGCACGTTGAGTCACTTACGGCGCGTGAGGTGCCGGTGATGCCGATGGTGAAGATGGTGTCGGTGTTGTGGACGGCACAGGCGCTGTGTTTGCTGGTGTCGGCACTGAACCGGGATTCGCAGCCGGGACTGCAACCCGCGGAACGAACGCTTGCCGCGACATATCGATCGCCGCCAACGCCACGAGCTGTGCCACTTCGGCGGCCAGACTTGCATCAATCTTCGCTACTTCATCAGTGACTTGGTGATAGTCCTCATGGTCTTCCACCGAGAAGAGCACGGCGGGCACTTTCTTAGCAAGAAATGGACCTTGATCACTGCGAGCGAGCCAGTCCGGATGTTCATCAGTGCGCAGTTTCAGTCCGATTGCTTCATTGGCCGAACGCAGCGCTGCAGTCACCGGTGCACCAATTTCACCACCATCAATATAGATCTGTCGCGCCGGACCGCGACTAATCATGTCCATGTTGAACATGCCGCGAATCTCCGCCAGTGGCACCGTGGGCGACTTTGCGTAAGCCGTGGATCCCAAGAGTCCGGCCTCTTCACCGTTGAAGGCAATGAAGATCACCGTGCATTCGGGACCTTGACCCGCCGCGCTGCACGCCTTCATAGCGCGCGCTACGGCCAACATGCCCGCAATACCCGACGCGTTGTCATCGGCGCCGTTATAGATCTTGTCATCACCACTGCGACGCGGGCGCATGTGGTCGTAGTGCGCGCTGACGATGATGTAGCCCGTACCTGCGCCCGCTACCGCACTTCCATTGGCAACCGGACCGGGAAACACGGCCACCAGATTCGGGCCAGTCTCCGGATTCTTGTCGATCGGTTGCCGAAATGAATCACTGGTCACGCCAGGCTTCAAACCGATGGACGTGAACTTTCCAGTAATCCAAACAGCTGCCTTCTCTGCAAACGGGCTGCGAAAGAAGCGCCCGCCCATTTCATCACTTGCAAGTGCTGTGACATCGCTCCGAATCTCATCGGCGGTGATGGCGCCGCGCACCGTGGTGAGCGGGCGAGTGGTGGCGACTGGGTCACCGGCAAACGCCGACACGCAAAGCGGGGCGAACCACCATGATGCCGCAAGTGTCACGATGGGGTTGGCGAAGTGCTGCATTGAATGACCTTTGAGTAAGTTGCAAGTACTGCTTGGACCGGGCGACGTCAGGCGTTCAACGTTCGTGTGCCACTAAATCTTCATAGGTCTCACGGCGACGAACCGTGGTGAATTGCAGGCCGTCCACCAACACCTCTGCAGGCAGTGGCGAACTGTTGTAGCGGCTTGCCATGGACATTCCGTACGCACCCGCAGTGAAAATAGCCAGCAAGTCACCGCGCGCCACGGGTGGCATGGCGCGGTCGAGTGCCAAGTAGTCACCGGTCTCGCACAATGGGCCAACCACATCGACATTCACCAGGCCGGTCATCGCTGGCTTCTCCTCGCGCCGCGTTGGAATGAACGCCGCGGACGTGTCAGTTGGCCAGATGAAGTGGAATGCGTCGTAGTGACTGGGTCGAAGGAGAGCGTTCATGCCTGCATCGCAGATGGCGAACGTCTTATCGCCGGATCGTTTCACATATTGCACGCGGGTCAGCAGGATGCCTGCGTTTGCAGCGATTGATCGCCCCGGCTCAAGGACGATGCGCAATCCCGCGCGCACGGCTGGCAGCAACAGTGGAACGATGGCCTGTGCGTAATCAAGAGCAGCAGGGCTCTTGCCAGTTTCATAATCAGCGGCGAAACCACCGCCGACATCAAGGACGCTCACTGTAAATCCTTCAGCGATCAGTTCATCGCGCAATGCCAATGCCTTGCGCACTGCCTCAACATATGGTTCTGTTGTGTACACCGGCGAACCAATATGGAGGTGCAATCCAACCAAACGCGCGTGTGGGTCGCGTCCATAGGTCCGGAAGAACGCGCGGGCGCGTTCGATATCAACGCCGAACTTTGTTTCCTTGGTGCCGGTGGTGGTAAATCGATGCGTGTGCGGATCAACATCGGGATTGATACGGAGCGCGCATTCGCAGATGGCATTGCGCTCCTTGGCGATGCGCGCAATGTTCACAAATTCATCTTCGCTCTCAACGTTGAACAGGTAGATGTGCGCATCAAGGGCAGCTGCAATTTCGTCATCGCGCTTGCCAACGCCGGCGTAGACGATCGTCGACGGCGGTGCACCGGCTGCACGTGCGCGGAAGAGTTCGCCACCAGAGACTACGTCCATACCGGCTCCGCATTCCACCAACGTGCGGCATACCGATAGATTTCCACAACTCTTCACGGAGTAACAGATCAATGGATTCACTTCAGCAAAGGCTGCAGCGATGCGCCGATGATGTTCAACCAGCGTGGCTCGGCTGTACACGTAGCAGGGCGTGCCAACAGCGCTGGCGATGTCCTGAGCGGGAACGCTTTCGCAGTGCAACGATCCGTCGGAGTAGTTGAAGAAGTCCATGGGCGGCGCAGTGTATGAGGTGCGCCCCTGACTGCGTTAATCAGCCGCGGATGCCAGTGCGACCGCCCTCGGTGCAGCGGGTGACTTCGACTTGGGCGACTGCTTTGCTGCAGGCGCACGGGTGCTTGGGCCCGCACTGGAACGCTTGTTTGCCTTGCCGCTCCCAAGCAGACTTTGTGCCAGTGTTCCAAGAATTGCAATGCTTGCCAGCACGATCAACCATCCGCGTGCGCCGGTTGGCATGGGTTCGTACCCGTGCATGGCCAGAAGCGGAAGTGCGCCAACGACCAACAGCCACGCGCCCGCCAGACTGGTCAGAATTCGCGCCACCAGCGTGGTTGCCAGTAGCCCCATCAGAAATCCAGCAACTGCACCTGCGGCAATGGACGCGGTGAGCAGTGTTCGATACGCGGGTGCGGTTTCTTGAAATGCAAGCTCAACGCGGTTGCCCGCTCGGTGCGCAACATCCACCGTTGATTGCAGCATCCGATCACCAGCGGGTAGCGCACTATCGGCAGCATCACTCAGTGCTGCATCCGTGGCGGTACGGTTGGCGTTGGATTCCGCAACGCCGCGTGGACCAACCAGAATTTCTAAGAGATGTTTACCTGCACGTTTCCCCTCGCCGGGGTGCATTGTCTCGCGCGGGTTTACTACCAGCGCGTGGTTCAGGTCGCGGGGTGCGGTGTCCAGCGTGCCGCCAGCAATGATGGCAAATGCGATCAGCGCTCCGACTGCAGCGCCCACTACGCCAGCCATCAATCCAACGGTTGGTCGATAGAGCAGGGCACCGGCAAGGAGTCCGGCAACTGCACCGAACGCGGCTGCGGCCCACAGCGGTACGCCCGGCAGGAGCGCGCGCGCAACGACCACTGATCCCAGGAACCCCACCAGCATGGCGGCCAAGACCACCGCCGGTCGCAGCAACTGCGCTCCAAAGAGGAGTAGCAGCGTGGCGCCCACCATGGTGCCAACCAGGACGCCCTTGGCGGTGGGTGCCAGGTCAGTCATGGCGAGCATTTCGGGCGTAGAAATCGGTAGCAGATCGGTGATCATGGTGTCCCTTGCGCGCGGTGCGGTGTCAAGGCACTATCGGCTCGCCTAGCCTGTCGCCTGTGAAAGACGCTTCCTCCGCGCACGAACATCTCGCCCCCGGTACTGCTGGGGCGTCCGGGCACCCAGCAAACGGCCTTGCCGGTTCGCAGAGCCCGTACCTCTTGCAGCACGCGCATAACCCCGTGGCATGGTCGCCTTGGGGTCCGGAGGCCATCGCAGAAGCGCGCCGGCGCGGAGTGCCGCTCTTTGTCTCGATCGGATACAGCACGTGCTACTGGTGCCATGTCATGGAGCGCGAAAGCTTTGAGAGCGTGGTGGTGGCGGGGCACTTGAATGCTGGATTCGTTCCAGTGAAAGTTGACCGTGAGCAGCGCCCGGATGTTGACGAACTGATGATGACCGCGTGTCAGGTGTTCACGCAGCTCACCGAGGGTCGGTCCAGCGGTGGTTGGCCACTCAATGTGTTTCTTGATCCCGACTCGCTTGAACCATTCTTCTGCGGTACGTACTTCCCGCCGCAAACTGCGTTTGGCAGACCGTCATTTGTTGAACTCTTGCGCGCAGTGACTGGCGCGTGGCAATCGGACCGCGCCGGAATGGCGCAGCAGGCGCGGCGCATTGCGGACGTCGTGCGGCGGCAGATGGCATTGCCAACGGCAGGCGATGCCGCCGATGCCACTGCGCTTGGCAGCGAAGAAACTATTGGGCAAGTGTCTTCCGCCTTGATGCGCATGTCGGATCCCACCAACGGAGGCTTTGGGGGAGCACCAAAGTTCCCGACGCCGCCGTATCCGCGATTTCTATTGGAAACCGGCTCAGGATCTGTGGATCAAGTGCTTCGCCACACCCTGGACGCTATGGCGATTGGTGGAATATTTGATCAAGTGGGTGGCGGATTTCATCGCTACGCGGTTGATGCCACGTGGACGGTTCCACACTTTGAGAAGATGCTCTACGACAACGGTCAGTTGGCTTCGCTGTATGCCGACGCGTTCCGGCGCTGGGGTGATTCGTTGCATGCAGAAACCGCTCGGCGTACCTGCGAATATGTGATTCGCGAAATGGTCGGCGAAGATGGAAGATTTCTGAGTGCGCAAGATGCAGAGGTCGCCGCGCGCGAAGGCGCCAATTACGTATGGACGCCCGCGGAAGCACGCGCGGATCTGGAGAGCGCCGGCTGTGCAGATGATGTTGCGTTCGCGTTTCGTATGTACGGGCTTGATAGCCCTGCTAATTTCAAGGACCCGCATCATCCGGATGCGCCGGCTGTTCACGTGTTGCGATTGTCGGAGCGCCCTGATCAACTCGCGCGTTCCATGGGCATCACGGACTCGGAGTTTCGAACACGCCGCGCGCGTGTTGATGCTGTCCTCTTGGCGGCACGCATGCTCCGTCCGCAACCGATGACCGATGACAAGACCATCGCTGCATGGTCAGGGTTGATGGCCGAGGGTCTTGCTGACGTAGCCGACGCGTTGGGCGATCGGCACTTTGCGGAGGCGGCGGGGCGCGGCATTCGTTTCGTACTGGAGAACATGCGTTCCGCTGATGGCGGTTTGCTGCGCACCTGGCGTGGCGGTACTGCATCGGTGGATGGGTTCCTGGAGGACTACGCGCACATGGCGAACGCGTGCCTGGCACTGGCGCATGCAAGCGGTGATTGGCGCTGGCGCACTGAGGCGCGCGCGCTCATTGCGGCTGCCGAGGTTCGATTCCTGGATCCGGTTAGCGGCGCATGGTTTGACTCTCCTGCTGCCGCGCCGGACCTCTTCACTCGCGTGCGCAGCGTTGACGACGGCGCGGTGCCCAGCGGAACGTCCAGCATTCTTCGCGCCATGGCCGTCCTCGCCACTGCCGAACGCGATGCTCCGATGCTGGTTCGCGCCCAACGCGCGATTGCAGCCATCGCGCCGGCGCTTCACGAACAGCCCGTGGCGGCCAGCGCGACGGTGCTGGCAGCACGACGGGTAGCGATCGCATTCCGCGATGCAGGCAGCGATCTGCAACGATGAATGGTGAGTGGCGTATGGTGAATGGTTAGACTTCTGGTTTCCCACTCTGAGCGCAGCGCGAACACACACATGTCATTCAAAGTAGCACTCATTTCCACCGGCGGCACTATCGAGAAGACCTACGACGAACTGCACGGCGTATTGCACAATCGATTGAGTGTCTTGGATGCCATTCTCGCGTCCCTTGAATTGGATGGCCTGGAGATCACCCGCGTTCCGCTCATGAATAAGGACAGCCTGGATATGAATGAGGCTGACCATGCGCTGATTGCCGATCGAACGTTGGCACTCTGCGCTGACCATGACGGTGTGGTGATTGTGCACGGCACCGATCGCCTGACAGTCACTGGCGAACGCATTCATGCGCGTATGCAAGCAACCGATGGATGCAGCAAGGCGGTGGTGCTCACCGGTGCCATGCGCCCGTATGAACTCCGGCGCACGGATTCAGTGCAGAACTTGACTGAAGCACTCTGTGCAGTGCAGATTCTGCCGGCCGGTGTGTATGCCTCCATGCATAACCGCGTGCTGGCATTTCCGGGCGTCCGCAAGGACTACGAGCGAATGGCTTTCGTTAAGGATTGACCGGCGAGTGCGCAATGCCAGGCGCGGCGCGCCTTGTTCGAGCGCTGAACGTTGTTTGCCGACGCGATCCGCTACTTGCTAGCGCAGCTCCCCATCACTTCGCTCGCAAGGAATCGAACCACTTCTTCCACTCCGCAGCTGCGCGCCCATAGGTGCCACGGTGATTGGCATCCGGTCCAGCGCTGATGGCCTCGACGGTATTGCTGCCTAACGCCCGCTGATACATGGAGGGAAGCTGTGCGAGACCAATAGTCAGGCATTCATCGATATCGCCGTAGTACATACGAACGTTGGTCTTCACCTGCCAGCGGTAGGCGTGCAGCTTCTGAATGAGCGTGCAGTACATTGTGCTTGCAAAGTAGTTCGGATCGAAATACTCCTTGCGAATCAGTTTGTGCAGATCGCCGGGCCATGGTTCCGTGTACGGCTCCTTCATGTAGATCTTCCGCGCCAGCTCATATTGCTCGTCCGTGAAGAGCGCTTTGGCAAGACCCGGGACGCCGTAGTACTCCTCATAGGAGAACGCGGTGAGGATGAACATGGCGGACACCCATGGTGCGTCGATCGAACGCGGATGATTGAGGAAGCCGCTGAGCATCACATATCCATCGCATTGCGCGGCGGCAGTGCCGACCGCCGCAACTGCCACGTTATTCTTCTCAAGGACTTCAAGGAAGCACATAGTCACCACGCCCCCTTGCGACCAGCCAGTCAGGAACAGCTCCTTGGCTGAAATCCCTTCCTTGGCAAGCACTGCCAGCGAGGATCGGTACATGTCCACACATGCCTGCTGCTGGCTACCGATCACCATGTAGCCGTCCTTCTCCGTGGACGTTCCCATTCCGAAATAGTCGGCACCGATGACTACATATCCCTGACCAGCAAACTGCGCGATCATCAATTGCGTTTCCTGCGATTCCTCCGGGAACGATGGCACCGCGTGTTTCTCCATCACTGTGCCGTGCTGGTAGGAAACCATCGGCATGGACTTGTCTGCGGTCTCCGGAATAGCAATCAGTCCCGATGCAATGGTGGGGCGGTTGTTGCGCTCTGGGATGACGGATGGGTAAGTCACCCGGTACATCTTCACCGCGTTGCGCGCGGGCGTGTAGGTGACTGGGAACCCGGTGAATGCGGGCGTGGCCTTGGTCAAAATCTGATTGAGCTGGTCAACGTCATAGCGGCCGATGAGTTCGTACTGAACCCCCGATGCCACTGGCACTGCCACCGCTGGCGCCGTTCGCGCGTCTTCATGACGTGCAGCGGGTAGCGGCGCAAGCCCCGCAAGCAGCATCATTCCAGACAATGAAAGGATGAGATACGGTGCAAATTTCATGATGATTCCTATGGTTCCTGCCCGGGTGATGAAGGCCACTTGGCAGTTTCTTCCTGCATGTAGTCACGTGGTTTGTAGAGGTATCCAACAATCAAGAACGCCACCGATGCCACTGCCATCAATTTGGTGAAGAACCAGTAGTAGTCCGCACCCACCAGTGTGGAGTTGCCGTCGGCATCCATGGTGAATCGGTTAACCAGCGCGGTGAGTGTGTTGCCCGCTGCAACGCTCAAGAGATAGAGACTCATGACGAAGCTCTTCATGGCAGGCGGAGCTTGCGTGTAACTAAATTCCAAGCAGGTGATGGATACCAATACTTCTGCAGCGGTAATGACCACGTATGCCAGCAACTGCCACGCAATCGATGGCCAGTCTGCTTCGGAGCGCGAACCATCCACTTGAATCACGATGCCGCCGGCAGCCAATGCCTGTGACATCGAAGCGCTCCACTTGGCATCATCCGGCGCCGAAGCCTTGGTGAGTTCTTCAATTTTCACAGCGGTGGCATTGCGCTCCTCAGTTCGGAGTGCAGCAGCGGTAGCGGTGATGTCAACGCGGTTACTAGAAACCATCGGTACCACGGTGGCGCGGAATGCTGCTTCCGCGGTGTCGATTTTCGCCTGTGCTCCGGCACTGATCGCAAATGCGGCAATGGTCAGAAAGAACCCAGCGGTGATCTTGCGGATTGGAGTGAGCGTGACAAATCGGCCAAGGAATGGATAAATCAGGTACGAAAACGTTGGAATGAACACCAGAATCAGCAGCGGATTGATCGCCTGAACCTGTGATTCCAACCAACGGATGCCCATGAAATTGCAGTTCATCTGCGCGGCTTGCAGCACCCAAGCGCCGCCAGTTTGGTCATAGAGCGACCAGAACACCGCTACAAACACGTACACCGATGCCAACTTGGCAAGCACCCGCAATCCGCCGCCGGAGAGTGCCTCGGTGACGAATCCAAACCCGCGTGCTGGAATATGTACAAACTTGTGTCGACCCATCCAGAAGACGATGGTGGCAAGCCCCATCAGAACACCCGGAACTCCGAATGCCCAACCCGGGCCGTAGTTGTGCAGGAGCCACGGGGTGAGCAGGGTGGAGAAGAATGATCCAAAATTGATCGCAAAGTAGAACCATCCAAACACGCGCGTGAGCAAATGCTTGTTGCTTGCGCCAAACTGATCGCCCACATGGGCAGACACGCACGGTTTGATGCCGCCCGAGCCCACTGCCACCAAGAACAAGCCAGTGAGTAGCCACGTGCGCGGTTCAAAGGTCGCTTGCAGTGCGGCGGGTGGAAGATCAATGCAGGCGAGTGCCAAGTGGCCGGAGCAATACACCAGTGAAAGGAGAAGAATGGTGCGGTACTTACCCAGGATGGCGTCGGCGAGAATCGCTCCAAAGATGGGAGTGAAATAGGCGCTTGCAACAAACCAGTGCATCCATTCGCGCGATTGGGTTTCCGTCATGTACGCCGGAGCTGCCTGCGAGCTCATCAGGTACTGCGACATAAAGACCACCAAGATCGTCTTCATCCCATAGAAAGAGAAGCGTTCCGCAGCCTCATTTCCAACGATGTAGGGGATTCCCTTGGGTAGTTCGCTTGATGGAACCGGGGCCGTGAGATATTGGGCGGTGCTCATGAGCCGAGAAGTGTATAGATTGAGTTGCCATGGAGCCTCAGCCGCCCAACTCCCCAGCGCTGCCACGCGGCGTGCAACCGCTGCCCAAGCGGCTGATTCCGTTGCGCCGGCCGCCAATACTCTCGGTGGTGGAAGGGCGATTTGTGCCGGAAAGCACTGCAGGTATGACGCTTGATGCCGTCAACACTGCGTGGGAAGCACTGTGCGCGCGCGTTCCGCGAGCTCACGACGGTCCCATGCTCCATGTCTTAGGCACCAGTCGAAACGGTCACGGTGGCGTGACTATTCATTGCGTTCCCACCAGTTACCGATTTCACGCCGTGGCCCGAGAAGGACTTGATACCGGCGTTCGGCCCATCGGCGTGAAGGCGGTGTGTTTCACGCCCGAGGGGCAGATACTGATGGCCCGTCGCGGTCAAGAGACGCTCAATTACGCCGGCATGTGGGAGTTTGCACCTGCGGGCACGCTGGAGCCGGGTGTTTCGCCCGCCGACATGATCCTGCGCGAACTTCATGAAGAGACCGGTTGGACAGCCATTGCTCCACCCGTGGCACGAGCGCTCGCCTTTGATCCGGTGGTGCGCAGTTGGGAAGTGCTCTACGTGATTGATGTGCTACCGCCCGCCGTCCCGTTGGAGACGTGGGAGTGCAGTGAGCTGCGTACTGTGAATCCCGGCGAGTGGCCCGAGCCACTGGCGCCCGTTGCAGTGCAAATGCTGCCCATTGTGGAGGCGGAACGCCGTGTACGCGCGCGCTAACCGTGGACGAAGTGATGATCCGCCCAGCGGTCCGTCAGTGACGGCGGCGGACATTGTCTTGCGTAGTGAGCGCGACGCAGTGCTACTGAAGCCTGTAGGACTTTCCAGCGAGGCACCGGCAACCAATGGAAAGGGTCCCGCCACATTGCTGGTGCAGGCACGTGCACTTCTTGGTTGGCCCGAGGCGCAACTGCCGCACCGGATTGATCGCCCAACCCGTGGATTTGTGGTGGTCGCACGCGAAAGCGCCGCCGTTGCAGCACACAACGAGGCGATTCGGGCAGGGCAGTGGACCAAGCATTACCTGGCGCGGATTGCTGCTACTGGCACACAAACAGATGCTCGTGCACTCGTCGGCCAGCACCACGCCTACTTGCGTCGGGATGGTGCCGTGGCTCGAGTGGTGCGTTCCGGTGGAGACCCATCAACGCTGGTGATCGAAGCCGTCGCGCCCGCGCCCGCAGCGCCCGGTGAGTGGCATGCAGTCATTCGATTGGTCACCGGTCGCTTCCATCAGATTCGCGCCATGCTGGGTGCATTGGGATTCCCGCTCGTTGGTGACCAGGAGTACGGGGGCACGCGCGGTCAGATGTACCTCGATCATGCGTCGCTGTGGTTTCCATCGATCGTGGACAGCTCTATGCAGCGTGCGTGGCTCCCGGTTGATCCGCGCCGCGAGCCGGTCGATCCTTCCATCATCAGCGCGTTGGCAGGTGCTCAACCGATGGAAGCGCAGCGCTAGCGGCTCACCCAGCGAACGTGTCCAAGTCGGTTGGTGACAAACTGGCTTGCCGCGCGCCGCGTAGCGCGTGCATTCTCTGCATTCTTCAGCGCGCCTAGTTCGCCAACCAGTATGGCAGGACTGAGGAGATCAACAAATCCGGGAGTCTTGTCAACCAGTGAAACACTGGCCCCGGTGATATCTAATCCGATGGCTTCGTCTGCCGGCTTGCCGCCATCGATCCACGCAAATCCACCGCCGATATAGACGCCAACTTCGCCGTTGGATACCACCACGAATCGAATGGAGAGGTTGGTGGAACTTGGCTCCACCGGGGTACGTCCAGCTTTGGGTCGCCACAGCACTTCAATGTGCAAGAACCGACCGTTCTTTGCAGTGCCGGTCGCCAGCTCTTCATACGGAATGTCACTGAAGACCACCGTGGTCTGTGCTGGCTCAATGGCGTAGGTGCCGTTGCTGAATTCGGAAGTCAGCCGGACAGCGGTATCTCCAGAGCCAACAATTTCCACCACTCCGCCCGGGGTAATTGAACACCCGGCGCTCGCTAAGAGCCATGCAGTAGCAGCAGTGGCAATCATCCGCGCCAGGCCAAGATTCATCGCATGTCCCGCGAGAGATCACCTTCCGTAGACGCCGGGCGCTGTTGCACTGCACGTGCTGCGGGCGAATCAATTCCAAGAATCGCAAACGGATCACGCTCAGCGATCGCGCGCAGGGCGATGCGTGGAATCGCTGGCAACTGCGTGCCGTGTGCAAATGCATTCACTGAGTAAAGATTCTCGATGGCCTTGGCTGGCAAGTCATACGGGAAGCCGCTTCCAAAGAAGAGCTTCTCCAACACGCCCAAACTCTGCGCGCTCAAGAGCGCGTTATAGAGTTGCCATGGTCGACCCGACACGCCACTGATTTCGGCGTAGACGTTCTGATGCTTCATGAGCATGGCCAGGCATTCGTCAATCCATGGCCAGCCGAGTTCGCCAATCACGATCCGAAGTTTCGGATGTGCGCGCGCCACTTCGTCAAAGCCAGCGGGTCGATCAAACTCTAATGAGCCACTCGCTACGAGCGGACCAGGTCGACCGATGAAAAGTGGAAGCCCCAACGTTTCGATCCGCGCATAGAGACGCATGGCATCGGAGTGCGTTGGATGAAATCCCTGCGCGCTGGGGGAGATGGTCACGCCCACCAGTCCAAGGTCGACGGCGCGTTCAAGTTGCGTTGCCGCGTCGCTTGCCATCGGATCAATGCCGGCTACGCCAGCAAGACGGCCAGGATTGGAGCGAACAACCTCCGCGACAAACTCATTGGGGATACCGGCATCAAGAAGCTTGGAGCGAAATCCGTGCACCAACGCGGCCGCTACCGGCTCGATGGCGCGCTCAAGCGCAGCAGCAGTCGACTCAAGGCGGGTGCCACGAAGCGCGGTGAAGCGACGCAGCGCTTCAGCAGTTTCGCGACCAAGTTGTTCAGGCGAATTAAAGACTCGTGTAGAGCAGTCAACGATCATTGAAACGACTCACTTTCTCGGCGTCCTGCCGCGGCGGCACCCATCCGTGGGGGCGCGATTGTGACATGCAATGCGAAGTGTAGCGGGCTTTACTGGTTCTTCGGTCGAATAGCCCGATGAAGAACGCAAATCCCCATGGTGAGTGGCGCGGCACTGCACTGTTCAAAGCCATTTTCTTGGAGTTTTTGCGCAAATTCGCGCGGTTGCAGGAATGTGCTCACCGAGCGCGGTAAATAGTGGTACGCACCTGAGGCGTCCCGCGCCACCATGGAGGCCGTCCACGGCATGATGCGCTTGGTGTACAGGTTGCTGCCCCAACGAACGATGGGATTGGTTGGGTCCGCAAATTCCAAGACCACCAGCCGGCCGCCCGGGCGCAGTACTCGGAAGAACTCGGCGAGCGCGCGTGCTGGTACAGCAACGTTTCGGATTCCAAACGCAATCGACACCACGTCAAAGGATTGATCGGGGAATACCAATTGCATGGCGTCGCCTTGGTGATATGCCACCGAGGTGCGTGCTGTTGTTGAGCCTGCTGAAGTGCCCGCCGCGTCGGCGCGTGGCGCGCCGCTGTTACGAAGTCCCTTGTCTCGTGCAATGGCAAGCATTTCCGGGGTGAAATCCACGCCGGTCACTTCAGCGGCGCCGGCATCCGCGAACGCCTCCGCCAAATCGCCGGTACCGCACGCAACATCAAGAACGCGGGTGGTGGCGTTCACGCCGGCGGCTCGAACGGCAGCGCGGCGCCAGCGTTGATCCTGAAAGAATGAGTGCAAACGGTTGTTCAGGTCGTAGCTGCCTGCGATAGCCGCAAACATGCCTTGCACCTTGCGCGCCTTCTCGGCGTCAATGTGCGGGCTGTCACGCAGCGCTTCCTGGGTCCAGATGGGTCCGATTTCGACCATTCGGACGATGGTAGGCGGTTCTACGGACGTGGAAAGCACCCTGAATTGATCGATAACAAAGAATAAGTGTTCCATAACGAAGGAAATTGCCGCGCCGTGGCGGGTCGAAACCGGATCGCCCGATGCCACTCTCACGCCGACACCAACGCGGCGCACCACTTGTAAGGAACACAGAACTATGCATCTCGAATCCACCATCGAACAGCTCTTCCAGCACCTCGTCTCCGGCGACCGTCGTCGCGCCCACGCTTTCGTGGCCACGTTGACCGCGCAGAACATTCCTGCCGAGCGCCTTGCCAACGACATCTACTGGCCAATCCACGAGATGCTCGTCAAGCTCTTCAAGAAGGACCAGCTCTCCCGCATCAGTTACAACTATGCCACCCGGGCACTCCGCCAGATCGCGCATCAGGGCTCAAGTACCTACACCCGCGTTGAGCGTTCCGCTGGTCGAATCCTCATGTTCTGTGGCCCAACCGAGGGCGAGGAACTGGGAGCGCAGATCGCGGTTGACCTGCTGGACGCTGCGGGATATGAAGTCTTCTTTGCCGGTGCCGGCGTCGCAAACGACGAGGTTCTTGAAGAACTCGCCAGCACGCGCGCTGGAACGCTGGTCCTGTGGGCATCAGCAGCCAGTGATGCGCCGGCCATTCGCGCGCTGATCGACCAAATCAAGGAAATCGGTGGCCATCCGAACCTGCGGATCGTGTGCGGCGGCGGCGTGTTCAACCGCGCGCTCGGCTTGGCCGAAGAGATCGGCGCCGACGTCTCAGCCACCACTCCGGCGGCATTGGTTGCGGTCCTGACTTCCCAGGAAACTGCGGCAGTCGTCGGGCGGACCAGTACCACCGCGACTACCAGCACCACCCGTCGCCGCTCGTCAAAGGCTGCGTAAACCAGATCCTCGCTCGTGGAAAGTGCCCCTCGGGGCGCCTCCGCGGGCTCCAACACCCGCCCGCCGGCCACGACGGACCGGCGGGCGGGTGTGTTTTTGGCAATCCTCGGTCAATCAGCGCCGGGGGAGCGGCAACCCAACGTGCACGGAGCGGTAGGCTTCCGGCATGCTCAGCAAGGCTCACGAGAACCGACTCATTCGACGCGCCCAGCGCGGCGATGGCGCGGCCATTGAAGAGCTGATCCGCGAGCACCAAGGCGCTCTGTACGGATTCATGGTCCGCCTGTCGGGTCGTCCGGACGTGGCGGAAGACATGGTGCAAGAGGCGTTCGTTCGAGTCATCAAGAACATTGGTCGATTTGATACGCGCTTCCGATTCTCAACCTGGATCTTCACCATCGCCCGACGCCTGTATGTGAATCACATGCAGAAGCATCGTCCCGTCAGTGACAGCGAAGCCATGGAGTTCTGGGCATCGGATTCCGATCGTCCCGACGACGTGATGGTGGCCGCGGAGAAGCGTGATCACCTGAGCCGCATCTTGGATGTTGCCATTGCGTGCCTCACGCCGCTGCAGCGCGAGATTGTCACGCTGTTCCATCATCAAGATTGGTCGATCGAGGCAGTGAGCAGTCATCTTTCGATGCCAGAAGGCACCATCAAGAGTCATTTACATCGCGCTCGTAAGCGCATGCATGCGGTGATCAATAGTGACGAAGAACTGGCCAGGAAGGCCGAGGAGGTCATGGAATGATTCCGAACGACCGTAACGATCAAAGCAGTTCCCCCGACGTAACTCATTCGGTCATGCATCGCTTGGGCTACAACCAGGCGAACGATCCCGCGCAAGCTCGATCGATGCGCACCAGCCGCATCGTGGTGGGTATTGCGCAAGGCGCATTGGTCTTGGCCGCGTGCGCGCTCGGCGCTGCGTGGTGGATGGGAACTTCCCGCGCCGATCGATCACAGGCAGCAGTCGGCGATGCATTGCGCGGATCGGTCGTGCAGGGTGCTGGTCGACTTGATTCGATCCTCCTGGGCATGCCGCGTGTTTCCAACAGCGGCGTTCTACAGGCTTCGGAAACCAAGGGTGCGCCCGATGCGGCCTCTACCGTTTCGGATGGATCAGTACACGTTCGTAGTTACTAATTCCGAACCGCTGGCGCTGTGCGATCAGAGTCGCGTTCACCATGAAACGAAGGTTGCCACGAACACTTGGTGTGCTCTCTGCGCTCCGTGTGCTCTACGCGATCGCTGTGCTGTGCGCCATTGGCGCGGCGTCCGCAACCTCGGCGCTGCCGCCCGGTGACGGCGTCTTTGGAAGTGCAACGGTCGTTCCCGCAGATGTAGCAGTGGTGGTTCGAGTGCGCGGTGCCAAGGGGCTGCGTGCTGACGCAGACATGCTTCCAGCGCAAGCGGCGCTGCTGCGGCTTGCTGGCTCGCGCGTCTTGGTGCAGACTTGGGATCGGCTCGCGGCGGAGCTTGGCGTGGATGCATCCAGTTTGGTTGACCTACTCCTGGGCACCGATGTCACGTACATCGAACGCACCCGTGCTGGCCAAGTGGAGTGGGCGATCGTGACGCGCATCGAGCAGCCGCTTCTTGATCTCTTTGTGGAGAAGTTAAAGCCGGCGACCGCTGCGGGTGGGCGTTCGATCTATCCCGTTCAGCAGGTTGCTGCAGCGTGGCGACCTCCGCATCTTGTTCTTGGTCCATCGGACCGCACGGCGCTCTTTGACGAAGTGGTGGGGCGTATTGATGCGCCGAATGTAGATGGTTCGCTGGCTGTTGCAGCTGATCTTGTGGCCGCCAATGGATGGGATACCGCGCCGGTTGAAGTGGTGTGGAGGCATGAACTTCCAACGGGTGGCATGACGGTGTTCACCGCGCGTGCGGTTGATGGTCAGTTGCGGGTTCGTCACCGCAGTCGATTTGACCGCGCGCCGATCCATGTGGCGTCTGGTGCGCCTGCTGATGCCGGTTTGCTGCGCGCTTTGGACGGGGCAGGGCTTGCCGCATTGGTGATGAACCCGTGGCGCGGTCCGCTTGATAAACAGGAAGTAGTCGACGCATTCTTGCTCGAGGGGCGCATTGATGATGCGATGCGTTCCAATATGGGTGCACGACAAATTGTGGTGGTTGGAGATGCCGCACTTGATGGAACATCGGTACGCGTCCCCACGCTTGGTATTGCATTTGAGGTGCGCGACCCGGTGCTTGCCGAAAAGCAGTGGGACGGTTGGGCGCAGCGATGTGTGGAAAGCGTCTCTACACGCGCCAACACGCCGCCGGTCGTTCGCGCCGAATCTGCAACGGGTGCGGTGCGCGTGGTCGACATTGCTCCCGCGGTGCGGTCGATCTTTGCAGATCACCCATTTGCGCGATCGGTCCGTCTTGCATGGACCACACAGAGTGGCGCGAACGGCGCATGGCAAATCATTGCCACTGACCCCGCGCTGCTCGACAAGATCGGAACCGCGATTGCTGCTGCAGAGCGCATGGCCGATCCAGATGACGCGCATGAACTTGGAACGATCTCTGGATCGATATTGGCGGCGCACTTGCGATCATGGACCACTGCGCCCGCGCTCTTTGTGCCTGAATCGCCGGAGCCGTTCGTGCAAGGCGTGTCATTGGCTGCGGACATCCTCGCGGCAGCGCCGCGCGTGCGTTGGCGTGCGCGCGCGCCGATGGAGGGCGTGATCGAAAGCGAATTGGTGGTGGAGCTGCCGAAAGCGGCGGCAGTGGCACCTGCGCCTACACCTACTTCCACCCCCGTGCCATGACTGCAATGCTTGACGAGCGGCTCATCTTGGCATGCCGTCGCCATCCGTTGGCGGCTGACGTGGCGCGCGGATTGACTCGCTCTGGTGTCCCTGACGGTGCACGAGTCATGGTGGCTGCCAGCGGCGGTGCAGATTCAACCGCGCTCATGGCGTTGTGCGCGGGACTGGCGGCGCATGGGCGTATTGAACTGGCAGTAGGCACGGTCGATCACGGTATTCGCAGCGAATCAGTACTTGATTGCCAATGCGTTGCGATGGTCGGTGCACGGCTTGGTGTACGTGTACTCGCGCGACGTCTTGATCTGAGTACCGGTTCCGGCCTGGCTGACCGGGCGCGGACTGCCCGGTATGAAGCGCTGGCATCGATGGCACTTGAGTGCGGCGCCACCAGCATTCTTGCCGCGCATCACGCGGATGATCAACTGGAAACCATGCTGATTGCATTGGCGCGCGGCGCTGGTCTTGGTGGCATGGGCGGCATGCCTGGTCGTCGCCCCATTCCGTGTGAAACGCCGGGATCGCAGCACCTCTTGCTGGTGCGCCCGTGTTTACGCATTTCGCGCGAATCATTGCGCGGGGCATGCGTCGATCTGGCGGTGCAATGGCGTGAAGATCCAAGTAATGATCGCCGTGACACTCCGCGTGGCATCGTTCGACACGTGGTGATTCCAGCACTGGAATCATTGGCGACTGGTGCCACGCGTCGTGCTGCGCGTACCGGTGAGCTGGCACGGCTTGGAAATGTGTTGCTGGAATCACACGTATCCGCCATGCGCAGTCCGGACGGTTCGATTGCACGCAGTGCGTTCCGCAATGCGCCCGAAGCGCTTGCAGCAACAGCAGTCTGGATGCTTGCAGACGAGCGCATGGATGACGCCACGCGATGGGCCGCCGCCGAAGCGATCGTTGATGATTCAACCGAGCCGCGCCGATTCCCGATGAGTGGCGGCAACGAACTTTCCGTGTGCGCTCACCTTGTGCGGGTGCGTCCGGTCACTGTTTGACGTCTGCAGGTATTCGGCAGCGGTCGTAATCACTGCTGGTGGCGCAGGTCACTCGCCCGTTCTCCACTTTGACGATGGTGGGCGGGGTGATGATCCACTGCTTGGTGTCCGGCAGCGAAACCCGTTCGCAGCCGGTGCATTCCACGTCGGCGGGCTGATCGCTTGGCAACACCGTTACGCCGGGGCCATGTGGCACAAGGACGGCAATCACGTTGCCCTCTTGCGGGCCGGAAAAGTACGTTCGGAAGACTTCATGACAACGGCCGCAGGTGGGGGAATAGAACACCACCCACTTGGTTCCTTCCAGCGTCAGAGGCGTCAAGCTTGGAAGATGTCGAGCGATGCCAGCCTCGGCCATGGTCATTCCAACCCATTCGCTCGGGTTGAGTACCACCATTTCCGCGCCGCTATTGCTAAACCGGGAATTGGTTCGCGGAGCCAAGTCAAGGCGCCCGGCGAGTCCAAATGCAAACGCAGCAACTGCCACAGCTCCAATGACCTTCAATGCGGAAATGCGAACACGTGGGGTGGGCGCTGCGTTGGGCCGCATCAGGAGTGCCAGCGTGCCAGCGCCGATGGCCAGACCAACAAGCGGGGTGATCCACATGCTGGCCGGAACCGCCGCATCACCGGGCGCATTGATGATCGCGGAAAGTTCCGCCAGACCACTAAACGCAAAGGCGATACCGGTCAGCCAAGCAACGCGGCGTGACAATCCAGATGAAAGGAACGCAAACATGGCGCCGCACAACTCAAGAGCAATCAGAATGCGCAGCACCTTGTCTGAACCGGCCCCAGTCTTCACAGAGAGATTCGCGAGCCAATTTGGAAGCGCGTCGCCGCCGCGTGACCACTCAATAGCAACGCAGGTCAGGAGTAGGGTGGGGATAGCAATGCGACGAAGCAGTCCATTCATGGATTGACTTTGCCTTTGGCGTTCAGCGCGGCGCGCACCAACGTGGCGTCTTCGCTATTCGTACAGACGCCGATCACCACGCCGTCCTCGACGGTGAGGAGTACCGGGGTGCTCAGTACGTAGTTAATGCCCTTGGGGAATGTTGCTTTACCGCATTGTTCGCAGGGGTTTTCCAACAGTTCGCCCGTGGCATCCGGGATAGCAATGGTGGTGGTTGGTGTGGTCAACGGGCCACTGAAATAGCTGTTCAAGAGCTCGTGGCAGTGATCGCAGTCATCGCGCATGAAGACGATGTGATGTCGTCCGACATTCAAGTTTGCGGGCAGCGGTCGCTGCACCAAGAGCATGAGTTCTTGGGCATCTAGTCGCTGGCCCTTCCATGATTCAAACTCTGGTGCGTACCACGGCTTGGCGGTTGCAGGCATCGGCGGCCAGGCCGTTGTGGCGGTGACCACCGGGGTAGTTGTGACCACCGGGGTAGTTGTGACCACGGGGGTGGTGATGACCACTGGTGTGGCAGTATCAACAACTTCAAGCGTGACAGCGGCGCGATCCGGCACGCCAAACGCGATTCCGACGCCAAGCAACACGGGGACAAACATGACGTAGCCAACTTTGCGTCCCAGTTCCGCGGGCGGCAGGCGACGACCGCGCGGTCGTAGCACGCACAGGCCAATCAACAACGTGAGGTCGACGACAAGCATCCACTCCGGCGATGGTCCGCTTGCACCGAAACATCCACAGCTCGCAGCGCCGGAGGCGATCAGTAAGCCCAGGATGACACAAAACATCGTCATGAGTGAGATGGCCAGGCCGCGCGCCGCCTGCACCGGGCCGACCACCATCACGAGCGCTGCCATGATCTCGAAAGCGATCATGAAGCGCATGGCGGGTCCCAGGTAATCCTCGCGGTTCAGTCCAAGGCCACGAACAAAGATGAAATCCGTGACATCCGTTACTGGCTTTGGCAGCAACTGCGGGTTGCGCTCCCAGAGTTTGACCCCCGCTCCGAGGAGGATCCAAAGGGGCACGATCAATCGGAGCAATATGGTGCCGATGCGATGTCCGGAAGGCTTGACGGTGGTTGATTCATTCATCACTGTCAATATCGTAGTCAATGCATCCGGCGGCGCGTGTGGCGACATTCGCCCCCGTCCACGAATCTAGAAATTCACGTGTGCGAATACGCGACGAGGTGCGGGAACTGTCCTGCGCGCGCCCGCTCTTTGCAAGGTAGACCACGTATATGGCCGTGTTTGTTCGATCAAGTCTTATGCCTGCTCCCGCCGCAGAACTGGCGGCATGGCACTTTCGGTCCGGAGCGATCGACCGCCTCATCCCGCCCTGGGAGGATGTTGAAATCTTGGAGCGCCCCGCCGCCATGGTGGACGGAGCGGTGGCTCGATTTCGGATGAAGAAGTTCGGAGTGCCATTGGTGTGGGTAGCGCGCCATCACGACGTCAAGCCCGGCATCTCCTTTTGCGACACGCAGGAATCTGGTCCGTTCAGTTCGTGGAACCATCGGCATTCGTTCCTTCCCAACGGCGATGTCTCCAGCATGTTGGAAGACCGGATCGAATACGAACTTCCGGGCGGGATCCTCGGTCGTACCTTCGGGGGCTCCACGGTTGCCGGCGATCTGGAGCGGATGTTCACGTGGCGGCACGCGCGAACTCGTCACGATCTGCACCACCATGCAACTTTTCCGGGCGAGCACCTGCGCGTTGCGGTGAGTGGTACCAACGGAATGGTTGGTAGTGCGTTGCTGGCATTTCTGTCGACGGGCGGTCATGATGTTCGACGGATTGTGCGGGGCGCAGCCGATCATGCGCGTGGCGATGTGGCATGGGATCAGCGTGCAGGAACGTTTGATGCAGCGCGGCTTGAAGGTCTTGATGCCGTGGTGCACCTTGCCGGGGCGGGGATTGCCGATCAGCGATGGAGCGCCGCGCGCAAGAAGGAAATCCGCGACAGTCGCGTCGATCCAACTGCGCAACTGGCGCGCACGCTTGCTGGCCTCAAACACAAGCCGCGCGTCTTGGTGTGCGCAAGTGCGGTTGGTTGGTACGGAAATCGACCAGGTCCGGATCAAGTGGATGAATCAAGCCCACGCGGTGACGGCTATCTGCCGGAGATCTGCGAAGAGTGGGAGCGTGCCACTGATGCTGCGCGGGACGCAGGAATTCGCGTAGTAAACGTACGTATTGGCGTAGTGATCAGCGCCCGTGGCGGAGCGCTTGCCAAGTTGCTGCCACCATTCAAGATGGGTCTGGGCGGCTCAGTGGGCTCTGGTAAGCAAGGCATGAGTTGGATCGACCTTGACGACTTGCTCGGCGTGCTCCGCTTGGTGATGAGCGCTGATGTAGCCGGACCCGTCAATGCAGTAGCGCCGCAGCCGTGCTCGAACAAGGAGTTTGGGCAGACGCTCGGAAGTGTGCTTGGTAGGCCGTCAGTGGCGCCACTTCCTGCAACGGCCGTGAAAGTGATGTTTGGCGAGATGGGTGAGCGGCTGCTCCTTGAAGGTGCGTTCGTTGCACCAACGCGCCTGCAGGCGCTGCAATTCAAGTGGGCGCTTCCGAGTCTGACTGATGCCTTCCGATTTGAACTTGGGAAATTCGAATGACCACGCTGGTTTGGTTTCGACAAGATCTTCGTACTTCTGATCATGACGCGCTTCTTGATGCGTGCGCGCGCGGCGCAGTGGTGCCGGTGTTTATTTGGTATCCCAAGTCCGAGGGTCGATGGCCGATCGGTGGTGCACAGCGCTGGTGGTTGCATCACTCGCTGCAACGGCTTGCTGATGACTTGAAATCGCGCGGCTCTCGGCTGGTGATTCGGGCTGGCGATCCAGCGGTGGAACTGGCGTCCATCGCGCGCGCATGTGCGGCCAAGCGCGTAGTGTGCTCACGTCGTTACGAGCCAGCGGCCATGGCTGACGAGGAGCGCATTACAGAAGTGCTGCAAAAGGTCGGCGTTGAACTGTGCCGGATTGGATCCAATCTGCTTTTCGATCCGTTTACGATCCGCACGCAGACTGGCACCGCCTACAAGGTGTTCACGCCGTTCTGGCGAGCGTGCTTAACGCGTCCAGCGCCCGATGCTCCGCGCCAAGCGCCGGCAACGATTCCTGCGCCCGCGAAATGGCCCGCGGGGCTCAAAGTCGACGCGCTGCAGCTCCTGCCGGAAATTCCGTGGGATGCAGGATTGCAACAGATGTGGACTCCGGGTGAGGCCAGCGCGCGCGCGCGGCTGCAGGCGTTCGTTGCTGGTCCGATCGGTCATTACTCACTGCAGCGCGATATTCCTGGTGTGCACGGAACGTCCATGCTTTCCGCGCACCTGCACTTTGGTGAGCTCAGCCCACGTGAGGCGTGGCACGCAGTGCAACATGCGATCCGCGGTCGAGCAGGAGAATTCACCGCGAATGCGGAGAAGTTCCGCGCTGAGTTGGGTTGGCGTGAGTTCGGCGCGCATGTCCTGGCTAATTTTCCGCGCACTGCGGAGGATCCGCTACGCATTGACTTCAGGAAATTTCCATGGCGCACAAACGCGGTGGAACTACGTGCCTGGCAGCGCGGTCGGACCGGTTATCCGATCGTCGATGCTGGAATGCGGCAACTGTTGCACACCGGATGGATGCACAACCGCGTGCGCATGGTGGTGGGCAGCTTCTTAGTGAAGCACTTGCGTATGGATTGGATGCATGGCGCCCGCTGGTTCTGGGATACGTTGGTCGACGCCGATCTTGCCAGCAACACGCTTGGCTGGCAGTGGGCGGGAGGTTGCGGTGCCGACGCGGCGCCGTACTTTCGCATCTTCAATCCGATGACGCAGGGCAAGAAATTTGACCCGGAAGGTGCATACGTCAAGCGTTGGGTGCCGGAACTTGCTGGTGTGCCCGCCGAATACATTCATGCGCCGTGGGAAGCCCCGCCGCTTGCGCTGGCGATGTCGGGCGTCACTCTTGGCGAAACGTATCCGTACCCGATCGTTGATCATGCCAAGGCTCGCGCCGCTGCATTGCAAGCGTTGTCAGCAGTGAGCGGGAAGTCCGTTACTGCTTCGGATGACGTGTAACCAGCAACTTGTCGACACGGCGTCCGTCCAGGTCGATCACCTCAAATTGCCAGCCGATCCACGTCACTTTGTCGCCGGTGCTCGGTAGTTCGCCGAGGAGCGCTGTTACCAATCCGGCCGCAGTGGCGACCTCTGGAAGTTCATCCGCGGCATCACTGGTGAGTCCAAGTGTTGCCAACACATCTGGAAGCGGCAGCATTCCATCCATCAGCCATGAGCCATCTTCGCGCTTGACGGCGGTGGCTTGTTCGCCCTCAGTACCGCGGCTCATATCGCCAAGCAACGCTTGCACAACATCGTTCGCAGTGACGAGTCCTTCCAGTCCACCATGTTCATCGACGACAAACGCAATGCGCGTGCGGTTTGATTGAAAGAGTGCGAGCAGCTTCAGTGCGGGCATGGAATCCGGTACATAGAGCGGCGCCTGCATCACCGCGGAGACTTTGAATCCTGCGCCTGCCAGCAATCCGTAGGAAATCAGATCCTTGATGTGCACAACGCCAAGGAGGCGATCGATGGAACCTTCGCACACCGGGAAGTGGCTGAACGGCGCGGTGCCGATCAGTACTTGCAGATCGTCAGCTGGCATGGCCGCGTCGATCCAGGTGATTTGTCCGCGCGGGACCATCAAACTCTTGGCGGTCATGTCCCCCACGCGAAGGGCACGCTCAAAGATGCGGTGCTCCATAGGGTCAAACACGCCCGTACTGGCAGCCTGCGCAACCATCGCCTTGACGTCTTCTTCACTCACTTCTTCGCGGTGGCTGCGAATTCCGAGCAGTCGTGTCAGTCCATCCGTTGAACTGGTCAATATGCGCACCGGAATGCCAGCCACGCGAGACATGAACCACAGCGGCGTGGCAGTGGCGGAAGCGATTCGCTCCGGATACGCAATGCCGATCTGCTTGGGCACCAATTCACCAACGACCAGCAAGAGGTACGAAAGCACGGTGATCACCGTAATGAATGAAATCACCTCCGCATGCGGAGCGATCGCTGGGTACTCGCGGAGCCAAATCTCCAAATAGTGCGAAAGTTCGCGTTCGCCGTATGCGCCTTCCACGATGGCGGTCATCGTCATGATCAGGTGAACGGTGGAAAGCAATCGCGATGAGTCGCGTGACAAGGCCAGTGCGCGGCGTGCGCCGTGGTTGCCACGGTCGGCCATCGCTTGCAGGCGCGAAGGACGGGCGGTCATGACGGCCAGTTCGCAGGCGGCTACGAAGGCGTGCAATGCAATCAATGCGCCAAGAATGATCAGTGTCACCATCATGCGTGCGCCCTCTGTTCTCCGCGGAGGCGACGGCGCCACGCCAGCCAGGGCATGATCGCCGGCGCGATGCCGAGCAGGGCAGCCGCCCATGTTGCCCCCACCAGTTGTGCTTGCGTGCCACCCGCCAGCATGCCGGCAACTGGGCCAATCACATATCCCACGCCGATCAGCGCTTCAAATCGGCCGCCGGCGTCAACGTCTGCGCCACCCACCGCCATGGCGTAGTAGAGGCCGGCGTAGTAGAGAATGCCGTGACCTGCGCCAAACATGGTGAGCCCAATCATCAGCATGGAAACATCGGTTGCCAGAACAATGCCGGCAAATCCACCAGCCAGCAAGGAGATACCGACTGCAAGCGTGCTCCACCTGCCGTGCCAGAAGGTCAGTTGCGCCAAGATGACCACCGTGAACATGCGCGCAAACATCCACACCGATGCGATCGGCGTCTTCAGTTCGTCGGCAATCACCAGGTCGCGCAGGATGAACGGCAGCACCGGGCCGATCACAGAGATGAATATGTAGCTCGTAGGTATGACAAATCGCGTGGCGCGAAGCAGGTACGCGTACTGCGGAGCAATATGCGTGTGCGCATGTTCCGGAGGATGTGCGGCCGGTCGTGCTGGGAACCAACGGAGCAGGACGATCGATAGTATTGAAATTGGCGCCAGAACCAAGAGCGTGTGGCTGGCATGTCCGAATGCAATCACCGGCGCCATGAGTAGTAGGGCGGCGCCAGTGGCAGACATCCATGTCACATTGAAGATGCCGATCGAGCGCCGCATGTTCCCGCCGTGCTGTCCGGACGAAACATAGCTTTCCATGATCGGCCAAAGCGTTGCGCCCACGGCGCTAAAGACGCATGAGGCGACCACCACGCCCCACATGCCAGTGAGTGCAACAACAGATGCGACGAGTTGCACGATGAAGATGGACATGAGTGCGGCGCGCGGAGTGAGTCCGCGACCTGCATAGCGCCGCAGTACTGGACCAGAGCCGAGCGCCACTAAGACGTAGATGATGCTCTCCGCCAGTGCGAGCAGCAGGTTCTCACCTTTGGTGAATCCGTACTGCAGTTCCATCACAAACGGAACGCCGCCCCAGAGCAGTCCGCTGCCGAGGGAATTTGCCCACGTGACCGTCAGTACCACCCAACGCGGAGCGATGGCGGCTGGTCCGGCAGTGGCGGCGCAATCCACGGCAGCCGCTGTTCCTTGCGCTATGGCAGGGTTCGCGGACTCTCGGGAGGCGTTGGCTGGGATCGCGGGCACGAAATGGGAGGATAGAGCAGGGAAGTTGCAGCGGTCGGCAGTATTGAACTGGCATGTTGGCAATTGCCGCATACAGTTTGCATGGCGGAATCCCTTCTCTCGACTGCTTCGACGCTCCTTATCGTCAGAAAGCATCATGAATCGCTTGTTACCCACATCAACTCTCGGGTGGCTTTCAGTCGCATGCTCGCTCGCGGTGTACTCACCCGCGCGGGCGCAGTCCATCATCACCTCTTGGGGCATGAATGCCTCAGGGCAGTTGCCCGGAACCATGGGAAACGGTGTCGACGCAGTTTCAATGTCGGCAGGCATTGCCCATACCGCAGTGATTCTGACTGACAGATCGATCCGCGTATGGGGCAGTAACGAATTCGGCTGTGTCAACGCACCGAAGGGATCGTTCACTGCCGTGGCTGCAGGTGACAATCACTGCATCGGCCTCATAGCGAGTGGATCGTTGGTCGGTTGGGGTAAGAACACCAGCGGCCAATGCAATGTACCCAGTGGATCATTCATCGCCATTGCGGCAGGCGGTATGCACAGTGCCGCCATCAAGGCTCGTGATGGCAACGCGGTGTGCTGGGGCAGCAACGGGAGCGGGCAATGCAATGCGTCTGTTGGTCCATTTACTGCCATCACTGCCGGAGGTTGGCACACGGCGGGCCTCCGCAGTAATGGAACCGCAGCGTGCTGGGGATGGAACGCCTATGGACAGTGCTCAGCACCAAGCGCAACCATGACACAGATTGACGCGGGATCGCAGCACACCGTGGGGCTGAAGTCGAACACAGCGGTTGTCTGTTGGGGGAGCAACTTTCAAGGTCAGTGCACTGCACCCGCTGGTCCGTACGTGCGAGTGGCTGCCGGCGAGCAGTTCAGCGTGGCGCTTCGATCAGATGGCCGGGTGACTGCCTGGGGATTGACTGCAGGCGGTTTGAATTTCTCGCCGCGCGGTGCCTTTACCCAATTGACCGCGGGCGGGGCGTTCATTGCGGTGGCCGGCCAGATGGACGCCGACTTTGATGGTGACGGCATGGTCACCGGTATCGACTTGGCATTGCTGTTGGCATCATGGGGTACGCCCGGTGCGGACATCGATCTTGATGGCACCACCGCTGGCGGCGATCTTGCCCTGCTGCTTGCCGACTGGATCTTCCACTGAATTCAGTAACGCAGTGTCGCGGTTGCTTCTCAGCGGGATTGGGCTCTACACTGCCCGGCGGATCATCTGTTCGTCCGTTCATGTCCTCGTAGCTCAACTGGATAGAGCGCCGCCCTCCGAAGGCGGAGGTTGTGGGTTCGACTCCCCCCGAGGACGCTTTCCTGCCGCGCTGCTGCGCGTAATCCCACATGCCTGACGCAACGAACGCACACCCTGGTAATGCCGCCGCTCCAATCAATCCGATGGCTATTCGTGATTTTCAGCGGATGATCCATGAGCGGTACTACGCCACTGACAGTGCGCGTGGCGCCGCAAAGACCTTTCTTTGGTTTGCTGAGGAGGTGGGTGAATTGGCTCACGCGCTTGGCAAATTGGAGAAGGGAACACCGGACCGCGCCAACTTGGAAGAGGAGTTTGCTGACGTCCTGGCGTGGCTGACCACACTGGCGAACATCGCTGGTGTGGACTTGGAGCAGGCCATTCATGCCAAGTACATCGCTGATGGCGGCCCTGAGGGAACCAAGTGAACAATCCGGCAGCTGCAGGCGCATGCGATATTTGTCGCATTCATGCAAGCGCTGCAGACGCGACCGTCAATGAACACGCTGTAAGTGCACCGCTTGCTCCGGTTTCCGGTGCCAATGATTTCGCGGCGCTTGAGTGCCACCGTGGTCCACATTGGATCGTTCGTCATCATCCATTACCGGCGCCGCTGGTGGGGTGGACATGCCTCAGCGCCGTTCGACACGTGCAGGGCCCGGCAGATTTTCACGATGCGGAAGCTGACGAATTTGGGCGCGCATTACGCACCGTGTCTCGCGCCATCCGTGAGGTGACCGGCTGTGACCGTGTCTATGCCATCGCATTCGGCCAAGGTGCGCCGCATCTACACATGCATCTGATTCCTCGGTTTGACGCAGTGGAAGCCACGCGCGCCTGGCAGGTTGCGGACTGGTATCGCGCTGTCGAACGCGGCGAGCACGCGCCGGCAGATCCGGCGGCGGTGGCGGACTTTGTCGGTTCCATCCGCGACATCCTTTCAGCACACCCACCCGGTGCGACTTCGTCCGGCACGCGCCTCGTGCGAAGTGCACGGGCCGTGGCGCCACCACGCGCTGCGTCGGGCCCACGCCTGACCGCGAAACTCCGTGCAGACATTCAGGAATCGGCTGTTGAATTCGTAGTAACCCGCTATCAACTCAGCTCCGATCAACGCGCCACGCTGGCGTCCACGCCGATCCGCTGGCGTCGAGGCCGTGGCGCCAGCGCCTACTACCAGCGCCACGCGCATGGCTTTGATCGCCCGCACATTCTGCTCCGTGTTGCTCCAGGAGCAAGCGCGTATTGGCACACGTACCGTCGTGCTCGTGCTCGTTACTCAACGCCGCCCGGTGGAATTGAGCTGGAAACGCGGATCTTGGCGATCGCCGTCCTGATTCATGAATTGACGCACGCCTTGCAACATGGCGCATGTGGTCATGGCAAGCGCGCTTTCAGCGAGGTGGAAACCACTGAGAATGAGATTGAGTTCATTCGTCAGCACGCGCCGCAAGCATTTGCAAAGTTGATTCCGGTAGTGCGCCGCACTCGTAAGAAAGTGCGCGGGGTGCCGCCTCCGCCGAGTGGACTGGCGGCTCTGCGAGCGATTGTGTTGCGAGCAGCAGGAACGCTCGCGGGCCTCATCCAGCCGCGGAAGACAGCAGTGATTGAGCCGCGCTCAACCCGGCAACGTAACCGCTCGCCCAAGCCCACTGAAAGTTGAAGCCGCCGATGCGGCCATCAACATCACACACTTCACCGGCCAGATACAAACCGGGAACGGTTCGGCTTTCCATGGTTTGCAGCCGTAGTTCGGCCAGCGGAACCCCGCCCGCGGTGGCTTCTGCAAAGGTGAACCCGCGGTCGCCGGAAATCGGTAGCGGGGTGCCGGCAACACATTGCGCCAGCGCGCGTCGTTGCTCGCGCGGCAATTGCTGCGCGGTCGCTGCGGGGTCCACGCTACTGGCGGCGCACACGGCGCGCATGAGTCGCTCCGGCAGGTAGGCCCGAAGTACGGTTCCAACGCCTCGACCCTTGGCATCGATCAGTGCGCGATCAATGGCATCCACTTCTACACCGGGTGTCCAGGAAAGTTCCAGGCGCGCGCCGGGATCGATGAATTGCTCCATCAACAAGAAGCGACTGATATTGAGGACACTTGGCCCGGAAATTCCAAAGTGCGTGCACAGCGTGCTATCGGTGAATGCAACCAATTTCTTGCCGGTTCCGGACCGCAAAGTGAGTTGTGCTGCAACAGTGAGACCGCTCAGTTCCGTGATCCAATGCCCAGCGGGTAATCGCAGCGGCACCAGTGCTGGAATCAGGTGTTCTGTCACGGAGTGGCCCAAGGAACGCACCATGTCCAAGCCCGCGCCATCTGACCCAGACTTGGGAAGCGCCTTGCCACCCGTGCACAGGATCACTCGGCGAGCGATCAATTCTGCGGAGGTACTCGCGTGTTCGTTGACCCCAGGATGCCCAGGGGAATTGCCGTTGGTAGTAAGGCGAAATCCCGCTGACGTGGCGACAATGGAGGTCACGCGGTTTGGGTGCGAAAGTCGAACCCCTGCATCGCGCGCCGCGGCGAGCAGTGCATTGAGGACGCTGTGTGCGTCGTCAGATACTGGGAACAATTTTCCGGTTTCTTCGCGCTTCAACTCAACGCCGAGTTCCGCAAAGAACTGCACCGTCGGTTCCACGCCGAATCGACGCAACACGGTGCGAATGGCGCTTGGCGTACTGCCAGCGTAGTCAGCATCATCAACACGCCAGTGCGTGACATTGCAACGACCGCCGCCCGCCACCAGGATCTTCGCTCCCAATCGCCGCGCACCGTCGAACGCCACGACCCGAAGCGGTGCACCAGCAGCCCGTGCGGAGCGGGCGGCCCAGATCGATGCAAACAATCCAGCCGCACCGGCACCGACGATGGCCACGTCGCAGTGCGCGACATCACTGTGAGCGAGATCGCTGTGCGCCACGTCGCGGTGGCTCGTATCCGAGCCGGTTTGGCTCACTTCGCTGCGCCCGCCGCGGGAAGGGTTGATTCTCCCAGTTTCAGGGTGCTTTCAATGCGCTTTGCCTTTTCGGCATTCCAAGCAAGCGTGATCGCGGTTCCGGCGCTTCCCTTCACAAGGAATCGTGCTGCAACGCTTGACTGCCCGGGAACGCCTCGTTCAAATCGGAGCGTGGCTGGCTGAAATCCTTGCGGATCAAGGGTTCGGTCCGTGCGACGATCGAGTGTTCCTGCTGCAACCACTTCAGCGCCAGTAAGGGTCAGCGTGTCGGCGAGGCCGATGCCCTTGTCGGCCGCTCGCGCGGTGCGACTTGGGATGAGGCGATCGTTAGCGACCGTGACGGTGACTTGCCACAGTTGTGGTGCAAGTTCCTTGGTCTCCACGCTTTCAAAGCGAAGGAGTGGCATCTGATCCGCGTGGAACATGGTGAATGCAAAGTTGCGGTGCAACTCTTCTTCCATCATGAACGGCGGTGGGATACGCGAGGAAAACTTGGTTCCTCCGCCCACCAGCACGGTGCCGAACTCCGGATGTTTCACTTCGTGCAGCGGAACAGTGGTTTGGCCAAACAGCATGCGTTCGTTCCACTTGCGGTCCTGTTCGTCGGTGGGATCTTGACCGTTCTGCATGATGCGCTTCTCGGTCCACAGTTCATTGGTCAGCGAGACAATTCCGAGCCCCTCCGCGAACCAATTCACTACGCCGCCGTGCACCGTGTACAGATCCTTGTGGATCACCATTGAGCGGTAGAACGGCAGCATTTCTGCGCCGACCGCCTGAATTCGTGAGTAAACGCCCACGTCTGCGGCGGGGTAGTCGCCTTCGCGCGTGTCCGAACCGGGTCCGCGAAGGATCATTCCACCGGCGTTGTGATACGCCTGCGCCGCCGCGATCTGTGGCTTAGAAAGCACCCAATCCGCAAGGGCCTTGGTCTCTGGCCAGCACAACGGATACGCACCCGCGCCGTTCTGAATGTTCTCTGGCTCCCATCCCGAAGGGAAGTTCCGATTCATGTCATAGCCGCCCGGGCCATCCTCGTTGACGCGGCCATCTCCATCGTTGTCGATACCTTCCTGGCCAGCCATCACCCAGTCGCCGTACTCGCGCGTTCCATCCGCCTTCGGTTCGCGTGGTACGGGAATCATTCGATTGGCATCTCGCGGATCACGGCGGTGTGTCCCAAACGGATCGGGCCTCCACATCTGGGTGATGTGACCGTCGCCATCCATGTCGTCCGGACCATCTTCATCGGCAACGCCATCGCCGTCATTGTCGACGGGCTTCTGTCCAGTGCGTGCGGAATTTGGAGTGTTTGCATTGGCAAACCACTCAGCGCGTCCGTCCGGATTCACCAGTGGAATGAGGTAGAAAGTGCTGCGATCGACTAGTTCGGTGACCTTCGGAATGGTGCCATAGCCAGAGAGCAAGTACCACGCCGTGTACAGCACGGTCTCGCCGGCTTGGATCTCGTTGGCATGAATAGCGCCATCGATATACATGGCGGGCTTGGTGCCTTCGTCACCGGTCTGGCGATTGTTGATGACCATCGCCAAGAACGGTCGTCCCAGGGCAGTGGTGCCAATGCGCTCCACGCGGCACAGCGATGGATACGACTCCGCCAACTTGAACATGTAGGACTGCAACGTCTCCACATCACTAAAGCGGTTGAAGGGAATCTCTACTTTGGAATTGATCTGCTGCTGTGCATGCGTAGCAAAGCACAGACCACATGCAAACACCGATGCAAGAAGGCGAATATTCACTTGCTGCCCTCCGCTTCGATTTTCTCTCCGTCACGAAACGCCCAACGCTGTGCTGACTTGCCGTTGTAGAGCAGTTCTACCGCTACCTCTTCACCAGGCGGTACGTTGACCAGCCATGAATACACGCGATCGCTGCCAGCATCAATTCCACGGATGATGTCGTTGCGGTTACCCGCCTGAATCCGATCCATGGGCGCTGCAAGACGAATGACATGTGCCGGCGTCACCAGATCGGCGCGACCTCCGCGCATGACCGATGGCAAGCGACCAGTGTTGGTGAGGCGCGTTTCAATCCGCCACAGCGAAGGTCCCACCGCCAGTACGGTTGGCTCGGAAATGGCGATCTTCGGACGAGCGTCCGCAACGGCTGCGATGAACTTTGCACACGCCTCGCCCAGAGCGGGTACTTGAGCAATCGGCGGGTTCTCACGGAAACCAGGGACCCATCCACCCACTTCAACGTTGCGCAATTGCGGGTGATCAATACGAGTCCACGGCACGAATCCCACTCCGTTGCACACGCGGTCACTGTATTCAAGCCAGGCTGCTGCTTCCGCGTCGGCTGGCTTGGGGGCGTCTTTCCTGTCCGCCTTCTTATCCGCTGCCTTGTCTGCCGCTTTGTCTGCATTCGGGGCGTCTGCGGGCTTGGGCGCTTCCGCCGCCGGAGCATCCGGACGACCCCACAACGTTGAAGCAAATGTTGGAACGCCACGTTGCGCGTTCATCCACGCAACAAAGCTTCCGCCGCTATCACGCGCATCAGCTCGCTTCTGTCCGCTGAGTTCGCGCCATGACTTTGCAAGTTCTGCAAACGTTGCAACATCGGCTTCGTCAAGCATCACCGGCACTCCGCCCGGCGTGCGTCCCTTGCCGTCTGGGACATTGATCACCGTGTCATGGCGACCCAATACAAACGCAGCAAAGAGCGTTGGGTGCGACATCACAAAGTCAGCAATCGCCTTACTTTCCGGTGCAATCAACGGGTACGAGCCTGCTTCGTCTTCAAATTCTGGCCACCGATGCGGAAAGTTCCGCTCTGGATCAATGCCGCCCAGCCAGTCCTCAGCAATGCGGCCGTCTCCATCGGTGTCGATGCCTTCCGTCCAAACGGCGTACACGGGAACTTCGCCCAACTTGGCGTCCGGGGCACGCAGTAGCCGCAGTTCCGCTGCGTCGGCGATCAGTGTCGGCGCTGTCCATGGCGTGGAATTTGCGGATGCGCGGATCTGCGTGATTAGTCCGTCGCCGTTCAGATCACGTGGGCGGTCTTCCTCTCGAGTGCCATCGCGATCATTGTCATGCACGATGCCGTCGCCGGAATAATCGCGGCGCGGGTCGGTGGAAAAACCTTCCGCAGCGTCAGGATTACCGCGTGGAATGACATACACCGTCACCGCGCGGAGCATGTCCGCGTGATCGCGCGCGATCGCCTCAGCGGCAATCAATGCAGCCTCCGTACCGGACCAGCGCGGACCGTCCATGCCAGCAAGCATCAGGATGGCGGGCCGATCGCCCGCCGTGGATGGATTGGCAGAAAGTGTCAGCAGCGGAATGGTGCGTCGACCGGCGCTGTTGCCGATGCTGGACACCACCATGCTCGTTGGATAGCGCGCGCACAGGCCTTCAATGGCGGCAGTGAGCGACGCGGTGTTGCGCCGCTCCGCGAGCGTTGTTGTGGCCGCAGTTGCGGCGGGCACTGCAGTCGCGGCGGGCACTGCAGTCGCGACAGGTACCTCCGCCACCTCAGGCGCGGCAGGCACCGCACTTGCATTGGGCACCGCAGTCGGGTCGGTCGCTACCGGTGGAGTCTGCGAAAGCGCAAGCGTGAGAGTCAGGCATACATGAATCATGGTGGGTTCCATCAACGGGGTGCAGGCAGGCAGATCGCGTGGCACAAGACTCTGCACGCATCGGTCATGAGGTTCGGATTACAGCTCTGGTTTAGCGCCCTCAACCATCCGGGCGCCGTCAAGGATATAGAGGCCAACCAACCAATTCTCAACAAGGTATGGGTCAACGCGGAACGTCCCGCGCACGCCGCCAAAGTTAAACGCGGCATGTCGACCGCCGCGCTTGGCTGGCTCAAGCAACTTCACTTCAACGGCGTCGTAGGGCGTGGGCGGAACGCCGATGCAGCATCCATCCCATTGATTCAGCATGACGATCAGTTCCTTGGTTTCACTCACCATCAGTGGAAACGCTTGGTACCCATCAATCTCGAGCACTTTGCCATGCAGGAGCGCAATCCGTTGTGGGATCTCGTTCTCATGGAGACGCGGCATGTAACTCTCTGAGGCGCTCGCCAGGCATTCCCAACTGACGCGGTAGGGGGACTCAGGAGTTCCGAGTCCACGAATTTCATACTTACCGTCCGCGTAGAGCAACATCTCGCCAGTCTTGGCATCCTTCTTTGGCACGATGTTTCCCAGAACAACCTTGGCATCGTGAATCTTCTGGTCAAGGCCAAGGTCAACAGCATCGGCGGCACGAACGACTGGTGGTTTCTCCGCGGCGGCCTTCGGTTCAACGCTCGTCGCGGGCGTGGCAGGGTTTGCCGTGCTGGTTGTCACACTTACGGTCGGGGCGACTGGGGTGCTGGTTGCGTTACTCACCGCGCGTGATGCATCGGTGCTCGCCGCCACCGCTGGTGCGCTACCCGCCGACTGCACGGTTGACGAATCATTGCCGGACAGTGCCAGCACCACTGCGAACCCTGCCAGGCCAGCGCCTGCAATCCAAATGATCTTGGTTCCGTTCATTGCCAATTCCTCATGCTGCCGGTCGAAGGTTGTCTGCCACTGGTACTTGGTACGCACGCCATGCAGGCAAAATTCCAGCAATGCCACCGAGTGCCACCGCGCCGCCAAGGACGATCACGGTACTTCGTGGGTCAAGCGTCGGATCGATCACTAACCCGATGGATGCCTTGAGCCACGCGCTTGCAGCGATTCCGCCAAGAAGTGCCAACACGATCCCCGAAAGCGCACCGGCCATGGTGATGACCAAGCTCTCTGTCAACACCAGCCCAAACACACGCCCTTGACTGGCGCCCAACACTCGCAAGACGGCAATCTGCCGTGTTCGCGCCGCCATCGAGTTGTACAGGGCAAGCATGGTGCTCAAGGAACTTGAAATCAAAACCACCACTGCCATGCCAATGAATATGCCGTCGACATTGGAAACAATTTCAAACAGCTTCTGGATCTGTTGCGCAGGCTGCGCCACCACGATGGCCGTGTCGCGCCGCAGCGTGTCGAACTGCTGCTGCATCGCGGCGCTGGCATCGCTACCGGGGCGGGTTGGCAGTCGCAACAGAATGCCCGTTATCTTGCGGTCATCGTCTTCCAGGTCTGCTGCCGTAGTGACGCCTGAGATACCCGCTCTTTCGCGGCGATCGAAGGCGTGCAAAATCCAACTTGATTCAAGGTCAATGAAGAGCGCGCGGTCATGGGCACTCCCGGTCGGCTCAAGTACGCCAACAACTTTGAATGGATACTCGGTATGCACATGACCAGCATGTTCATCCGGCTCGCTTCCCTCGCGGCTCGCCCCAGAGCCGTGGGTAAGAAATACCTCTTGACCAAGGCGCAGACCAGAGGCCTTTGCCGCCGCTGCGCCCAGCACAATCTCAAAGGGGCGCTCAAAGAACTTCCCGCTTGCAAGTTTCCATGGCTCGCCTGCCACGGGCTCAAACTTGGAAAAGAAGTCAGTCGATGTGGCCATCGTTGGAGAGCCGCGGTAGCTGTCGCCTTGTTGGGTTGGAATCGCCCACTGATACGGGAACGCGCCACGAATCGATTGATACTTGCTCCAAGCGATTGGCTTGGACGGCGCGTTGGCATAGAAAATGCCGTTGAGTACGGCCACCAGCGGGCTTGGGTCAGCGCTCACCAGCAAGTGAATATTCCCCGAACCCCGGTCGAACGCTCCGCGCGCTGCCGTGCGCATGCCAAACAGCACCAAGAGCAGTGCGACACTGGTCGCCACCATGCCGATGGTGATCCACGTCGATAGTGGCCGTGCTCGCAAGCTGCGCATGACGATCTGCCAATCAGTGAGCGTCTTGGCACTCATCGTGCTCCTCCTGCAATCATTGCATCGATCGATTCAATCCGCGCAAAGCGTGCACGCATTGCTGGGTCATGGCTTGTGCATAGGAGCGCTGCACCCTCGGTGCGGCATGCTGACTGGATCAGGTCCATCGCGGTCTCCGTGTTCTCTGGGTCGAGGCTGGCAGTTGGTTCATCGGCCAGTACGAGGGCGGGTCGTGCCGCCAGCGCTCGCGCCACGGCCACGCGCTGTTGTTGTCCAACTGAAAGCCGGTCAACATCGGCGTCCGCGTCAGCAATTCCAAGCGTGGAGAGCAGGGTGCGCGCGCGGTGTTCGTGTTCGGCCGCTGGCAATGAGCTAAACATCAGCGCTGCAAAGACGTTCTCAAGCGCCGTGAATCCGTGCAACAGATTGAAGGTCTGGAAGATCATTCCAATACTGCGCCCGCGCGCTTCGTCTCGCGCCGCTCCGCGCAGGGTGTCCATGCGCATGCCGGCCACTTCAACTGATCCGCTCCCCAGTTCGCGCAACCCCGCAACCACCTGCAGCAGGGTGCTCTTGCCGCGCCCGGAGCCGCCCACCAACAACACATGTTCGCCAGCTTCCACTTGCAAGTGTGGCACCGACAGTGCCCACGAGGCCTCTGGATACGAGAAGCGAAGATCGCGGATGATGAGTGCAGGTGCTGGCATCAGGGACGGAAGTCTACGCCCGATACCGTCACTTACGGCACTCGCAGTGGCGCTTCACCGCGCAATTTCACACACTATCACGCCACATCGGCAAGGCCCAACGCGCCGCCATAGGAATGCATGAGTTTGCGGCGCAGCAAGCGATATTCCGGCGCGCTGAGATCGCCGTCGCGTTCGATCCAGTCCTTGGCGTCGCGGCGCGCAAGACGCAGTAATTCCATGTCGTGCATCAGGTCGGCCACTTTGAACGGAGGAAGACCGCTCTGGCGGCTGCCAAACAGTTCCCCGGGTCCACGAATCGCCAAGTCAAGTTCAGCAATCTCAAATCCGTCATCAGTGCTACCAATGGCATCAAGGCGTTTGCGCGCATCGTCAGTCATCGGCTCACCGATGAACACGCACAGACTCTTGCGCTCACCGCGTCCAACTCGGCCGCGCAATTGGTGCAGTTGCGCAAGACCAAATCGATCGGCATGTTCCACCACCATGAGCGATGCATTGGCGACATCAACGCCCACCTCAATGACCACCGTTGCCACCAATACATCCAGTTCACCGCGCCGGAAAGCGTCCATGGTTGTTTCGCGATCATCGCGCGCCAGTTGGCCGTGCACCACGCCCACGCGCAATCCCGCAAAGACACCCGCCGACAGTGCGCGCGCGGTTCCTTCGGCATCCTTGAGCCCCATGGCACTCTCTTCCACTGCGGGCACCACCACGTAGCACTGCTCGCCGCCATCAATGCGCGAGCGCAGGTACGTGTACACCTCGGATTCCTTATCGCGACCAACCACCCGTGTAGTGACCGGTTGCCGACCCGCGGGACGAGTTCGTATCACGGAAACATCAAGGTCGCCGAATACCGTGAGCGAAAGTGTGCGCGGAATCGGCGTGGCAGTCATCACCAAGATGTGCGGCACTTCGCCGGTTTCGCGGGCAACCTTGGCGCGCATGGCCGCGCGTTGTTCAACGCCAAACCGATGTTGCTCATCAATGACTGCCAGTGAAAGGTTGCGAAACACCGCGCCTTCCAAGAGCAGCGCATGCGTTCCGACCGCAATCTGACTTTCACCGGTGGCGATCCGCTCCAGCGCCGCGCGTCGCGCAGCAGCGCCCAAACTTCCAGTCAACAACTCCACACGCACATCACTTCCGGCAAGAAATCGACCGATCGACACGCCGTGTTGTTCAGCAAGCAACTCCGTTGGCGCCACAATCGCCGCCTGTCCGCCGGCAGCCACCGCCGCCAACATTCCATAGAGCGCCACTGCGGTCTTGCCACTGCCAACGTCGCCCTGCAACAGACGATTCATCGGGATCACGCCGGCAATGTCACCGGCAATTTCCGCACACGCACGATCTTGTTCCGAGGTGAATGCAAACGGAAAGCGCGACCGGATCCGCGCGTCCACCGCCGCGGTCACCGGAATCGAAAGTGCTTTCGCTCCCTCGCGCATCTGTCGCTTCTTCATCATGACGCCCAGTTGCAGGAGGAGCAGTTCCTCAAACGCCAACCGGCGCCGCGCCTCACGTTGCTCGTCCATATCTTGCGGCGCGTGCATGCGGCGATAGCACTCGGAGAGCGGCGGCAACGCTCGCGAGGCGCGGTATTCGGCCGGTAGCGGGTCCTCAACGTGCGTCAGTAGTCCGGCGAGCGCAGGAACCATGGCTCGCTCAATCTGCGCGCTGCTGATCTCTTCACTGGCGGGGTAAATCGGCCGCAGTCGCTCCGAGCGTGGGGCAATTTCCACCGCGCCTTCGGGCTCCCAGCGCGGATTGGTCAGTTCCAAGTACTTGCCACGCAGTTTCGCTTGGCCTTGAATGACTCCCTTCGCTCCGGGATGCAGTTTCTGCCGCATCCACGGCGCGTGGAACCAGACCGCGCGCACGGTGCCGGTGTCGTCTTCAAAGGTTGCCTCGGAGCGGGGCTTGGGCCGCGGCGTATGCCGAACCGAGGCAACCTCCACGCGCAAGGCCGCAATCGGGGTATCGCCGCGTTCGCACAGTTCGATCAGGTCCGCCACGGTTCGCTCGCCGCGGTCGTGCTCGTAGCGCATCGGGAAGTGCCGGAGCAGGTCGCCCGCGGTGGCAAGGCCAAGGTGTCGAAACGAACGACCCACCTGCGGTCCCACGCCGGGGAACGCCTCAATAGGAGTTGATGGCCGAAGTTCGGTGTTCTTCATGCGCTGCCTTAAGCGACCGTATCGTATCGGTCTTGTCGAGAGTGCCCTTTGATCCCAAACGAGCGCGTGGTGGACTGTTTGATCCACCCAAAGGTGCCGCACCGACCGACGGAACCGCCGCGTCTGCTGCCACTTCTGGCGCTTCGTCCACCACAGTGCCGCCGCCAATCACGGTCACTGAGGCAAGCAGTGTCATTCGGCGCGCCGTTGAATCGGCGGGCCGCCAGCGCATTGTGGGTGAGGTCTCTAATTTCACGCATCGCGAACATTGGTACTTCACTCTCAAGGATGACAAGAGCCAACTTGAATGCGTGATGTGGGCCAGTGCCAATGCGCGCAGCACCATCACGCCAGCAAACGGTATGCAGGTGATTCTCACCGGTGATCCAACGCATTGGGGTCCACGCGGTCGCACGCAGTTGGTAGTCACTCGGGTCGAGCGCGTTGGCGAAGGCTCACTTCAGCAGCGTTACGAAGAACTGTGCCGAACGCTGCGTGAACAGGGCTACTTTGACGAAGCACGCAAGTGTCCGCTCCCGGATTACCCGCGCGCGATTGCTGTCATCACTAGCGCCACCGGCGCCGCGCTGCAGGATGTTCTGCGCACCGCCCGCCTACGAGCGCCGTTCGTGCGCATTCTGGTGGTTGATGTTCCCGTGCAGGGCGATGCCGCCGCGCCCGCGATTGCCCGTGCCATTGACGCCGTCGATCGGCGTGCCGATGAGCTGGGAATTGATGCAATGATCGTCACCCGCGGCGGCGGAAGCCTGGAAGACTTGTGGGCATTTAATGAGCGAATCGTGGCGGATGCGGTGTTCCGCGCCACTACACCGGTGGTCGCCGCCATCGGCCACGAATCCGACACCACCATCATTGAATTGGTGGCAGACCAGCGTGCCTCCACACCCACAGCCGCGGTCATGGCGCTGCTGCCAGATAGTGAAGGTATGACGCAGCAGACCGATCATCTGCACGACCGCCTGCAATTCTTGATGCGCCGCAGGATCCATGAGTTGCGTCGAACCGTGGAAGCGCACGCCCGACACACCATGTTCCGATCGCCCGGTGCGGTCATTGATCTGCACCGTGCTGCGCTGTTACGCAGTGTGGCACGCTTGGCGCTGGCCGCGCGCGCTCGGATCAACAGTACGCGACACCGCCTGTCCGACGCTCGCACTCGATTTGAGCGCCACCGTCCCGCCGCTCGGCACGCCGCTGCCCGCGAGCGTCTCTTTAGTCTTGATGCGCGGCTGCACAGCGCCGCACGCAGAACCATGGATGACTTGCGCTCGCAACTGACCGGTGCCGATCGACAATTGCGCCTGTTGGGACCGGGCGAAACCCTCGCGCGCGGTTGGTCGCTGACCTTTGCGGCCGATGGGACGCTTATTCGCAGTGCCGCCGATGCGCGGTCGGGTCAGGAAATCGAATCGCGCCTGGCCGATGGCACCGTGCGATCACGGGTGATTTCTCCCGGCGTTTCCGCGGCACCGAGCCTCTTTGATCCACCTGCCGGGTAATCTTTCATCAGTCAGTACACACGCATGAGCAAGCAACCACGCAAATCCGTCAGTAAGCCGCCCGCCGACCCCGCGCTCGATGCCGAGGTGGCCGCCATGAGTTACGAAGAGGCCATCGAAGAACTCGAAGCCATCATTGACCGCATGGAGAAGGGCGAAACGGTCCTGGAAGACAGCCTGCGCGAATATGCGCGCGGCGACGCCTTGGTCCGTCGTTGTCGGCAAGTGCTGGACAGCGCCGAGCAGCGCATCGAGGCAATTTCTGGTCAGCAACTGGATGCAGATGCCAAGCCCGCGCAAGCGGACGCGCCGTTCTGACCGATGATGGTTGGTCACTGCGCGGCCGCGTTGAGAGGGAATCAATCACCATGGGAAGCATGAACGACTTTACGATTGCCCTCCCGACGATCGTCAACATGGTGTTCATGTTTGCATTCGGTGCATGCGCGGGCAGCTTCATTCACGTGGTTGCGTACCGCATGCCGGCGGGGTTGAGCGTCATCTCGCCTCCTTCGCGTTGCCCGGTCTGTGGCTTTCGCCTGCCGTGGTATCAGAACATGCCGATCGTTGGGTACCTGCTGCTGCGCGGTCGATGCTCGGCGTGCTCGGTGCAAATTCCAGTGCGCTATGTGCTGAGCGAGTTGCTAATGGGGCTTCTGTTCGTCGCCCTCTATGCCGTGCTCTTTCTGCCAAGTTCCGCAGACTTCTGGTATTCGGTGGGCGACGGTTGGTGGCGAGCCCAAGGGGTCATCGCTGCGTTTCCTGCCTTGGTGGCGGTGCTGTGGGGCACTGGCGCCTTGGTGGCGATGACCATGTGTGACGCGCGGACCTTTCTGATACCGATTGCCATTCCAAAGTGGGCCTCGGTGGTGGCATTGATTGCTTGGCCGATCGCCGCGCTGCTAGCGCGCGACTTCAGTCATCCATTTCCGGCGCTCGCGCCAGCCTGGCCAGTATGCGGTGCCGCGATCGGCGCCATTGGTGGATTGGCCATCGCACGCATTCTGCTGGCCGCTGGAATCTTGCCCCGGTCGTTTGAGGACTGGGGTGACTTTGCCGAAGGCGAGGGCGATGTCTTCGCTGACTATCCATTTGCGCGCCGCGAGATGATCAAGGAAGTCGCCTTTGTTGGCCCGGCGGTACTGCTTGGGGCGGTTGGTTGGATCGTTGCGAATCACCTAGGTGCGCCCGCTGAAATGCATCCCGCAGTTGGCGCGATCTTTGCGGTCGCAGCCGGATTTGTCATTGGCGGCGGTGTGGTGTGGGCGCTCCGAATCATCGCCACCGTGCTCCTTGATACCGAGGCGCTTGGGCTCGGCGATGTGCACCTCATGGCGTGCGTCGGGGCGGTGTTCGGGTGGCGCGTGGCGCTGATTGGATTTGTCATCGCGCCGTTCGTTGGACTCGCGTGGTGGCTTGGCAATCTGTTCCGCAAGGCGCCGATGCGCATGCCGTTTGGACCGTCACTCGCCATCGGGTCGTTCGCAGCATTCTTTCTGAAGCCGATCGTTGCAACGGCGGTGGTTGCCGGACTGGCAACCATGGCGCATTTGGGAGGTTGGGCGCGCAACGATCCGAGCGGTGCGCTGGCCGTGGCGTCGGTCTTGGCGATCGCCGCCACTGTTTCCGCTTGGGCCGCGCGAAAGACCGGCGGGATTGCAGCCGCGGCGTCAATCATCTTGATGGTGGGCGCCGTGGTGGCATGGATTCTGGCGGCTCACATCCGCCCCGGAGCGGGTGCAGTGGTGGCAGGGGTCTTAGTGGCGTGTTGCGTGGTGGGCAGTGCCGTGTCAGGCGCTGGATTCGAGGAAGAATCCGGTCCACGAACAGCACTTTCGCGGATCCTGCGGCTCTTGGCATTCGTGGTGGTCTTGGTTGGGGCGTTCCTGCTGCTCGCGCGCCCGGGGTCGCCAAGCTAGGCACGGTGCTGAACCGCTCGGGCTGCGCCAACAATTCAATAAAAATGCCTTCCAAGCCCTTTACAGGGGCTCCCGGGTCGAGTGCAATGCCGGCACCTCGCAAGGATGCGCGGTCCGACGGTTAGCCATCGGGTGCAGTCACGAACCATTTGAAAGGATTCAGTCCAATGACATTTACTCGCATTATTGCCGTCCCAGCGCTCGCGCTTGTGTCGGTCCTCGTTGGTTGCAACGACTCGCAGAAGGCCGCTCAGGCGGATCTGCTGACTCAGAACGAGACGCTCACCAAGCAGCTCGAAGACAAGAACAATAATCTTCAAGACATTGGCGAGCAACTCGCGCGCGCTCAGCAGCAAACATCGGACCTGCAATCGCAGCTCGAAGCATGCAAGCAGACTGCTGCTGTTCCATCCACTGACGTTGCAGCATCGGGCGTCACTGCTAACGCGTTCCAAGGAATCGAAGGCGTCGAGGCCACTGTTCAGGGTGATGACATTCATCTCACCATTGCCAATAGCTTGCTGTTTGATAGCGGTCGCACCTCAATTAAGGACTCTGCTCGCAAGTCGCTTGATAAGGTCTCCTCTGCCATCAAGAACAAGTTCAGCGACCGTGAGATCATTGTGGTTGGTTACACCGATGCCGATCCAATCCGCAAGAGTTCGTACCCAACCAATTATCACCTCGGCTTTGAGCGCGCCTTTGCGGTGCGTGGTTACCTTGACCGCAAGGGCGTCGTTGGTGCGCACATGGGTCTGATGAGTTTCGGACCGGATCGCCCCGAGGCTTCCAAGGAGAAGAGCCGTCGCGTTGAGGTGATTGTTACCTCAAAGACTGCAAATTCCGACGCTGCTGCTATGAAGACCGAGGCTCCGATGAACGCTCCAGCGGCTGCTGGCAAGGTCAATGCAACCAAGGCAACCGCCAGCCGTGCATCCGCTGCATCAACCACGAAGTCAAGCACTGCCAGTAAGTCATCTTCGACCACTTCAAGTAGTCGCAAGGCGACCGTTGCTCCGGTCACTACAGGTAAGTAAGTGGCGCGAACGTTTGCGTTCAGTGACGGTTGATTGAGAACCGTGACTCACCAGGAAACTTTCCACGAAGCCCGGCACCGCGCCGGGCTTCGTGTGTTTCATGGACGCGATGGTTCGACTGCATCGGTAACCGCCTGCGCTGGCCACGGATCGCCCGGTGCTCAATCGCCGTCGATTACGGCACCTTGATCTGCAGACCCTTCTCGCGAATCTGTAGCAAGAGCAAATTCGCTTGATCGAGCGCCTCGCGCAATCGCACGCCGCTATCAGCGAGATTTTCATAGAGTGACGGGTCACTGACCAGGCGTCCGGCCGTTCCCTCGCCCTTGCCAACGCGCGCCACAATCTCATCAACGCGCGCCATGGCAGATGCTAGTGAATCGGCGGTGCGCTGCAACGTGACCGCCAGTTTGCTGGCATCCATCTGCACGCTCTGCGAGAGATTTCCAACAATCTGCACGGTATCGGTGGCTTCATCAAACAACACATTGGCCCGACCGACCGCGCCCTTCACATCAGCGCGCAATTGTTCATCGTTCAGCCAGACCTGCGCGCGGTCAATGGCAGCTTGCGCACCCAGCAACGCGCCATCAAGTCGTTCTTGCAAACTCACGCTCTCGCCGCGCACGCGCATCGGCGGCTCGGTGGCAGCAAGGAGCAGGGCGCCGGCGGCGCTATCGGCACGAACGCGAAACGCCACTTCCGCCGATCCGCCAACCAGGGATTCGGACAGGCGAATGTCAGCATCCGCCGGAACCCGCGCGTCGGGTCGCAGTTCAATAGTGATGTGCACGGGTGGATGCCACGCGGG
>JBDKKN010000133.1:0-3169 GCA_039796075.1 Planctomycetota bacterium | reverse complement strand
AACCGATCAGTAGCTTGCGGCGGTCAATATTCATGCGGGAAGCCTAGCGCGGTCATCCCGCGGAGGCATGCCACCGACGCAGCAAAATCCAACCCACCAGACTGACCACCCCAAAGAGTGCGAACCCCACCAAGGCAGCCACGCTCACCGCCGCAAACACCAGATCCGTGCGATTTTCACGAATAGCACTGACAATCAGAATTCCCACCGGCGACTGATCCCCAGCGAACGCCCCCACAAATTCTCCAACAATGGCGCCAATGACTGAAAGTCCCGCGGCGATGCGCAGCCCGGTGACGATGGACGGAATTGCCCACGGCAACTCCAACTTCCACCACCGCTGCAAACGCGAAGCACGATTCACTTCAAAGAGTTCCACTAACCCAAGATCCGTGGAACGCATGCCATCAAGCGTGGCCGCCAGCACAGGAAACACGGAGACGATCACTGCACTGGCAATACTGGTTCGCGCTCCGTATCCGCACCACACCACCAACAACGGCGCGATCGCCACTAGTGGAACCATCTGCAAGAGCGTGGCAATCGGGTACAGACCACGCATGAGAAATTTGCTCGCGGCCAGCATGCTGCCCAGCGTCACCCCGATGACTGTAGCCAGCAGAAATCCAATCACTGCACTACTGCCCGTCATCCATGCGGCAGCCAATAGCGCCTGACGTGATTCAATCATGGCACGAACAACCGCAAGTGGCGCGGGCACCAGAAATTCACTCGGCGCAAGGAGTGATACGGCACCCTGCCACGCCGCCAGCAACACCACTACCACCGTCACCGGCGGAATCACCGCTTGCGCAGCACGCAGCACTACGGACGGAACCGGCGGCGCAGCGCGCTTGGAATCGCTGGTAATCATCGCTGCTCCCCCACCATGGCTTCGCCCAGGGAGCGCAGCACTTCTGCGGTGACTGCGGCAAATTCAGGCGTTGCACGCAACAACGGGGAGTGATGGGCGAACGACGGCGTGAACTGCGCCACAATTCGACCGGGCGCTGGAGCCATCACCACGACCTGTTCTGCAACGTAGGTCGCTTCCACAATCGAGTGCGTCACCATCACCACGGTCATTGCCAGTTCAGCCCAGAGTGATCGCAAGAGGTCATCAAGTGTATGACGCGAAATCTCATCAACCGCTCCGAACGGCTCGTCCAGAAGTAACAGTTGCGGTGCGGTCACCAGCGCGCGCGCAATGGATGCGCGCATACGCATGCCGCCGGAAAGTTGCCCGGGAAGCTTGCGCGTTGCCCTACCAAGTCCAACACGGGTCAGCATGGCGGTGGCGCGGTCGATTCGCTCACTCGTTGCTACCCCGGCCAATTCCAGCGGCAGCGCTACGTTGTCAAGCACTGTTCGCCACGGCAGCAGACGTGGCTCTTGAAATGCAAACGCCGTGCGTGGCTGTTGCAGTGCGCCCACAGCGCCATGAAAGATCACGCGACCGCTACTGGGATTATCAAGTCCGCCGATCAACCGGAGCAGTGTGGTCTTTCCACAACCCGATGGTCCAACAAGAACAGTCATCGAACCAGCGCGAATATCAAACGAGGCCCCCGCCAATGCCACACAACCGTCGTCATAGACGCGACCGACCTGCGAGATTTCAATCCGCTGAAGCACGCAGGAATACTACGCAGTCGGAGGGAACCGCAACATGCCACGCACGTGGCAAACGTGTTTCAAGACGCCTTGACACGCACACGAGCACCAGGAACCGCACCCTCAATGGAACTGACCAAGGCATCGATGTCGAATTCCGATCCCGTCTGCCCAAACATCTCCAGTGTGCGCTCCGTGCTGTTGGGGGTGGCACGAAGTACCGAGAAATGCTGCTCTTGCAACAGGGTGGTGACCGCAGCCTGCACCTGCGCAAGGTCACCATTCTTACGGATTCGAATACGAACATGCACAAACGCCGTGCTGTTCATCCACCAATTGGCAATGAACACCACGGTCAACGCAAGCGCTACCAATGAGTACTCACTCATTCCGCATGCCAGACCCAAGACAGTGGCAATGATGGCCACACCCGTCTGTCGTGCATCACCAAAGATGGTGCGGAAACGAACCAAGCCTCCGATACCAAACAACACCAAGGCGATCTCGGCTCCAAGTAGAAACTGTTCGCTCGATTGCACCAACTCTGCAGCGATGCAACCAACCAGCGCGCAGATCACGGTTGCCTTGCGTGTCTCTGCAACAGCTACTGGGTCAAAGCGAACCGCGCGCCGCGGCGACGCCGTCAGCGTCAGCGCCACGCCGATGGAGCACACCAGCCCCAGTACCAAGTCCGTCACATACGGCGCGTGACGAAACAGGCTGAGCGAATTGGTGATGACGCGCCAATCATCGGGGCCCGGCAACTTGGACGAAGTGTGCGTGGACGCCGAGCCTCCGGCGAGAATCGATAGTTCCTTCTCCGCTTCGTGCTTGCCGCCGCTCATGGCAGCAGCACTGGTCTCGCGGGGACGATCGCCGATTTCCAATCCCAGGTCGTTGGCACTGGCAACCAGTGCATCGGTGCCACTGCGGCCACGCGAGCCATCCGTCGACCGCGCTGAACATGCAGCAATCAGCACGAGCGCAGCAATCGCCGTAATGAATGGAATTGCGCCCCGGCGCAGTGAAGCAAGCGATGCGATGCGATCCTTGAGTGTCATGCGTACCTCCATGTACAGACGCATCGTCCCTGTTTGGAGGTAATCTTGCAAGTGCAACATGAAGCGCGAAGCATCCATCGGCGTATTTATTTCCACGATCGCCCTCATTGGCATGCTGGCAATCCCCTATGTATTCCCCCTGATTGAGGAGGGCCAACACCTCCGGGAGCACGCGGCGGCTGCAAATGAAGCCACTGCCGAACGCGCCGGAACCGTTGCCGACGGCGTTGTCCTGGCTGCCGGTGAACGAGCGCACGGGCACGAACTCGCCCTGACCGACCCGCACTGGTACGTCACCGTGCACGGCGATGCCGGCGCCCTCGCGCAGGTATTCGCGATCGACGGAAGCGGCAAAGTCATCGGGCCGATCCTTGGACCGATCCCTGCAAAGGAACCACCACTCAGCGAATTGCGCGGAATGGAAATTCTTGGAAACGGCGACTTGGCCGTGATGAGCGCCAAGAGTGAAGCCACCCGGGTGATTGTCTTTGGCA
>JBDKKN010000132.1:0-14284 GCA_039796075.1 Planctomycetota bacterium | reverse complement strand
GCGTAGCCCGCAGATCTTCACGGCGCTGGAGCCGTTCACGCGGTCAATTCCGTTCGTAGGGCATCGGCGAGTGGACGGAGTCGTTCTGGAAGCGCACCGCCGATGGACTCTAATGCACGCTTGGCACGGGATTGGTCGGGTGACTTTCGCACATGGATCAAGGCAAGCATGAGACGTGTTTCGTCAGCTTCGGGTGCGGCGGGGGCGAGTTCAAGCGCACGTTCGTAGGCGCTGCATGCCTCTACAAAGTCACCGCGTCCAAACGCTGCGCTGGCATCATCGCGCGCTCGCTTTGCGGCTCGTTCGAGTGCGGCAGCGCTTGGCGGGGCAGCCGGGGTTGCAATACCAACTGCACTCTTCGCAACGCGCTCGGCACCGTCTTTGCCAGCGGAGGCCCATGGTCCAACGGCGGCTTGATTGCCGGTGAGCGCGGCGCGCATGTCGCGGCGGCGTTTCCATTGTTTCAGCAGATAGAGGAGGTCCATGTCCGTGCGCTTGATGGCGCCCGCACCGATCAGTAGCAGCGTGACTGTCATTCCATACACCGTCCCGGTGATGTGGGCCAGGTAGCCAACACCGCCGCGCCCGGCGCCCATCGCGCCAAACAAGTCCATCATGAAGTACAGCCCCACCAACAGCATGGCTGGTACTGGAATCACTGAGAACAAGAACAGGACCGATACGCGCGCCCGCGGGAACAGCACGATGAACGCGCCCGTCACCGCCGACACGGCGCCGCTGGCGCCAATGACGGGTAAGCCACTTTGATAAATCTGCGCCAACCCAGCCGCGATCCCGCCCACTAGGTAGAAGGCCAAGAACCCGCCGTGGCGCATCCGGCCCTCCACCGCGCTTCCAAAGGCCCACAAGAAGATCATGTTGCCTGCCAAGTGCCACAGGCTGCCGCCGTCATGCACAAACAGATAGGTGACCGGTTGCCACCATTCAAAGGCGGATTTACTCAGACCCCAACGAAAAACAAATGAAGCCATGCCGTCATCGGACCCTCGGATAGCCCCCAACATGACGAGGTATGCCAGTGCGTTGGTCAAGATGAGGGCCATCGTGACCACCGGGGTACGGCGTGGGGCTTGGTCGGTAGCAATTGGAATCACGAGTGGGGTAGAGTATGCAATCCACCATGACCGCACTCGCCACAGGAGCCGTAAAGATGACCGCCGCCCCCGTATTTGACAAGGGACTTGCCAACACGATCGCCGCGGAGACGCAGGCGTCCTTCATTGATGGCGCCAAGGGCGTCCTGGAGTATGTCGGATACGACATCGACTCCCTAGCGCGCAATTCCACGTTTGAGGAAACCGTATTCCTCCTTTGGAATCGCCGCTTGCCGAACGCCGCCGAGCTTGCCACCCTGGCCGCCGAGCTGCGCGCTGAGTACGACCTTCCGGAAGCGGTCTGGCAGATGATCCGCGCGACCCCTCGCACTGCGCATCCGATGCACATGCTGCGCACCTTGGTCTCGTCACTGGGAATGTTTGACCGCGAAGCGGACGACAATTCACCCGAGGCAAACTGGCGCAAGTCGGTGCGACTCTTGGCAAAGACGCCAACCATCGTTGCAAACTTTGATCGTCATCGCAAGGGTAAGCCGCTGGTCCGTCCGGATGCGACGATGGACATGGCTACCAACTTCCTGAACATGTTGAATGGTGCGCGGCCAACTGTTGCCGTTGCGAAAGCACTTGACGTCTGCCTGATTCTGCACGCCGACCATGGTCTCAACGCAAGCACCTTTGCAGCGCGCGTCACCATCAGCACGCTCAGCGATATGTACAGCGCCATCACCACGGCCATTGGCACACTGAAGGGTCCGCTGCACGGCGGCGCCAATGAAGAAGTGATGCACATGCTCAATGAAATTGGCACCATGGACAACGTGGAGCCGTACATCAAGGAGCGCCTTGCCCGCAAGGACCGGATCATGGGCTTCGGCCACCGCGTCTACAAGGCGTACGACCCGCGTGCTGGTTACTTGAGGACGTTCGCCAAGCAAATTGCAACTGACACGGGGAATCAAGGCCTGTACGAAATGTCCACCAAGATTGAGGACATCATGAAGGCTGAAGTGGCTGCCAAGGGCATCTATCCAAACGTGGACTTCTTCAGTGCCACCACGTATCACTCGATCGGCATTGACCTGGACATCTTTACCTGCATGTTTGCCATCAGCCGCATCAGCGGATGGACCGCACACTGCATGGAACAACTGGCGGCTAACCGCCTGATTCGCCCGATGGCCGAATACACCGGACCGCACGGGTTGAGTTACGTGGTCATGTCAGCTCGGTGACGAGCCGGGCGCTGCGCGTTTAGATAGTGATGAATTCGCCATCCTTTAAGAGGCGAATGGTTGTCGATGAAACATCGAAGTCATCGGGCATGTGTACGAGGGCCATCTTGGCGCGCAGTTCCGGAGGCAGGGCGTTCAAGTACTCCACCGGAGTGTGCGCTGGCGCTGGACTGGTCTCATGAACAATGAAGTCAGCGGTGGCCAGCCATTCCACATGACCGGCATCCCAAGTGGTATCGCCGCTCCAACCAAGGGTGCGCTTGCCGTCGGAAATCCGGAAGCCGCAGGCTGGCACGGTGTGGCGCCCCATCCGGTGTTGCACGGCTAAACCCGCGATGTGCGCGGTGGCGGTCTTCGGTAGGACGCGCAACTCAAAGTAGTCAGCCAACGTTGCCGTGCCGCCCTGATCCATGGATGGTGCCAAGCGTTGCCAGAGTCGCTCGGCGACCTGCGACGTGGTGTGCAGCCGAGGAAGGGGATGACCAATGCGGCGCCATTCGAGCCACCGCCAGAATCCAAACGCCTCCAGTCCGTTGGCATGGTCGCCGTGCAAGTGCGTCAACAGGATGTCATTGATGGTGGCGGGTCCGATGTTCACCCCCGACCTTTCTGATGCGTGTGCAAAGGCTCGCATCAAGGCATCGGGGGCGTCGATGAGTACATGCCCTCCACTTCCAAGTACAACGGCAGAACTGCCGAAATGTTTGGCAGAGAACGCGTCGCCGGTTCCAAGGATGACCATGTCCATGGAGGTCAAGCGTACCGCCCGCCGCACGGCATTGCGATGACTTCGGTACCGTATTCACTCATGGCTGATCGTGGGAGCGTTCGCTGGAAGAGTGGAGGCTGCGGAGTGGCGCTCGCCACCGCCGCGCTCTCCACGCTTGCACACGCGCAGACTCCTGCAAATCTCGCCAACACGCTTCGTCCGGCCACCGATCCGGCTGCGCAGTTGCAGACCCTTCTCAACTTCCAAGACGCCGAGTATCGGCGCGAGTTCTTCGCCAATACCCCCATCGCTGAACGCATCTTGATGGACTACGGCGGTTACTTTCGCTACGGGTTCAGTGAGGTTGATGATTCGTCAAGCCAAGCCCAGTACTTGAATACCTACGACGCGCGCCTGTATGGGCGCGTGGAAATTGACAGTTACGCACGCTTCTTTGGTCGGCTGCGCATTGAGTACAACGACTGGAACACCATTGGGGACTTCTCGTCCTCGGGCGATGGTTGGCAGGTGCCGATCGGCGAGATTTATTGGGCGGAAATTGACCTGAGCAATTGGATGGCTGCACAGGATGGCGCGACGCGTGAGTGGACCGCCAAGGCGCGCATTGGTCGCCAGTATGTCATGTGGGCGAACGGCCTCACGCTGGCGGACTACATGTATGCCGCCACTGCCGATGCAAGTTTCGGAGCAGTAGCTTTCAGTGGCCTGGCTGGAATCACCGCTGGTCATGACACGATTGACTGGGACACATCACGCACCGGGTACGACACCGATACCAATCGCTTCTATTTGGGCGGGAAAGTGGATTGCAAGCTCGGTGCGCATGTTCCGTTTGCATATGCGCTTGCGCAGTGGGACCAAAACGCAGGGCAGACGGAAATGCTGCCGGGCGGCGTACCTGCTGACTTTCAGGTGGAGACCAAGTTCAATTACGAAAGTCAGTATTGGGGCACGGGAATCAATGGTGCGCTTGGCGGTGATTTTCTTTATCGCATTGAGTTTGCGGTGGAGACGGGTACCACGCTTTCCGACCCCATCAAGCACGATTCGAACCTCCCGCCTGATGAACTGGGACGACCGCAGAAGACCGTGCCGATTCTTGCCGAGGCAGGGTTGGTTGGACTGTCGTGGTTGGCGCGTGATTCAAGCGACGCACGTGTTGACTTTCAGATGCTTGCGGGTTCGGGCTCGGTGTATCGACTTGACTCCGGCAACACCTACGGCGGTATCAATCCAGGGAAGACCGACACGTCATTCAATTCACTTGGATATGTGAACACCGGATTGGTGCTTGCTCCGGAAGCGTCCAACATGATCATTCCTTCATTCACTCTGTCCTTCAATCCATTCAAGGGAATCGACGGCCTCAGTGAAACACGCTTTAGCGGCACGGCATTCCTGTACACACGGTTTGATGCTGACGCGCCCATCTCCGTGCCCACCAATTTCGGGGGCTCAAACTTGGTAGGCAGCGAGTATGACTTCAACATTGACGTGCGAATCTTTGGCGATCTCAACACAAGCTTTCGATATGGTGTCTTTGTACCGAACACGCCGCTATTCACCGACACTGAAAGCCAGCCCCGTCAATTCATCTATGTTGGAGCGACGTATGCGTTCTGATCGTGTCATCACCATGTGCGTTGCCAGTGTGCTACTGATGTACTGTTGCATTGGGTGTGAACGCGCGCGCATCAAGGACAGTGCGGTCGATCAGTTCCCGCGTTCGGCGCAGGAGCTTGACTTCCTGGATGCGCTGGAGAAGCAGATGGTGGTGACCAACGACGACGCGCTGCACGGACTGATCGTCTTTGCAGATGGAACGGACCTCTCCAGTACCTACGAAGGCCGCATAGCCGTTGCGCGCCAGAAGCAGTGGGTGGGGAGCGGATGGAATCCACCAGCTGACGAAAGCGCGCAGATTGGGTGGATGTCGGTGGCAGCCTGTCGCATTGTGGGGATCAAGGGCGGACTGACCATGCGGCTGATGGGGCCGATTCCGCGCTACGCCACCAAGGAACTGGTGTTCATGGATGTGATTCCGCTTCGGACCGAGAACCAATCGCTTTCGGGTCGCGAATTCGTTGATTTCATCAACCGCCTTGCGCGCGTCCAGAAATCGGGCAAGGCCTTGGCGCTTGCCGAGTCACCCACCAGCGGGTCATCGGGCGAGGGCGTGATCCCTGCTGGAGCCCCCAATCAGCTCCTTGACCAGAGTTCCGTGGAGTTTGGGCTGCCCAACTCGGCGTTCACCACCCCCACGGCGCCCGCTCCAGAGCCCAGCGAGGTTCCTTAAGTGCGGTATTGACGGAAGATTCTGCTAGAAAGGCACTTAGATCGGTCGTATAGTCCATTTGGGTTTCAAAGAAATGTTTCCTGTTCGGCGTCGATTCACTTGCTTATGGGTTCTCGGAAATGGATGATCGGCACGCTGGCAGGTCTATTTGCACCGATGGTCGCACTTGCCGAAGGTGACGCGCGTACGGGTCCTGTGGGATGTAATGAAATCAACCGAAAGATGATCGTGCCTGATTCAGCGCACCATGACCGAATCCGTTCCACGGTGTTCTCGCAGCAACTCGCGGGCGTGGGTGCGGTTCGCATCACTTCGCTGCTTCTTGCGGCGGTGAGTTCCGGTGCGGTGTGGTCTGCTGCGTTGGCTCAGGATGCAGCCGTGGCCCCAGCGCCAGCTGCCGCGACCGCAGCAGCTGACCCTGCCGCTTCGGAAGTACCCGCGGGCGACCCTTTGCGGGCGGTCTTTATTGATGTTGCCGGCAAGGTGCAGTGGCGCGCCAATGAAACCAGTCCCTGGCAGGACGCCAAAGTAAACGATGTTGTTGCGGCGGGCGTTGAAGTTCGCACCGGTCTGCGTTCGCATGCAGCGATGCGCGTTGGTCGAAATGCCACGGCGTTGATAGACGCAGGAACATTGTTCCAACTACCAACGATTGTGCAAGATGGCGACACACTGCGGACCGCTGCTGCAGTGAAACATGGTCGCGCCGATTTCAAAGTTGACAAGGTCGGACTGTCCAACGATTTCAAGGTGGTCACTCCAAGCACCACGTTGGCCGTGCGTGGTACGGAATTTGCCGTTGCCACGGGGCCGCTCAAGCAAGTGGAGGTCGTGGGTGCGCGACGCAATGCGATCAATGCGATGGAGTTGAAGTGGACGCTCAACAACACCACGGTGCAAATGTCGCGGGACGCGGCAAGCTCTACCAACTTGCAGAATCCAGCGCACTCAGCGGTGGTAGCGGCCAGCGCGCCTGCTACGGGAACTGGATTGCCGGTCACCACGCAGAGCGAGGCAGTTCAAACCGCCGCGAACGGTGCGGCGCCCTCACAGCCAGGCAGTTCGGCACAGGCAACGACCGCCAACAGAACTACCGCGCGAGCGGCGAAGGCTGCTGGTCGCGCGGGCGGCGACAACAATGTGGTCAGTCGCGTGCAGACACAGATAGCGGTTGCCAACGACAACATTGATCAGGCGATTGAATACCTGTTGCAGGCGGACGGTCAACTGGAAGCAATGGATGCGCAACGTGATGCGCTGATTGCGTTGCAGAACTTGGCTGCGCTGCGCCGCGATGAGGCGAATTCAGCGCTTGAGGCACACGAATACGCGTTGAGTACTGCAGGCGAGCAGGGCGCGATTGCTAACGATGCAATCGCCTCGTTCGACGAGCGCGCCGCGCGTGTTGGTGATTCCGTGAAGCCCGCAGCGGATACGCACTTCCGCGTCTTTGACGATGAACGCACGCAGGCATCCGATGCACTGGCAGCGATCCGCTCGATTCTGGGAGGCCTTGGCGGGCAAGAGGGAACTTCGCAACTTCGGTTGACGCTTGACGGAGAAGGTGGCTCGAGTGACCCACTGCTGCAGCTGGTGGAAGAAGCTCGGCGCGCCATCATGGCGATGGGCGAAGCGCACGATTCAGCGTTAACCGAGCGCGCATCCATGGATGCTGACCGAGGCGACTTGGCAGCAGCGATTGCATCGATGGACCAAACCACTCGACCGGGTGCAGAGGCAGCCATGGCTGAGTATCAACAGGCGGTCGCGTCACTCAGCGCCATGGTGCAGTCGGGCGGCGGTATTGCCGACGTGGCGGCAAGTGCTCAGCAAGCCGTGCTTCGACTCAATGACCTGATTGAACAATTGCGAGCAGCATCACCGACCGCACGGATGACGGCACTGGCAAACGAATCACTGGCACGACTTGTCGCTGCAACGGGGTCGTTGAACCAAACGTACTCGGCATTGGGCGCAGTGCAGGCGGCGCGGGCTGCTGCTGCTGACGATCTACGAGCCGAGTCATTCGGATTGGTTGAGCAGTTGTATCAGCGCCTGCTCTCAGAGCGCGTTCGATTGGTCGGTCAGTGGGCAGCTGTAGATAGTGGAGTGACACTCCGCGGTGATCAACTTGCGGCAACGGTCTACGAGGCCGAAGACGTGCTTGCCGGAGTGGGATCCGCCTTCCTGATGCGCACGCTGGCAGAAACCGATGCCGCACTTGCCGCCGCCATCGTGGTTGACTCACGAACGAGCGACGCGGTGAATGCCGCAGCTGAAGAGGCATCCGCCTTTGATGCGGCGAGCGAGTTGTACGCGCGTGCGCTTGATGAGAATGAACAAGCCACGGGCACCGGGCAGCAAATCAACGCAGATTTACAGGCGCTCAACGCAGCAGCCGACCAAGTGGACTCGGGGATTGCTGGTTTGGAGCGATCCACTTCGAATGAGCGATACCTGGGAAGTGACGCGATCATTGATTCGTTGAATGCCATGGACAATGCATTCAAGGGCGCTGAAGACGGATCGTCGCTCGGCGTATCCGGTGGTGCTGCAGAGTTAGAGCAGCTTCTCGCTGGTGCTGTGGTGCCGGGTGACTTGGCGGGACTGACCGAGCAAGCGTCCATGGCCATTGATGCAATTCTGGCTGCCAGTGTTGATATCGATATGAGTGCTTCCGACGCAGCGGGTCGCGCGGACTTGGCGACGCAATCGGCCATGGCGGCGCAGCAACTCGCGGATATCACGCAAGAACTCAGCGTTCGATTTGGAATTTCAGCGGAGCTTGTTGGCATCGCCGCTCGGGCATCGGCTCTGAGTGCAGCCGATGCGGCTGATGCGAGTTCGCGTGCCGTGGCTGCGCAGCGATTAGTGGCATCACTGGTATTGGTTGCCCAGCAGAACCGTGTGGAAGCGATTGCAGGCAGTATCAATTCACTGCTTGCAGCGAATTCCAGCATTGGCGCGCAGGCGCAGGCTGACTTGGCCTCCGGCCAAACCCGGTACACCACGGCCAATGAAGCGGGCGCGCTGGCGTTTGGGCGCTTCACTGCTGGCGCTGCATCTGAGGCGGTTGTCGCGCAGTTGGGCGCGCAGTCGGCAGTGGTTTCGTTGAACGAAATGGCGACGGTCAGTACGCAGATGGTGGCAGCCTTTGATGGCGCCGAAGGAGCGGCAGGAAATGCCGAACGAGCATTTGTTGGCGCCACTGATTCGCGCATCTTGGCTGAATCGCACGAGGCCGCAGCGGGCGCGGGACTGTTGCGGACCGGGGCGGCGGCGCAGAGCGGAGATTTAGCGGGTGCGGTGATCCAGAGTAACGCGACGACGGCATCAGCGAACGCGGCTGGTGCAGCAGCGGCCAGTGCAGTTCGATCAGCGGGAACAGCGAAGACGGAATCCATTCGCGCGGTCAACTTCCAAGTAGATGCTTCGCGCCTTCAAGCAGACGTTGACAAGTTTGGCACCAGCCGTCAGCAGTTTGAGGATGCGGCGGCTTCGCGTCGGCAGACGGTGGAGACGGCCGATGGCACCACCGCCGCGCTGGCCACTCAGGCGCAGTTCTTTGATGATGTTGCCCAGGCGCTCTCTTCGCGGGCGAAGACCGATACCGCTACAAATGCAGCCATTTCAAGCTCTGACGCGCGTTCGCAGGCGCTGGCCATCGCCGCACAATTGAACAGTTCGGTGCAGCAGGCTCGGCAGATGGAGCAGACCGCGTCAACCAATGCGGGTCGTCTGTTTGGACGCAGTATGGGCAACTATGTTGGTCGTGCTCAAGCCGCCGCCGCCGGGGCTGAGGCGCAGGCAATCATGGCCAACGCAGCCGCCGCGCGTGCTGCCGGAAGCGCCGCAAGTGCGCAACGAATCGTCAGCAGCGGTCAGTGACCGATCGCTACACTCGCGCGAGTGAAGGCTCCTACCCGAATCGTGTTGTTTGCTGGCCTTGCAGCCACCCTCGCGGTGATTGCGGTTGGCATGGCGGGTCTATTAGACGGATTTGAGTGGTGGAGCCAAGATCAGCGATTTCTACGGGCCCGACGCGTACCGGAGCCACTCAGTAAAGGGGTCGCGCTGGTAGCGATTGATGACCGAGCACTGGACACCATCGGCCGATGGCCGTGGTCGCGCGACGTGTTGTCATTGGCGCTTGATGAGATTGCCATTGCTGGCGCGCGAACGGTGGCAAGCGACGTGTTGTTCACCGATGTGCAGTCGGCAGCCGCTGACACTGCGTTAGCTGCGGGCATTGCGCGCAACCCCACCGTGTTGGCCGTCAATATGGACGAAGGCCGATTGGATGCTGCACTCTGGCTGTCCGTGGAGGGGAGGCAGGCGCTGGATTCATTAGTGGCGGCCATCGCCGAAGACATCACTGCCGAGCCGGAGGCGATTGCTGATCAGGCTGGACTCGAAGGTGTCCGGCGCGGACGATTCTTGGAGCGCTCCACCAACTTCAAGAAACTGGCAGCCTGGAAGGAACTGTTGCGGCTTCGTAACGCCGGTACTCCGCCCGCTGATGCGCAGGCGTATCGATTGCTGCTTACCAAGCAGGATGCAACCCTGGAACGCTTCGCTGAGCGAAATTCGGTGAATGAGGCGTTTGATCGCGATCAGTCATTCGCGTTACTCGCGCGATTTATGTCAGCAAGTAAGGGCGAAGGCTCGGCGATGGACGCGCCCCCGATGGCGGAATTCGCGGAGCGCGCCGCCGGCGTCGGTTTTGTCAATTGTGCGCCTGACAGCGATGGTCAGTATCGGCGCGTTCGTCCATTCTGGCGCACTCCGTACGGATCATTGCCGCAGTTTGGTTTGGCGGCTGGGTTGCTACACATGGGTATCTCGCCCGCTTCAATCCGTGAGGAGCCAGCAGCATTGGTGTTTCCGGATGGTCGTCGATTACCGCTTGAGAATGGCCATATTTATGTTGATTGGCCCACTGAAATGTTTGAGGCGATTGGCGGTAGTGTTGAGTCAGCCGACGCGCGGAACGAGACCGGGGTGATTGCCATTGGCGCACTGATTGATCTTGCCAATCAGCGCAAGTTGCTGGCGGAGCAGGAGCAGCGCTATCGAGATCTTGGCGCAGACATTGCTGCCCTGCAGGCGATTCCGGCTGAGGCAATGACACTGGTACCGGTGGATGCGGCGGTGCGCGCTACCGTGAAAGAGCAGGGCGAGTTCATTGCCGGTGATCTTTCGGTGCGCGGCACCGGCGACATCAAGGACGCCACTGACGATGAGCGAAAGCAAGTGGGCACATATCGTGAATGGTGGCGACTTGATCAAGAGATCCCGGCATCGCGCAAGAAGATTGCCGATGCTGCGGAGGAAGCCCGCGAGGGCCTTGAGGGTCGATTGGTATTTATCGGGTTCATTGCCACGGGGGTCATGGCGGACATGATCAATACCGTCAATGGTCCACGCACGCCTGGCGTGTACTTTCATGCTGCAGTGGCGGACATGGTCATTTCGAGTCAGTCCGTGTATCTGTGGCCGCCATGGAGCGGGTGGCTCATCGGCGCAGTGTTTGGTCTGATCTGTGCGGTGATTGCGTGGAAGTCGGGCGCGGGTATCAGTACAGCGGTGACATTTTCTATCGCTGGCGCATGGGTACTTCTCTCTGGATTCTGGGCCTTTGAATTTCATGACCTGATGATTCCAGTGGCGGTGCCGGTGCTCGCGGCCATTGCTTCTCAGGCTGCCAGCGTTTCTACTGCCGCAGTGGTTCACCAGCGCGAAAAGGCTCGGATCACCCGTCAATTTCGTGCGCGCGTCAGCCCGCAGCTCGTGGAACGTTTGGCTGCCAATCCGGATGCCTTGTCCATGCGCGGGGAGCAGCGGACCGCCACCATTCTGTTTGGTGACCTGGCCGGATTCACCACCATCAGCGAGAAGTTAGGTTCGGAAGCCGTGGTTGCCACGCTCAATCTGTACATGTCCGCGATGGCTCATGAACTGACCGAACGCCGCGCGTACGTCAACAAGTTCTTGGGTGACGGGTTGTTGGCCTTCTGGAGCGCGTTTGAACCGGAGCCGGAGCAGGGGCAGCTGGCAGCGGAGGCGTGTCGAGCATGCCAGCGCGTGGTGAAGGCTATTGGCGAGCGACCGGATCGACAGTCGCTTCCGAAAGTTTCACTGCGCCTTGGCGTTGCCACCGGTCCGGTGACCATTGGTGACTGCGGAGCTCCGCCCGACCTCAACGATTACACGGTGATTGGTGACAGTGCCAACCTCGCTGCGCGATTGGAGAGTGCCAACAAGCAGTTCGGTACAGCAATCCTGTTCTGCGGAAATACGCGTGCCCTGATTCGTGATTCCGGTGGCCTCGCCATCGTGTCGCTCGGGCGCGTCGTGGTGGTGGGGCAGAGCATTCCGATTGATCTGTTCACCATGCTGGTGGAGGATCCGCACGTGGGTTGGATAAAGAGTGTGGATTGCGCAGTGCAAGCTTTCGCCCGCGGGGATTTCCCCGCGTGCGCAGCAGCATGGGACGCACATGAGCAAGCATTCGGGGTGAGCAAATTAACTGTTCCATTCCGTGATGCGCTTGCAGATCCCGCGGATAAGCGCGATGGGGTGTTGCGGCTGCGTGCGAAGTGAAAGTTGCGCGGGCGAGGGCGTCGGCACGAGTACGGGCGTTGTTACCTGCACGGGCGCGCCTGAGCGTGAGCGCGAGCGCAGGCCTTACAGTCGCTTGATGATCAGACCCGTCTGGTCGTCTTCAAGAGGCGCGTGCTGCGTGAAGGCGTGTACTTCGCACTTGATGGCATCCAGGATTTCACGAGCGGTACGGTCCCGTGCCCCGCGGACGATCTTGCGAATGCGATCTTCGTCAAACAAGACGCGCGCTGGATCGGCGGCCTCATAGAAGCCGTCAGTGATGGCTACCAGAATGTCGCCGGTGGCTAAGGTGTAGCGCTGCGAATCTTCATCGGCGTAGGGCAAGGCCACAACGCCAAGCGGCGGCATGTCCGCGCCTTGGGTGACGAACGTGTCAGAAGCGCGGCTATAGATCAGAATGGGTCCCTGACCGGCAGAAATAGTATTGACCGCACCAGTTCGACAGTCCAGACGCGCCAGCCAAGCGGTCACGAAACGTCCATCGGGAAGATCTTCGCACAACTGCGCATTGATCTCCTCCGCCAGTTTGACAATGGGATGCCGCAGGCGAAGACCCAGGCGCAACATGCCGCGCATTTGCACGCTTGAGAGAGCGCTGGCAACACCGTGACCAGTGGCATCGGCAATAGTAAACACATATTCGTCCGGCTCATCGCCAGGTGCGGCAATACTTCCGTTGAGCAGACCAATGACGTCGTAGGCATCGCCGCCGCAGGACTCCGCGGGGCAACTCTCACCAGCAATATCCCAGCCAGGAATCTGGGTAATGTCCTTCGGGAAGGTTCCTGCCTGGATGTCCTTGGCAACGTCCATTTCTCGCTCCAAGCGCTCGCGTTCCACGCGATCTTCGATCAATCGGCCGCGCTTCATGGCGACTGCGGCGTTGGCCGCAAGACCAGAGGCGAGTGACTCATCGGCAGCCGTAAACGTTCCGCGATGACGATTCAGGACCTGCGCTACGCCAACTAGCGCCCCCTCATGATCAAGGAGTGGTATCGCCAAGATGGTGCGCGTTCGATATCCGGTCTTTACATCGATGGCGCGGTTGAATCGCTCATCTTCATAGGCGTCAGCAATGTTGATGATCTGCTTGGAAGTAGCGGCCGCACCGGCAATGCCGGTTGTCATGGGAATGCGGATGACGTTGGGAGCGCCGCCCTCTGCGCCAATACCGTGCGCCACCTGCGTGAAGAGTTCCATCGCCTTGGGATCAAACTCAAACACGGTAGCGCGCTCAGCCTGAAGTAAGTCGCGCAGCGCATCGATCACCACCGAAAGGATCGATTGCAGATCGCCAGTGGCAGCAAGTTTGCGTGAGACCTCTAAGAGCTTCTCGGTGCGGTTGGACTCGCTGGCAGAAGTGCTCACTTTGCTGGATCGCCGCCCTTTGCTTGCGGATAGATCAGGAGACGGTCATGTGCGAGCAGTATCAGGTCATTCAGACCATCTCCAGTGACGTCGGCAATCTCGCCCATGCTTGGCTCAAACTCTTGTCGATCACCGCCGCTGAACATGCGTGTTTCAAAGACTTTGAAGGCAAGCGCGTGCAGCAGGCGCTCGGCCTGACTGAAGGTAAGCACATCGGCCATTTGCTCGCCGCCGTCCAGAACTACTACGTCGGTGTAGCCATCGCCGTTGAGATCGCCAACCACCAACTCGTGCGGCGTTTGCCGCGGATCATCGCTGGTCCATGTCCCAACGCTTTCCAGGACGATGCGTTCGCCGCCAAGACGCACGAGCGCAAAGCTGTCATCACCCACGGCAATCAAGCCGTCATTGCCATCGCCCGCAAATTTGCCAGCCACCAGTTGTGAGAATTTGAAGCCGGGAATTTCAATGACCTCCGCTTGCTCCCACTTGGAATCCTTGCCTGCACTAAAGATGATCGCGCGCGCGCCGTCGCGGTCGCCGGCCACCAGTCGGTCACCCAGTGAGGTGAGCGTGACCAGCTTGGCATCCGGATTCTTTGCGTTCATCTGCGTGACCACTTGCCAGCCGGGGCTTGCGCCGTTTGCTGGCTTGGGCTCATAGCGCAGGGCACGCACGTAGTTGCGATCGGCAACCAGCAATTCGCCCTTGCCGTTTCCGTCAACATCGGCGACCAGCGTGTTGTCGCCGGTGGCTGCTTGAACGAGACCGAATTGGCCCATGTCCTTCGATTCGAGCACCTTGAACGGCGCAGAAACAGCGTCCGCTGCCTTGTCCTTGTCCGAAGGCTTGCTGGCCGATTTGTCAGCAGATTTGTCGGATGATTTGTCAGCCGACTTGTCAGCGGCCTTCGCGGCGTCATCAGCTGCACTTGCCTCTGCAGGCACCTTCCCGG
>JBDKKN010000131.1:0-3285 GCA_039796075.1 Planctomycetota bacterium | reverse complement strand
CTCGCGTGTGGTTTGTCGGAACGCTCGCCGACCTGCGTCGGTGGATCGTTGAGCATCACTTGGTGACGACGAAGAGCCACTACCGTGACTTTGACCGCACCGAGCCCGCGGCCGTTCGCGGATTCGATGCGGCGCAGCTGCTCCCGCTCATTCCATCGCCTGCGCCGCAATCCACTTCGCCAGTGTGGATCGAGACGATCAGCGGGACAGCATCGTCGAGTCCATATTCGCCCTGATTCCTGCGTTCAAGGGCCGCCTTCTGGTGCGGCTGACCCATGTACGCGGGGCGTAGTGTTCACCTACATCGCGCAGTGCGAATCGCGTGGTGCACAGTGGTTTAATTTAGTTGCCGCTTCCATCGTCAAACCAGGCAAGAATCTGGTCGCGTAACGACTCGCAGTTGTACTGACTGTCACAGCACACGCCGATCATGTCAACGAGTGGCGTCATGAGCACGATACGCGCATGGATCGGTTGTTCATGGAATGTGGTGATCACGTAGAGGTCGCTCGGCTCGTCAGGGTGCGCGGTTGCTGCCTTGATTCGTTGCCGGCCGACGGCCGATAGCGTGACCATCAGCATCACGTGCTCTTTCGGGAAGTTCGAGCCCGTGCTCGTGATCAGTTCGAAGTCCTCGCGCCGCAAGCATTGCTCTTCCTGCCCGTCCTCCCTGACAAAGTGAAAGACGAGACCCGACGAGGTATCGGTTTGCCGAGCGCTAGCGGCTGGAGCTGTTACGTTGGGCTCCGTCCTCGAGCTGCACCCTGCGATGCCAACAAGGGGCGGTAGCGCTGCCAAGGCAAGCACCATGACACAGTCCTTCAATGCCCGGCGCTTGCCTCGATGATTGTGCATGACGTTGCGTTGTTCCTATTTGCCCAGATCAGATATCTGCGTGAAGCGTAGCGAAACACTCGTCTTGCAGTTTCCCGCGTGATCAGTTCCCCGAAGGTCCCCAGCCGGTGGTGCAGGCTGAGAAGCCTGGGGCCTTCTGGCTGTTGGTCGGATCGAGGCACGGTCCCTTGCCGTTGCAGTTCGAACAGGTTCCGCCGCAGTTGGCCGGTTCGATGAACACCGTGCCGGTTCCGCAGGTGCACAGGCAACCCTGTTGATAGCCGACGACCGAGGGACCAGCGAGCAGTGATTCGCCCGGCGCGATCCATACGAGGACGCCGTCATCAAGGCGTAGGCATAGAAGATTTCCAGGACCGGCATTGATAAGCGAGCCGTCGATCAAGCTGTCCAGCGAAATCACTTCGGATTCCTGGTTCAGCCACGTGGTATTGATCAGTGACGCGCTGGTGGTGGTGACGTGCTCGCACGCAACCACGAGTACGCCTCCGGCAGCAACATGGTGAACGGCGGCCGGGAGCTTGCGTCCGTACGGAACGCCGTTATCCATGGCGGTGGCTTTCAGGCCAATGCAGGCAAGGGTGCCCAGTGCGATGGCAAGCATGACCGTGGCCGAATGTTGCGCGAGGCGAAATTGATTTTTCATAGATTTCCTTGGCATCGCTCGCGTTTTGCGAGGTTCCGGAGCGATTTCGGATTGATTAAATCTTCAACATGGCGCGACTACGCATCGGGTCAGCATGCCTAGTCTAACTATGTATGCATAGATGTCAAGAGGTAGTTCAGAAATTCTGCGCCGCATGCTTGCTTTACCCTCCATACATCGTTACGCTATGGGTATGGCTACAGCCCCATCCAGTCGTCCGTCATTTCCTTCTGGCAGCCTTGACCTTGTCCTCCTTTCGTTGATTGCACGGCAGGCCACCCATGGTTATCGCCTGGCCCGTCTCGTCGAGGAGGTGAGCGATGGTCGTCTCGCGGTGGAGGAAGGGTCGCTCTATCCGTCGCTGCAGCGTCTGAAGAAGCGCAAGCTGGTGGAGGCGGAATGGCAGAAGCAAGAGAACGGTCGGGAAGTACGGATCTACTCCATCACGCCGGCGGGGAAGGTGGCGCTGCGCGAGGGCGTCCAGGAGTGGACATCCGTCACCGGCGCGATCGCCAAGTTCCTGAACACCAAGTTGGCAGACAAGATTGAAGGGAGCAACCGTGTCCGATTCGCATGACCCACAGGACGAGGCGTCTGAATTACGACGGGAAATTGAAAGTCATCTTGAGATGCTTGAGGAGGATGTCATGAAGAACGACCCAAACTCGGTCAGTGCCGCCCGCGGCGCAACGCGTCAAGCGGAAGAGCGATTCGGAAACGCAGTGGATCACTTCCGGCAGGGACTGGCCGAACTCGAGCGTGGGCAGCGTGCGCTTCGGCGGATTGCAGTGGCCGTGGTGCTTGTCACACTTCTTGTCGCCGCCGGTGGTGTGATCTTCAACGCGTGGATCATGGTTTCCATCAGGAGCCTGATGAACGACTGGTCGGCACGCGCCACACCCGTTGAGCCGGACTGGGGCATGTTTCGATTCGAAGCAGTGCTCCTTGATTTCCAAGCTCGAACGCCGCAGGGCGTGGTGAGAACCAACGGGCGAATTTCGTTGCACGACTGGAACGCGCTCAATGCAACCTTGCGTGCGCGGCCATCCGTCCCTGGCTCCGGGCGTTCACGTGGCTCCCAGCCGTGGAGCGATTCGGAGTGGCCGGTCATTCAACTGACTGCGTTCCCTCCCGAAGTGTCGAGCCCCGTGGAACTCGTGGCGGGAAGCATGGTCACGTGCACCCCGATCCGCCAATTCGAAGCAACAACACCATTTGCCGACGGGGTGTCGAGCAAGGTCATGGCAAATGTCCTGTCGCAAGGAGTCGTGGTTAATTGCGTGCCGGTGCCGCCGTCACTGACAAGCACCCCACGCGCCGAGCATCGCTCCCAAGTCCGTCCCGCTCACTAACCCATCGCCATTGATGTCGGCGGGGCAGTCGGTGCACGGTCCCCAGGCCCCGAGCAGACGGCCGAGATCGGCGCCACCCACGACCCCGTTTCCGTCAAGGTCCGCTGGGCAGACCGGGGCCGGTGGACAGTCGTCACAGTTGTTCGAGATGCACGCGCCGCCGAGGTCCGTGATGATGGCGCCAGTGCTCATGCCAATTTGCGGTCCATTCGGTGCAGTATTGCCGCAGATGCGCGTCGACTGGAGGTTCACTCGACCTGGGTTGCTTCCTCCAGTCACAAAGAGGGCGCCGCCGTAGTAGTTGCTTGCATTTGCGGTGAACGAGCAACGGGTGAGGGTCAGCGTATTGTTGCCGACGTAGATGGCACCGCCACCGGCTTGTGGTGCTCCCTGTGTGTTCGAAGCCAGATTGTCGGTGAACTCGCAGTCGATGAG
>JBDKKN010000130.1:0-17314 GCA_039796075.1 Planctomycetota bacterium | reverse complement strand
TCGGACCGCCGGGGAGCGCCGATTGTCCAATTTCCTGCTGTGGCAGGTGAGTTATGCGGAGATCTTCGTCACCGACGTCCTGTGGCCGGAGTTCAAGGTCCCGGAACTTCAAACGGCCCTTGCTGACTTTGCCGCGCGGCGGCGCACCTACGGCGGGCTGGATGGGGCGCGAGCAGCCGGCGCCACCTGAACTGCGGACGCGGATCCGGCTGAGAATGTCTCGAATCTGGGCGATTAACCGGGGATTCTGGGTGTCCGGTTGCGTATACCCTGAAGATCTCTTATGCCGTCCCCCCGCTGCGCACTACCGTCCTGCCTGCTCGCCATCTTGATGGTGTTTGCTGGCATGGCGGCGCGCCCGGCGGCAGCACAGTGCAACGATCCATCTGCCGCATGCACCACCGCTGGCAACTCCACGTGGCTGGGTGACTTAAATGCGGACAACTTGGTCAATCAGACTGACATTGATGTGTGGTCAAGTTGCATGCTCGGCCAACCGGTGTACTGCATCAACGGCGACTTCAACTTTGACGGTGCCATCGACCCCGTCGACCGTAACTACCTCGGGCAGCTGGTTAACATGGCGTCCAACGCCGCCATCGGCAAACTCCCCCGGATTACTCTGTCAGAATTGCGCGTTCGTAAACCGAACACACAGACGGACCCCACCGTTCCACAGTCACGCTACGTGGAGATTCGTGTTCCGACCTCCGCGGTTGGGGTTGTAACCGCGCCAACGGTGAATGGTGTGGTTGTTGACGATGCTGGCATGCGTGCGTTTCTGGACGGTTGGTTCTACATCAAGATCGCTCGTTCCAACAACAGTTCCGGCACCGACCAAGTGAGTGGAACCATCGCGGTAGTGGAACCACTCGCTGGAATGGCATGGGTGTCCAACCCGCTCGACACCGCGTCGCGTGGATTGGGGCTGCTAGTGGATTCATCGTTCACCGGTGATGTACTCGCTGACGTGCCGCCAGCGCTGGACAAGTACATCTTTCTTGGCAGCACATCACTCGCGTTCCCGACCGGACCCGCAGCCAACGGACGCGTATTTCCTGCTGAATCCGCCACCAATGTCACCCATCTGATTGTCTTTCGCAATCCAAATCCCGCCAATAGGCGCGCGTTCCCCACCGTTGGCCAGCGCGTCAATGTACCGGCTACGGTTGATATCGCACAGGTCTGCGAGCTGGCGTGGAGCGTGCCCGGTACGGTGACGCTGCCACCGTGGGATGCCATTGTTGACACGGTCACCATCGTTCGTGGCACTGATCAGAATATCTACGGATGCATCTTTGCTGACAACGGCAAGGCGTACATCGGACCAGTGGGCGATGCATCGGATTCGTTTGCGCCGCCGCACATCTATCGATGCCGTAACGCCGGCAGCCTGACCAAGGGTCCAACGGCGATCACACCAACCAGCGACTCGCCGTTCGTTCGCAATCCATCCTGCACCGCCAACGTCAGCGGATGCGGCGAGCCGAACCAAAACGGAACCACGCGCAGTTGCTTTGAGTCACAGACCGGACCGAGTTGTTCGGACGCCGACTGCTGCAACGCCGTATGCAATATTGACCCCGGTTGCTGCAACGTGGTGTGGGACCAGTCGTGCGCGGATCAAGCAGCGATCACGTGCGAGGCGTGCGGAAGCACCACGGCCAGTTGCTACGTCACGCACTCGACCGCCTCCTGCAGCGATACAAGTTGCTGCAACCGAGTCTGCGCGATTGACCCATCGTGCTGCAATTCTTCCTGGGATTCGGACTGCGTCACACTTGCCACCACCAATTGCCTCGCCTGCGGAGCTGAGGACAGCGGTGCCTGCGACACGGTGCACACCCTGCCCTATTGCGAGGATTCCACGTGCTGCACCACCGTTTGCAACTTGAATCCGTACTGCTGCACCACCGGTTGGGATCAAAGTTGCGTTGATACGCAAGCGGTTTCCTGCCAAGGCTGCGGCTCGCTGAACACCGGCCCGTGCTGCATCGCCCACGCAACACCGTACTGCAGCAACAGTCTGTGCTGCGGAGCAGTGTGTGCGCTCGACCCGTTCTGCTGCACCTCCTCTTGGGATATCAGTTGCACGCAGGTTGCGATTGTCACGCCAAGTTGCAGCAGCGAGAGTTGCGCATGCGGCGGTGATCTGGACGCAGGGAAGGAATCAAGTTGCTTCGTCGTCCATGCGCGCATCGGCTGCGCGGATTCGTTCTGCTGCCAAACGGTGTGCATACGCGATCCGTACTGCTGCTACGTCACTTGGGACGAAGCGTGCGTTGAGATTGCCAATGACCTGTGCTCGTCAGAACCTGGCTGCATCGATCCGGTCACTTCGCTGCCAGTGAATGGCAGTTGCTACATCGCGCATCCAACCGCCGTGGGCTGCGACAAGCCTGGCTGCTGCAGCCAAGTGTGCTCCGATCCAGATTTTGTTTACTGCTGCCAAATTGGGTGGGATGCGAAGTGTGCGCTACGGGCTGTTGAAATCTGCGACCAGTGCGGCGATCCGCTCTCCGGGAGTTGCTACACGCCGCACGCGTCAGCAAACTGCGCGGATGGATCCTGCTGTACGGCAGTGTGCCTGATCGATTCGTTCTGCTGTTCCGACCAGTGGGATGACGTGTGCGTCTCCACCGCGGGTGTCGCGTGCGCCAATCCAGCTGATGTGTGCGGATCGAATGATGGTTCGCTGCGCAGTTGCTGGATTCCCAACTACACCCGTGGTTGCAGTGATGGTGAGTGCTGCGCCGCCGTGTGCGAGTCGATCGACCCCTACTGCTGCGAAGCGCGCTGGGACGCCGTGTGCGCACGCGAGGCAACGTTCATTTGTGACCCCAACTTTGTAGTCACCATCGGACGTGAGGGCTGCCTGACCGCGCACGTATCGGCGGGGTGCGCCAACGCGGACTGCAGCCGCGCGGTGTGCAGTGTTGATCCATCGTGCTGCACGACAGCGTGGGATCAGGGATGCGTGCTGGTGGCAACGGCCGTCTGTCCGGCGCCTGAAGGTTGCCCAGCAGAGGGTGATTGCTTTGCCGCACATGAGAACCCCGGCTGCCGCGATTCATCTTGCTGCAACGGCGTGTGCGCGGCGGATCCATCGTGCTGCCAAGGCGAGTGGGACAGCGCATGCGTCACCACCGCACGCACGCTGTGCAAGGTGCCCGCCGACAGCGGCTGGACCTGCCCATGTAGTGGCAGTTGCTTTGAGGCGCATGACAACCCCGGCTGCCAAGATGGCTCATGCTGCTCCATCGTGTGCAACATCGACGCATCGTGCTGTGATGCTAACTGGGATGGCGCATGCGTTTCCGTCGCGCGCGAGTATTGCTGCGGCGCCGTGGGATGCGGTTCCGGATGCAACAAGCCCTGCCTGATTCCTCACCAAGAGCCCTACTGCAACGATCCGTATTGCTGCGATGCCGTGTGCCGAAACGACCCGTTGTGCTGCAGCGCTTCGTGGGACGCACTGTGCGCTGCTGGTGCGTTGGATCGTTGCGGAAGTGCCTGCGGACTGCAAGATTCCGGCGGTTGCTTCGTCGAGCATGATTTGCCGAGTTGCGACCAAGGCCTATGCTGCGCGGCGGTGTGCGTGACTGACCCAAGCTGCTGCACCCTTGCCTGGGACTTTGAGTGCGTCAATTTGGCCTCTCTTCCAGCCAACGCAGCCGTGTGCGTGCGACCAGTGTGCGGCGACTACAGCGCCGGCCCATCCTGCGAGCCACACCCAGGCGCTGCATCCAGCGATCCCGTGTGCTGCGCCGCGGTATGCGCGGAAGACACCTACTGCTGCGACACGGAATGGGACGCGGATTGCGTTGACATTGCGCGCACCATCACTTCGTGCGGATGCAGTTACGTGTGCGGCGATGTCTGCGCCGGCAATTGCTGCCGCCCCCATGACAGCGGTGCATGCGACGATGCGGCGTGCTGCGCATCGGTCTGTGCGCAAGATGCGTATTGCTGCGACACCCAGTGGGACAGCGTCTGCGCGGGTGTCGCGCGCGATACCTGCACCGCCAAAGATGAGGCATGCCCAGTTCCACCGTGCGGCAGCGATTTGCTGCAGAGTTGCTGCGTGCCCAGCACGCTGCCAAACTGCTCCGATGAGAGTTGCTGCAACCGCGTGTGCTTGGTCGACTCGTTCTGCTGCGATACGTCCTGGGACGTCACCTGCGTGAATCTTGCAGCTGAAGATCCTTCATGCGGTTGCGACCAGAATAGTTGCGGCGATCCAAGTGCTGGTAGCTGCCTGCAAGTGCACGCCACGCCGTTCTGCAATGAACTTGGCTGTTGCCAAACCGTGTGCGCGTATCAGCCTTCGTGCTGCGAAGTGCAGTGGGACGCCAACTGCGTGGCGACCGCACAGTTCTTCTGCGGCGACGCGGGCTTCACTGGGCTGCTCGATCACTACCGTGGCGGACCACTGGGTAACACCGGTCGTGCGCAGCCACCTGCTGGTTGGGTCCCGCCCCGTGAGCGTGGTGCGATGCGTCATCCAAAGCCGCTGCCACCTTCGATTCCGTTGCCCAAGCGCCCGGCAGTTGAGCCGCAACCGCTCCCGCGTTCCGATGGCAAGCAGGGACAGCCTGCGCCAGGAAAGCAGTCTGACGCCGCAGTGCAGCCGATGAAAGAGATGCAATCCGGCAAGTTCGGAGCGAATGCCGGCAAGCCTGGCACTGGGAAGTAATGCTCGGATCATGAGTGCGAGCACGCGAACACCGGCAGTGTGTCGGGCAGTCTGTCCGCCGGTCATTGCTAACGAAAGTCCCGCGACTGCTGGGCGATGTGATCGCCCATCGCCATCTGGCTCAATTCTTCGGACAGATCGGTGATACGACGCACTATCAGGTGCGTGACCCCGGAACGATGCTCAACCGTGCCTTCCGCCAAGAGCGTGGTTGCATGGCGCACGATGCTTCGAACTCGCTCGTACACACGGGGCCGAATGATGAGATTGGCAATGCCCGTTTCGTCCTCAATCGTCATGAACATGATGCCCGATGCCGTGGACGGGCGTTGCCGGCACAGGACTAATCCAGCCACGGCGGCGATGGGTCGTTCGGACGCTGCGCCGATAGCGCGGAGTTGCGCGCACTCGGATCCTCCGCGACGCGCGATTGATTCGCGCAGGAATCGAATCGGGTGGTCGTGCAATGAAAGTCCGGTACTGGAGTAGTCAGCAGCAACGGAACGAAGCGCTGGAACTGGCGGCAATGGCTGCGGCAGCATGTCAAAGAGTGTGGCGCCCCGCTGGGCGGCATCGTCAAGAACGGGGGTGTCGCCACCGCGCAAGGCACGCACCTGCCAGAGTGCTTGCTGGCGAGAAATACCCATGCCGGCAAACGCGTCCGCCGCTGCCAAGCGCCGCAGCGCGTGCAGACTGCAGCCAGACGAGCGCCACAAGGACTCTACCGATGCAAACATTGGGTGGGAGTGCCGGCTGCGCGCCACGGACGCTACGGCGTGGCCGTCTTCTGCACGCAAGCCAGACACCATGCGTAGGCCAAGGCGAAGCGCGGGGTGAGGTGCGGGGGGAAGCGCGGGGGGAAGCGTGGAGTGCAAGTGCACATCGGGCTGATCGCCGGGGGCGCAATCCTCGCTCGATACAGCGCCGTCCTCCAGCGTGCAGTCCCATTCGCTTGCCAATACATCCACCGGCAGAACATCAACGCCGTGCTCGCGCGCGTCACGCACCAACTGCGCGGGCGCGTAGAAACCCATCGGCTGACTGTTGAGAAGCGCGGCAGTGAATGCTGCCGGATGATGACACTTGAGCCATGCAGACACATAGACCAAGAGCGCAAAGCTCGCTGCGTGACTCTCCGGAAATCCGTAACCAGAGAAACCCTGAATCTGCCCGAATACCTGGGCAGCAAACTGTTCGGAATACCCACGGGCACGCATGCCAGACTCCAGCTGATCCTTGAATGCAGCAATCTGATTACCAGAGCGCTTCCATGAAGCGATGGCGCGGCGCAGCTTGTCCGCCTCACCGGGGGTAAAGCCTGCCGCTACTACAGCAAGCAACATCGCCTGCTCCTGAAACAGCGGCACACCAAGCGTCTTTCCAAGCACCGCGCGAATGGATTCGTTGGGATAGTGCGTTGTATCAGTACCGTCACGCCGACGCAGGTATGGGTGCACCATATTTCCTTGGATCGGTCCAGGGCGCACGATGGCCACTTCAATCACCAGGTCATAGAAGCAACGCGGCTTAAGGCGCGGCAACATACTCATTTGCGCGCGGCTTTCGATCTGAAAGACCCCCACTGTGTCGGCGCGACATGCCATCTCATACGTTGCTGGGTCTTCGGCAGGAACAGTGCAGTAAGTCAGCGCTCCAGTGCCGGAAGTGTCACGCGGCCAGCCAGGAACCGGACAGCTATTGCCAAGATCAATCGTTTTGCGAATGGCGGTGAGCATCCCCAGCGCAAGTACGTCCATTTTCAGCATGCCCATGGCATCAATGTCATCTTTATCCCACTCAACGATGGTGCGCGCATCCATGCGTGCGTTGCGCACGGGTACAAGTTCGCACAGCGGACCATCGGTGATGATGAATCCGCCAACATGTTGCGAAAGATGACGAGGGAATCCTTCTATTGCTGCGGCGATCCGCACCGCTTCCGGTGATTCCGGCGCAATGCCGAGCGCTTTCGCTGCCTCACGCAATGAGCTACGTTCGCGAAAGCAAATCACTTCCGCGCACAACGCGGCGCGGGCTCTTCCCCAGGTTCGATAGATGAATTGAATGACTTCTTCGCGTCGTTCGTGTTCAAAGTCGACATCAATGTCTGGAGGTTCATCTCGCTCGCGGCTGATGAAGCGCTCAAAGAGCATGTCGCTGCGAGAGGGGTCAACAGCAGTAATTCCAAGGCAGAAACAGACGGCGCTGTTCGCAGCGGCGCCTCGACCTTGGCAGAGAATGCCTCGTGAGCGTGCAAAGCTGACAATGGCGTGCACGGTCAGGAAGTAGCACGCATAGCCAAGCTCAGCAATGATGGAGAATTCATGTTCAAGTTGCGAGCGTACCTTTACAGGGATAGTCGGCTCTGATGCAGTGCTCGCCAATGGCTGATCGCTGATTGATGATGGAGGGTGCTGTGGCGGAGAGGGCTGTGACGACCAGTGCAATGCCGCGCCATCTTCGACCAGTTGCCGTAAGTGCGTCATTGGATCAACGCCGGGCGGTGCAACTTCGCGCGGGTATCGATAGCGAAGCATTGACATGGAGAATCCCGCGCACCGCTTTGCCACTACAGCGCTGCGCGCGATTGCTGCGTTGCACACTTCGGCCGGAACATCAGTAAGTATCGCTCGCATGTCATCCGCGTCAACCAGGTGCCGCGCGTCGTCAGGAAAGAGGCGCGCGCCCTGGTGGGCACACCCATGCGCTCGATCGACTGCGCGGGTTCGTTCAAATGAACGGAGCTCTTGCACCGTGTGTCCGGCGCGGATTGCGGTCAAAATATCCTGTATTTCTTGTCTATCACGGACATGGCAGTATGGATCGTTGCTTGCTACAAGCGGCACGCACGCTTCAGTGGAAATCCACTCCAACTGCAGCAGCCGAAGTGCGGCATCCGTGCCTGAGCGACGCACAAATCCAAGTGAAAGTCGATCATCATCAAAGACGGTACGAAGCCAGCGAAGTGATTCAAGAAACCGCGGCTGCATCGCGCCGTATTCATCGGGCGGCATCACGATGGCTTGAACGCCAGGAATGGCAAACGGAGCAAGCGGCCGATCGGTCCCTGGCTTGCGTCCGGATCCATGACCCGATCCATCACCAGGCTCGCCGCTTCCAAGTGACTGCACGCTGGCATCGACCAGATCATGGAGCCACAGATGGCACGCCGATGAATTGCGCGCGGCGGTGCGTGATTCAATGCCGGCTGCAACGGCTGTGACATTCTCATCCATATCAAGCGTCCAACCCGCCCGGCGCTTACCGAGAGTGAGCAACCGGCAGATGCGTGCGTAGCCGTCTGCTGAATCAGCAAGCAACACCACCTCGAGGTGCGTTGGCTCATCATCAGCACCAAGCAGAAAGTTGCAGCGCGTTCCAACCACCAACTGCACCCCATGCTGCTTCGCGGCAACATGCGCGCGCACTACCCCAGCCATGGTGTGACGATCAGCGATCGCCACTGCGCCAAGCCGAAGCTGCGCTGCGCGGGCAATGACCTCTTCAGGATGACTTGCCCCTTCAAGGAAGGAGAAGTTGCTGAGAGCCGCAAGTTCACAGAAAGGTTGATTTTCAAGCACAGAATCGACGCCTTGATTATTTGTACGGTGTTTGTTAGTATACTTGGATACGGGGTGAAATCCAAATGCGCCACCGCGAATACGCTGACACGTGCACCTGTCGGTTGGCATCTTGCGGATCATTCTCATGCACATGGCACACATCACTCTTCTCGCTTCCGCCCTGCTCTGCAACGCGTTCGTGCATGGGGGCGTGAGTGCCAGCATGCCGCTAGCGGTGACTGATCAAGCAACGCCGAGTGCACCGGCTGCGGCGCCAGCAGCGGCGCCCGCGAGTGCACCCGCCATTGCACCGCCGACGACACGCGCCGCCGCACCCGCCGCCACACCCGCCGCCGGACCCGCCGCCGCACCCGCCGCCGCACCCGCAACGCTGATGCCGCAATCGCCGCTGCTCGATACCCCGGAAGCTGTATCAACTGCTGCCAACGCGACGCCAGAGCGCACCTTGCCGGTGGATCCGGTGCTACTGCAATTGGGTAAGACGGTTGCCGGGGAACGATCGATCTTTGTGACGTATGAGGGGAACACGTACATCTTTGCGAATACTGCCACGCGCGATCAATTCAATCGCGAACCAGCGCGCTTTGCTGCGCAACAAGGCGGCGCGTGCGGGCGGATGGGCCCGCTCGGTGGACTTGGTGATGCGCGCCGATATGCGCTGCAGGAAGGGCTTCTCTACTTCTTTGCCTCTGACGAATGCATGAAGTCGTTTCGTACGCAACCGCGGCGCTATATGGAGCCCGCTGATCAATTGCCAGCAGGTACGCCCGAGCAGCAAGTTGCGGGACTCGCAGCGCTCGACCGATGGATTGCCTGGGCTGGCGGAAAAGACGCTGTGAAGGCTGCAAAGGTGTTCACACAGGTGTCGACCCGGCGCGTCCTACAGGGTGCTGATTCATGGGACATCACCGAGACGCTGGAGTTTGCTGGACCGCACACCATGCGCCGCATGGATGCATGGCAAAAAGTAGGCGGAACGGCAAAGGACAACTATCAATACGAAACGCTGGTGACGCCGGACACTGCTGTGATCACTTCAAGCAATGGCCGCACCACTCCACTGGTCGATGCGCGACGCACGGCCTTTGAGCGACTCATGAATCGCCAGCCGTATGCGATTATGCGCGCGCGCTATCGCCCCGAGGCGGGACTCTTGGCGCTCAAGACCGGCGAAGGAACGCTCGGCGGCGCGCGTTGCGATTACATTGTGACGTGGTTCGAAGGAAACGCTACGTACTTGGCCATCGATAAAGAGACCGGTCGACTGGTACAGATCAGTCATCCCGGTCGCTTTGATGATGCAAGTGTTGCATCGCTGACCATGGATGTGGTGACCTATGCCGGTCCGGATGCACTGCGTCTACCCACGCAATGGGTGGTTTCACGCAATGGCGAGAAAGACGGCATCAAGGGGCCAGTCGCTGCACTCAAGGTGACGACACCAACAGCACCGTAACGGGTGCCGACTGAATTTTGGCAGCAAGGATTACCCGCGTGGCGTTGGTGTTGACGCGGATACGGCATTGGAGCGCCAGAATCGCGCCGTGTACTGCCATGACTCGCGTTGGCCAGGAATGGGGGCATAGGTGCCAAAGTTGCCGCGGCCTTCGGCGCGGCGCTGGTAGACGGGATCCAATTCCGTCGACTCAATCTTGCCGGCATTCACGCAACTCCACTTCACCATTCCAGCCCCCACCTCACGGGCTGCTTCGATCGCTTCGGCATCGCCCGCCTGCGGAACGGACGCCAGGAAGGTGCTTGATCCGATCTCGGTGGCGGTTCCTTCGGCTGGGGCATCCTGCACTACTTGAGCTTCAAGAACCGGCGTCATTCGGTCGCCGCGGTAATTCATGATGAATGGATTCACGGTGCAGCCTGCCAGAAATGCGCTCGCAACGGTGAACGAAAGAACGCGGCCGCATGCCAGCAGGCGCGCCGATGTCAATGTACAGGTGAGATTCATGCGAAGCATTCTACGCATGCGCGCGCTGCACGACATCACTACCAAGGCGGGCGCGCAATTGATCAACAAATTCACCAATAGCGCGCTCTGTCGCCGCATGATGATCGTTGTTGGAATGAGTGCCGGTACTGCGATCTCCCCCGCCGCTCCCGCGAGCAATATTCAGGTCATGTGTTCCGGAGGCTGCCATGCCGATCGCGCCACCAAGAAATGGGGTCCCGCTTTGGCAGCGGCCCATACGTGCGGCAGTCAGCAGAATTCGCTCAATACCTTCGCCGCGTTCATGCTCACCGAGATGCATGCGCTGTATGCGCGGACGCAGAATGGACCACAGGTGTCGCGCGTCACGGGTGGGTGCGCCAAAGTGGATGGTGCCAATGACTGGCGCTAAGCGCGCGCGTTCGATGCGCACCTGCAGCGTGCGTACGCCACGACTATGCGCGCAGCCGATGCGGGGTGCGCGCACGGATCCATCTTCGTTTCTACGTGCATTGCCCGCAGCCGCCAGCGCAGCACAGAGCAATTCCACCGCTTGCATGCATGCCAGATCCACTGCTTCCTGTTGCGCGCATGGCGATGCAAAGATAAATTCGCCAAGCACCGGATCCGGCGGTGCCACCGCGCGAAATGGCCACGCGCGCACGCCCGCCGCCATGTCAAGCCGTTCGCTGAGCTCTGGTCCATAGCGATCCGCTAGCGCCGAGCGCGTGATGACGCGCGCCTCCCCAATGCGCGTGAGATTCACCTCCCGCAGCGCGGTGCAGATGGAATCAGAGAGCCGCAAGCATGCAAACGGCAATTCATCAAGCGCGGATCGGCATCCCAGCGCAACGCCCATGGCTTGCACGACTGCCTGACCGCTCGAGGGCGCGCTGCCAATCGCGTGAACAATTCCACGACGCGTGAGCCCGCGGGTCAAGCGCGTCACGACGCGATTGGCACCGCCATTCACACGGAGACATCCACTGACATCAAGCAAGATGAGGGGCGGCAGCGATGGCGGCAGTCCATTCGGCGGAAGCGATGACGGTAATCCATGCGGCGGTAGCGATGATGGCAGTCCATTCGGCGGAAGCGAAGGCGGAATAGTAATCACCGCGCGCGGCAGCCGCGATGACGCTGACGCCCGCTCTGCAGCGCGTTCGATGTCTTCAATATGAACACGCGGTGTGAAACGCATGCACCAGAGTGCCATGCGATGGAGCATTGCTTGCGATCGCGTCCACTCGGGAAGCACAATCGCGATGAACCATGGAATAACAGTGGGCGGCATCGATGAATCTCACCTGGGGCTCACGCAGCGCCTCGTCCGTCACTGCCACGCGCCCAACGTGTACCTCGGCTTGTGACTCGGTCATGCGAACGCGAGCGAGCGATGGCCCCAGCGGTTGGCTCGGCGCTCTCCGTATGTTCCAAGGCGCGCAACTCCTGAGCACTCCGAGCGGCGTGATCCGCCATCAATCGCTCGCCACGCATGGCGCGTCTTCGCGCAACAGCTGCCTCAGGCGCGGGCGGGTCGAGCGCCCCCTGCCACTGCCAGGAATGCGCCGCCTGTGCGCTGCATTCACTGGAAATATGCATGGATGTCCCCTTCGAACGCTCAAGCGTCACGTGCCACGCAGGCTCGGGCGGAATACGTGCCAGCAGCGAATCGATGGCGCGCTGCTCCCCTCCATTGCGCGGTTCCTCACGTGAGGCGCAGGCCGTATCCGCGCTGAATCGAGCTTCGAATCGAGCTTCCGTCACACCGGGCTTGTCCATCGCTCGTAACCACGGCACACGTTCGGTGATAGTGCGTGCAGTTCGCTCCGCGCGCTCCACCATCCAACGCGTGGCGCATGCCGTCAGCACACTGCGGCGCGCACCGCGGCGATGTTCTGCTCCACGCATCGAAAGAAGACACGTGTCGGATGCTGCGAGTTGCAATCGACGCGTCGCAGCAAGATCAAATCCACGTCCATCGGCAATCACGGCGCATACACCCGGGCAGCGCACCGCCTGTTCGATCGCCCAGAGTCGCGCGCCGGGGTCGTGCGCTGGTACATCAACCAAGAGCGAACGATCGTGCAGTCGTGCATCCGGCCAGGTGCGCGGGACCGGCTGACCAAACATTCCAGCGATGGGCGCACGCAGTCCGCGCACCAGCGCATCGGCTGACGGCCACGCCTCACGACCCACCCACACCACATGTCGATGCGCACCCACGCGATGTTGATCGTCATGAAGGATCGCGTTCCATGCCAGTTGCACCAGCACCGCACGCACCTCGGGCAGCGCGCCCCACCACTCGTGTAGCCCCGCACGTGCAATGCCGCCACCGAGCGCGGCATCGATCGCCGTCCACCCGGTAGCGATATGAATGGGACGATCGGACACCGCTTGCCCACGACCTTCCAACGCACCAATGCGCTCAGCCAACGCCGCACGTACGGCGCGGCGTTGCTCGGTGCCTTCGGATGGAAGTGAATAGCCCATGAGGTTTGTTGTACGGTGTTTGTTAGGATACTATCGGCGCGACATCACGTCCAACAACAGGCGTTCACAAAGGCGAAAAATAATCCTTCCCCGCGCCGCACCCGCACGAATTAGCCTGAGCTGCACAGGTCACCCCTCATGCATCACACCAAACGATTCGTCACCCTCGCTGCGCTCCTCATTACTTGCACCGCGACCGCGGCACCACGGCTGCAATCCGCGCGCCCTGGCCCTGCAACGCAACCCGCCGCAACACCGGGTCCGAAGACCGCCGCCAAAGCAGCCGACAAGGTGGTGGACAAGAGTGCGCCGGCGCCTGCGACGACGCCGGCGCCAACACCTGCACCGGCGCCTGCACCGACTCTGGCGCCGACACCTACGCCGACATCCGAGCCAACACCGACCCCTGAGCCAACACCAACCCCCGAGCCAACACCAGCGCTCGAGCCCGAGTCAACGCAAACACCAACTCCCGCACCCGCTACTCCACCCGCCACCACTCTCGAAGCGGCGCCGACCGACACCGCCACACCGGATGAATCGACCCCGCCGACCGCCGCGCCGACCGACGCACCGGCCACGCCAACTGACCCCGCCGCATCCGCTGTCCCCGACACATCCGCCGTCCCCACTGCCCCCACCGCCCCCGCCCCCGATCATGACAACGGCGAAACGCTCTGGCCGCAGACCGCCACCGTGGACGCCACCACCTACACGCTCTACACGCCACAATTTGAATCGATCTCCGGAACGCGCGCCACCGCACGCGCCGCGTTCAGCGTGGAAATCACTGGAATGCCCGCTATCTACGGCGCAATGCTCTTCACCGCCGACCTGGACAACGATCTCGCCGCAGGCCTGATCGAAGTCTCCAACATGTTGGTGCAACACTCGCAACTCTCCAACAATTCCGATGCATCTGCTGCTGCCGCCGAGTTACAGAAGATGCTCTTTGGCGTGACCTTCACGGTGAACCGTGCAACAGTCATGCAGAACATGCAAGTAGCCAAGGACCAAACCGCAACGCGCGCATCACTCAGCAATGCGCCGCCAAAGATTCGCGTCATCGGCCACTCCGCTGTACTCCTACTACTTGACGGCAAGCCCGCATTGCGCGAACTCGGCGATAGCGGCATCGGCCTTGCACAGAACACTCCTTCGCTATTGGTGTTCGACAAAGCAACGCGCACGTGGTTCATACGCATCGGTACCGATACGTGGTTGCACTCCTCGCGTTACACGGGTCCGTACATTGCGGGCAAGACGCTTTCTGCATCCGCACTGAAGACCATCGCTGCAGCACTGCCAGAGCGCCACCCCGCGGCCGTGCCGACTACGCCGCCTCCCGCTGGCAAGACACCCGAAGTGATCGTCAGTACGTCACCCATGTGCTTAGTGAGCATCAACGGTCAACCAAACCTCACGCAGGTGGCCGACGGACTCTTTGCCGTTGCCAACGCCAACTGCGATCTCTTCACTACCAGCGCGGATAACGCCTGGTGGCTCTTGGCATCCGGGCGCTGGTTCACATCGACCGACCTTATGAACGGACCATGGACGTACAGCAAGCCTTCGTCCATTCCAACATCGTTCGCACAGATTGATCCGCATGGAACATGGGGCAACGTGCTTGCTTCCGTGCCCAACACGCCGCAAGCCACGGAGGCCGTCTATCAACAGACCATCCCGCATGTGGCAACGCTCGATCGCGCACTTGCCAAGGCGAAACTCTCCACCATCGGTGGCCCTGCACGCTTCAAACCAATTGCTGGCACCAGCATGCAGTACGCCGCAAACGCAAGCTCGCCGCTCATCTATTGCAAGGAGATGTATTACCTGTGCGATACCGCTGCGTGGTTTGTTGCCAACGCACCGAACGGACCGTGGACGCTCTGCGATGCAGTTCCCGAAGAGATCTACACCATTCCGCCAAGTTGCCCGATCTATACGGCCACCTACGTGCAGGTCTACAACTCCGACGCTGACAGCGTGACATTCGGATTCACCGCTGGCTACATGAATAGCTATGAGAATGACGGCACCGTGGCGTACGGCACCGGCTACACCTATCCCGGTTCGATTGGTGCACAGGACTTGGTGCTTGGCAACAACTCCAACGTCACCGACGAAGACACCTGGGACACATACGGCGGCTATCCAAACACGTACGGATACTGGCCAAGTTACGGTGCTGACTACGGCGGTTGGGGCTTCTATGGCTATCCCGGCTGGGGCGACTACGGTCTGTACCCCGGCGCGTATTGGAGCGGCGATGGTTGGTGGGGCGGCGGCCGCGGCTTCGGCGTTGGCTTTGCGCTGGGCATGGGCTTCGGCGATGCGTGGCGTTGGGGCTATCACCCATGGGGCTGGCGCGATGGCAGCGGTTGGTGGAACAACCACTGGGGCGGCGCCTATCGGCGCGGCTGGGACAGCGCCGCGCGCAGCTACAACCGCGCCGGCGCCGCAGGTGACATCAGTCGCTACGGGCAAATCGGTCCGTACAGAAAGACCACTGGCGGTGCGAACCGTGCCGAAGCAAACGCCACACGCGATGATGCTGCATGGCATCACGGAGCGAACGGTAACGACAACGTCATGGCCAATCGCAACGGTCAGGTGACGCAACGTCGCGGAGATCAGATATACACGCGCGCCGACGGTGCGTGGCAGAAGTCTGCTGGAGACGGGACCCGTATGGATGACAGTCGAGCGGGCGCAACCAACGGTGCCAGCGCAGCACGCCAGAATCAATCAGCTGCACGAACCCCGGATGGATCGTGGCGTGACGGCGCCGCTCGTGCGGGCCAACGCAACGGCAACGGTAACTTCCAAGAGCGCGATGACTCACCGATGGCATCGTCACAAGCGCGCAACACCAACTCGGACGGTTTCCGCCCTGACCCAAACCACAACTTTGATGGCAGCCCACGCGGCGCGTTCGCGCGCGGCGAAACGAACTACGTCGCTCGCGGCAACGGCGGCAACAATGACAACGGCGCTCAACAAGGAAACGGCGCCTCCGAAGGCGGACCCTATCAACGCGGCGGTAATTTCAACGGCGGCGGTTGGGGTATCAGTGATCAAGGCGGCACCTACGCACAACGTTGGGGCAATGACTACGACCGCGGTCTACCCGGCTTCAACCAAGACACCGGTTGGTATGACCGCACCGTCTCGCGTCCGGTCAATCCGTACGGCTACGGATACGGAGGATGGTCGAACGGCTACCGCGGCTATGGACAGCTCAGCGGTTGGGGCGGCATGAACGGATACGGCGGCATGAACGGATACGGCGGTATGAATCGCGGCGGCGGTATGAATCGCGGCGGCATGGGTGGCCGTGGCGGCGGCGGCGGTGGGCACGGGCGCTGAACGCGCGCGCGAGCCAAACGTACTACGCATCGTTACGGCCGCAGTAAATCATCCGTGACATCGTTGACGCCGGTGCAACCGGACAGCGCAAGCGTCACGTCCAGTTCCTGCGCCAGAATGGCAAGAACGCGGGAAACGCCCTCTTCGCCACCAGAAGCAAGCCCCCAAAGAATCGGTCGCCCCACGCAGACTGCTTGCGCACCGAGTGCCAGCGCCCGCAAGATGTCAGTGCCGCGACGAACGCCACCATCAACCAATACCGGAACACGCCCGGCAACTGCATCAATACAGTGTGGCAGCGCTTCAACAGTCGCCGGCGCACCATCCAGTTGACGGCCGCCGTGGTTGGAAACCAAGATCGCCTTCGCGCCAAGGTCAACCCCGCGCGCTGCATCCTCGGCGCGACAAATTCCTTTGAGTATCACAGGGAGCGGCGTCGAATCGCGCAGCCACTCAAAGTCTTTCCAAGTCAGGCTCGAATCAATCGTCCACGCGAGCGCCTCTTGAATGCCGCTCCCGGTATGGCCAGTCGGACCACCCGGGCGTTCCAGATGAACGATGCTCAGACCCTCCGGCACACGGAAGTGATTACGAATGTCGCGCTCGCGGATGCCCCAGACCGGGGTGTCCACGGTGAGCACCAATGCATCACAACCAGCAGCGTGTGCGCGTTGCGCGAGTTCGCGCACCACACCGCGATCACGTCCGATGTACATCTGCATCCACGTGCGCGCAGCAGGATCAATTTCGGTCGCTGCGGCGCGGACGTCCTCAATAGTGGTGGTCGATAGGCTCGAAAGGATCATCGGCACGTCAGCGCGTGCAGCGGCGCGGGCAGTGGCTAACTCACCATCCGGATGCGCCATCCGTTGCAGCGCGGTCGGCGCGATGCAGACGGGCATGGACGCCTCGCCGCCAAGAATGGTGGCGCTGTTTGAGCGCGCGGAGACATCACGCATCACGCGGTACCAAATCCGCAGACGCTCCCACGCGGCACGATTCTCATGCAAGGTTGTTTCCGCCCACGCGCCGCTCCGGAAATAGTCGCGCGGCAAGACGCGGAGCACTTCAAACGCATGGCGTTCAAAGTCATCAAGGCTGACGAAATCTGAAAATTCACCTGTCATGCGCTGTTCATGGTACGACTTCCTCCATCGCTCGGCTCTACCCTATCGCTATGCGAATCGTCCTCCTGCGTGCGATCTGTACAGCCAGCCTCGTGGC
>JBDKKN010000129.1:0-2616 GCA_039796075.1 Planctomycetota bacterium | reverse complement strand
AGACGAGTTGTTTTGTTTCGAGCTCGTTGAAGAGCTGCATCAATCTGCCAAACTGTTTGCTATGCGTGACGAATCCGTTTCGGCGAGTGATATCGAAGGACCTGACGGTCTGCACCTGATCAGCGGTTAGGAAATGCACCCACGAGATCGGCCAACTTGCCGAGACCATTTCACGCCAACACCCGCCGCGCCTTCAACAAGACCAGAACTGCCTTGTCCTTTGACATACGCACAATGTTCAACAGCATCTGACGATCCATGGCGTCCGAGACCGAAGTGTTAAACGCCACATGATTATCCTCGAGGATTTGACCACCCCATCTGGCGCAACCGGTGATCAGGCTTGATGCGAACACAGCAAGAACCGCCAAGTGCATGCGTTAAAAACGTGTGACGCAAATAGCCCTTGGGGAAATGCAATGAGTCATAGAGTTGAAATTACTCTTTCTCAAGAAGCACTGTCCGAGCCTGTGTGGCCCAGTTTCCATTTCACGGCACTCCATTCATTGTGCAGATGCTTATAAATCAACGGAACACGCTCAATATAGATTTGATTTCTCTTGATTTTTTTCCTACTACGGTCATACTGAGTCAATTCGTACTACTAATCTGACTCGTCCCCCTATACAAGTTTTAGAAAGACCCTACATCCCATGAACCTTCGTTCCACTTTGTGCACTTCCGCCTTCATCGTTCCTGCTGCCGCCGCGGCTCTGTTGACGAGCGGCGCGAGCGCTGCGTTCTATCAATACTCGCTGAGCTTTGCCGACGGCTTCGTTGCCGAGGGCCAGTTTTCCACCAAAGCCTCCGCGCCAGCAAGCTTCATTGAGAGTAACCCCTCATCCACCCCTGCCCCGTATGCCACCACTTATTTGGAATCGCAGACCATGCGCGTCCTACAGAATGGCGCGGTGCTTGATCAATCAACCACCGTCTTTGCTGGCGTGTGCTCGGACATTTACTTGTATCTCGACTTCAGCAATGTTGGCGGGCCTGCGATCGCAGGGATGGACCTCTCCACGGTCGATCCGGAAGCAACTTCGTATTACTTCGTTTCCAACAGCAAAGCTCCGAACGGCGACTACGGGGCGTATGGCAGCACGGGTTACAACCTGTTTCGGTCCGATGTTGTAACGATGCAAGACACGTACATCGGAACGGCCACATCACTCACCGTGACAGCCGTACCAGTACCAGGTGCATTGGCATTGCTTGCAGCGGCGGGCATTGGCGTTGGTGGTGGTCGACGCCGAAGGGGATGAGCCCAAGCGCGCCGCTGGACTCAGCGCCGTTCTTTCAACACAGCCGCGATTTCGTCGAGCCGTTCTGATATTGCGCGAAGGAGCCGTAACTGCTCTTGTGATGGCGCGCTTGTTTCGCCGCCGTCGTTGTGGACTGTTGCCATTGCAGTATCACCCGCGCGATGCGCCCGAAGTGCCTCGCGCGCGGCGAGGATCCGATTGCGGAAATCCTGCGCGTCGATGATGCCCGTCAGTTGCATGTCATGCGCCTGCCCCGCGCTGTGGCCCGCGGTTTCAAATTTGATGGTGCTCAGGTTGAAGCGGCGAAGCAACGGGCCCTCAACGAACGTGACGTCCTGAATGTTCTCGAGAGGGATCGTCTTCTCGACTTGAAAGAGGATGCCTTTGCGGAACCGCAGCGTGCGGTCGGAGAGCTCGCACTGCAGCAGGTTGTAGTAGTGCCGCGACCACCATTGCCCCACACCGCAGAACCAGACAAGCGCCACTGGGATACCGATGATGCAGATGACCATCGTGAAACCGATAGTGACGACGAGATACGTCCGGTAGAGCGGGTTAAACCGAGCATTATGGATGACGTTCGGTGCAGAAACTTCCATCGGAGCCCCACGATACTCTGCTGTGGCTGACAAATTCCACTCGTTCAGAAGCCCGATTATTCCATCACAAACAGCGATCGGTGAAGTGACGGCACCCATGCTTCACCTATTTTTAATCAGCCGACAAGTCGCCCTCCTCATCGCCTTCCGGATGGCTTGTGCAGCTGCTTATAGAAATCAATTTAGTGGGGATTTCTCTTGATTTTTCACCCGCCACGGTCATACTGAGCCAATTCGTACTGCCAATCTGATTCGTCCCTCCTTCAAGTTTTAGAAAGACCCTACATCCCATGAACCTTCGTTCCACTTTGTGCACTTCCGCCTTCATCGTTCCTGTTGCCGCTGCGGCCCTGCTGACCAGCGGCGCGAGCGCTGCGGTCTTTCAATATTCGCTGAGCTTTGCAAACGGCTTCTTAGTGGAGGGCGAGTTTGCCACCAAGGCCTCGGCGCCGGCGAGCTTCATTGAGAAGAACCCCACACTGACTGGCGAAACCACGGGTTCATGGGACATCACAACACTCACTCCTGCCCCGTATGCCAGCACTTATTTGGAATCGCAGACCATGCGCGTGCTGCAGAGCGGTGCGCTAATGGGTGAAGCATCGAATGTGGTTGCTGGCGTGTGCTTGGACAAGTTTCTTTATCTGAACTTCAGTAATGTTGGCGCGCCTGCGATTGCAGCGCTCGACTTCTCTACGGTGTATGAGGGTGCTTCTTCGTACTACTTCGTTTCGAACGGCTCAGATCCCAGCGGA
>JBDKKN010000128.1:0-2635 GCA_039796075.1 Planctomycetota bacterium | reverse complement strand
ACATCGTTGTCGCCACGAATACACAAGGCGTATTCCGGTTTGCGCTCTCCAACCTAACGGATCTGAGCGGCGATGGATGCGTGAATGGCCCCGACCTCGGCATCCTCTTGGGTGCATGGGGCACCTGCACCGGATGCAGTTCCGACCTCAACGGCGACAACTCAGTTGACGGCAGCGATCTTGGTCTGCTGCTTTCAAACTGGGGTATGTGCGGGTAACTACAACCGCGCCACGCTTCGGCGATGCACAGCGAATGCCACCGCCATTGTAGGCTCATTGCATGGCACGCAACGCTCGCCGCTTCGGACTCCTCGCCTATCTTCCGCTCATGATGCTGGCCATGACGGGCGAACCAACCTCTGTCATTCCCGCGCCGCGCGACGATACTGATGCCATCGCACGTCAGGAGCAATTGGTCGCCCGCGTCCGCGACGCAAAGGGCACGGTGCCCGTGGTGTTTGTCGGCGACAGTATCACGCAAAGTTGGGACGCGCCTGGAAAAGAAGTGTGGGACACCATGCTTGCGCCACTTGGAGCGATGAACCTTGGGAATAGTGGCGACCGCACTGAGAACGTCCTGTGGCGACTTCAGAAAGCGCCGCTCACGCCGCTCAAGCCGCGTGCGATCGTCCTTCTCATTGGCACCAACAATGTTGGACACGGAAAGAGCACCGCGTCCGAAACGCTTGCTGGAATCCAACGCGTGATCGCGACACTCCGCGCGCAATGCCCGGACGCCAAGATCGTGCTCATGGCTGTCTTTCCGCGCGGCGAGCAGATGAACACCATGCGCGGCGATCTCATGCAGGTCAACCAAGCGCTCGCCGCCGATCCGCAGCCCGGCGTGAGCCTGGTTGACATCGGCACGCGTTTCATCCAACCAAACGGGGACATTCGCAAAGAACTCATGCCGGACGCCCTGCACTTGTCACCAGCGGGCTATCGGGTCTGGGCCGAGACAGTACTACCGCTCATCCAAGCGCCGAGGGCGAACTGACCGCATTGACGGATCGCGAGCGCAACACTTGCCACCCCTTGCGGCACCACCGTTAAAGCCAACTTTGCACAAATCACAGTCAATGCGGTAGATTTCACTTATTGACTACAAATTGAATCGGCTTTGCGGCCGCAGAATATGAATTTCATTGTGGCATCTGCCCCGCCTGCGCGTACGTTCTCATTATGGTCCCCCCTGGAACACTGTTCGGCGCGCTGCTTGCCGCGCTGGTGACTGCCTCAGCCCACGCCCAAGGGGGCGCCACCTGCACCGCAGCCATCAACGAGTACTTCGTCGCGCCGGCATCGGGGTCGTTCTATGGAGCAGCGCAAGCGGTCAATCTCTCTGGCTACACGCGCCTACGCCTCGTGCAAGACGGCTCGCCAAACTCTTCTGGCACATGGGTCTCAGCACCGATCGCCAGCAACATCACTGAATTCACCGCGACGTTTCGATTCAGTTTTCGTAACAGTGTCGGCGGCCCGGGTGACGGATTCTCATTCCTCTGGGGCAACCTTTCCAACGCCTCCGGAACACGCATGTCTGGTGGCGAAAATGGTGTGCAAGCATTCGTGCAAGATCAGTCCGGCCTGAGTGTCGGGTTTGCCAGCTATCCCGGAGCAGGCGCCAACGGCGTGAATGGAAAGTGGGCGGGTGGAACTAATTTCGCATTCGTTCCGTTCACGTACACGCCGGTCACTTGGACAACCACCGCGCTGGCTGCCAACACCATTCGCATGGCGACCGCCACCGTATTTTGGTCACGCAGCACCGGAACACGAGTCACCATTGCTGTTCCTGGAAACACAGGAACCCTCATCTACATCGACAAGGGTCAACCACAGACCTCCGCAATCAATTCCGCTGGTTGGTCATTCGGATTCGCAGCGCGTAACGGCGCCGTTGATGAAGATGTGCTGATTGGGGAATTCAAGGTCAACGCCATCGTGGAGTGCCCGGATCCGCGCAGCCCTGCTGACATTGATCGCGACTGCCTGGTTTCCGGCGCAGATCTTGCAACAGTACTCAGTCAATGGGGACCGTGCGGTAGCACGCCGTGCCGGGGCGATCTTGACAACAATGGCTCCGTCGGCGGCAGCGATATCGCCGTCGTACTGGGCGCGTGGGGCGATGCCAATTGCGTTACCCCCGTGTCATCCGATCGCTTGGTGATGCGGCCACTTGGAACCACCAGCGCTGCACAAGGCTTCTGGGAATACCTGCCCGCTGGATATGCAACGCGCAACGACTGGCCACTCCTGGTGTGTCTCCATGGCATTGGCGAAAATGGCACCGGAACCTCGGCGGAGCTCAATCGCCTGCTCTCAAATGGCGTTCCACAAATCATCAAGGCGAACAATTGGCCAGTGGCTGCGTCCACTGCGGGCGACGCATTTGTGGTGGTTGCTCCGCAGAACGCACGCGGCGGCTGCCACAACCCCGCCGACGTTGACGCGTTCCTGCGATGGGCGGCCAGCCACTACGGCGTGGACCAAAGTCGGATCTACCTGACCGGGCTCAGTTGCGGCGCGATCGGTACCTGGGAATACCTCCGAACCGTTGGCGCAAACGCCCTGCCCGCTGCCGTGGTGCCCATCTGCGGCAATGGCATCGACGCATGGAATCAACGCGGTTGCC
>JBDKKN010000127.1:0-3410 GCA_039796075.1 Planctomycetota bacterium | reverse complement strand
CTGTTCGTCCGGTTGGCACCCACGGGGCGTACGTCCAACTGCCGGACTTCTCAGTTTCACACGCCGCTTACCGAGGATCCCGTGCTCACTGCGGGGGCTCGAACACGCAGGACGCGTGCATTCACAGTCTGGAACCCGTTCACCTGGCCGCAGGCGCCGGAGAGGATAGGGCCGCGCTCAGCGGCCATCCTCGTAAGGCGGATGCGGGCCAGTAAGAAAACGTAGTGCATCATGGCCAGTAGGAAATCGTGTTGCATCAACGCGCCCCGCAAATGAACACGGGCGCTGATGCCATCGGCACCAGCGCCCGTGATTGCTCACGTGTGATTGTCAAACCGGTCAGCGACGTCCGCCGCCGCCACCGCCACGGCGCCCACCGCCGCCCGCACCGCGGTACTGCGCCTGATGGAAGCCCGACGAACCGCGATTGCCCATGCCGCCCTGGCGTGGGTATCCACCCATACCAGTGGCCTCACGGTTGCCGCCTTCGCGTCCGTATCCACCCATGCCGGTCTCGCCACGGCCAGCGCCGCCAGCCATGCCGGTGGCGTTGCGTCCGCCATCAGCACGACCCCAGCCGCCAGCACCGCCCGCGCCGCGACCCACGCCGCCGACGCCACCCACTCCGCGGCCTACGCCGCCGACTCCGCCAACTCCGCCGACGCCGCGGCCGATGCCACCAACGCCACCAATCCCGCCGATGCCACCAACTCGACCGACGCCACCAAAGCGGCGATCCATGCCCCAGTTGCGGTTCCAGCGACCCCAGTCGTTGTAGCCGTAGCCATAGCCGTAGCCACCGTATCCGTAGCCGTACGCGGCGCCCCAGTAGGGGCTCCAGCCGTATCCGCCGTAGCCATCGTTGTAGACGCTTGGGTACACGTCTGGGTAATCGTCAACGTAGTCGTTGCTGGAAGGAGGCGCATAGGTGCCGTCATCCGGTGAGTACTCAGCCTGGTTGCCGTACGTGGCTGGGTATGCCGGCGCCAAGTACGACTCCACGTTTGCAGCCGCAGCAGCCTCAGGACCCACGGTCGGCGGGTTCGTGCCGTTGTAGTCATAGCCCGTTCCATAGACCGGTGTGCCACCCTGCATGTACGTGCCCATGTAGCCGCTGGTCGCGCCGAACGTCACTGAGTCGCTCGTACTTCCGTACACCTCAACATAGGTGCACGCGTAGATCGGGCACGACGGTGGAATGGAGTAGATCTGCTCAGGCACCGAATCGCATACAGACCACGGACCGCCTTGGTTGGTTCCCATGAACCACGCGCCATTGTCGCAGCAGTACATCGTTCCGTTGATATTGACAACGGGTTGCGATGAGTTGGATGCATACGTCATCGGGGTGCCGTCGATCGGCAGGAAGTTGGCGTTGCCGCGGAACTTCACGTTGCATGGAGCGTTGCGCTCAACAGTGAGCGTTCGAACGAGGTTGCTGCTCACTGCAGCGGCCTTGGCCTCGGTGGTGCCAGGAACGCTCGCGCGTGTGCCCACCATGCGTCCCGTTGCTGGAAGGTTGGCGAATGCAGCGGGCACCTGTGATGCAGCAGCAAATGTCCACGGTCCGTTGAGGCTTGGGGCAGAGAACCAACGTCCTGCACCCAAGATCCACCACTGTCCTGCAGTGCGGAGCACCGTGTCAGCGGTGTTGGTGACGCTCTCAACATCGGCGCATGCTGCAGCCATTTGCGGCTTGCCGGAGATGGAAATGAGCACGGTCGGCACGGTGGCAACGATCACCCGCGGCGGAGGGCCGCCGCGGCGTGCCACTGGATTTTCAGCGGTTGCGGTCTTCACCGACTCTGGCAGATTTGGTGCCTTACCGATGGCAGAAATCACATCCTGGGGCGGCATGTCGGTTGCAGCTGCAAACGGACCATTGATCGATGCTGCGCTGACCCACTCCGAGCCACCGAGGCGCGCGTACCACGCGTTGTCCGGAGACTTGAGCAGGATGCACGGAGTGTTCACCACGCGCTGCCAGCCACTGCTGCCGCATCCGCCGAACTGCGGCTTTCCGTTCACAGAGATGAGGACCGCTGCGGTTTCAACCACCTTGATGGTTGGAACTGCGTTGGAGAGGCCGGTGACATCGCGCGATGCGTCGATGGCGATTCCCTCAACAATGGTGGAGAGGGTGGCATCGAAGCCGATGCCGTCGAGCAGCTTGGTGAATTCACCCTTGGCGGTTTCGCCGGAGCCGTCGGCGAAGTCGCAGCGGGTGATTACAAACTCGTTCAATTCAACGATGCCCGGCGTGTCCGACGTGGCGATGACTGCAGTCATTTCCAGCGTTCCGCTCGTCGGAGCCGCAGTGCCGCGCTTCACGTTCACCACGGCGCGCATGGTCACGCTGTTGCCGGAGATCGCGGTGTATGACGGCTCGTTGACGGTGTATGTGGCGCCGTTCTCAGTGACGGCCTGTGGCCACTCCGAGGGAACTGCGGCAGATTGTCCGGCAGGTGCTTGTTGCGCCTGCGGAGCCTGCATTGCGAGCGAGGGCGCGCTGAACAGCGATGCGCTGACAAGTAGTAGGGATCCGGTGAGGGTCATCATTGGTTGTTGTTGCATTCTTTGTAAATAGTTACTCGTGGCAGTCCACGGCAGTCGCGATAGGTAGGGCAGTCTACCGTGGCCAATCATTTCAATTCGCCCACACTTGCCACCCGCGTTTAGTCAGAAATCGGTCTTGAGCGCGGCCACGGCTGACCGGGGCTTGGTGGTCCATAGAGGATCGCCGCCGCTTGTCCCTTCAGGAATCGCGCGATCTGTGCTGGCGCTTCGCGCGGGTACTGGTGCCCGCCGTCAGTGATCATCGTCACCACCGGCGTACCGAATTTCGACTCATAGAACGTGCAATCTTTCGCCCATGGCGTCCCCGCCCCCATGCATCCGTTCAGGGCGCGGACGGCGGCCATCACGCGTTCTTGATTGGCGAACGGAACGATCGTGTCTGCGCGGCCAGCCACATGCATGCACGGGAGCGGGGTGAGTGAGCGTGCGGCGAATGTTCCGCCTGCAACGGGCGCAACGGCCGCCAGCATCTCCGCGCGCGCCAACCAGAGCGCATAGGTGAATCCGCCGCCATTGGAGTGACCAGTGACATAGACACGTGTGTCGTCCACCCAGCCGGAGTCGCGCAGGTTCGTCATGATCTGGTCGACAAGTTTCAGATCGCGATCATCATTCTCGCCCGGTCGATTCTGCCAACCCGCGCGGGCGCCGGCCGGGTCTCGTGCGGTCTTCGTCGCAAGCCCCTGCGGATAGACCACCACTGCCTCCGGCCATTCATTCTGAAAGTGCATTGACCGTTGCACGGATTGTGCTCGTCCGCCGTGCCCGTGGAATGCCAAGATCACCGGGCAGGGGTGCGGCGCACCGGTTGGTAAGTGAACGATCGCCTCGCG
>JBDKKN010000126.1:0-3451 GCA_039796075.1 Planctomycetota bacterium | reverse complement strand
AAGCGTGCCAACGGGCAATCAGGGTGCGTAGTAGTGATGGTTACTACTAACTCCTCCGGCTTGCCATCGGCGCCAAACTTCACGCCGGGATGAACACGCCCGCTCGGCGAATTGGCAAACTCCAAGGCCTCGTATGAACTGAGAGACACCTTGCCAATTACCGCGGGCATGACCTCAAACGAGCCGATCGGCGGATCAACGCTTGTCACGGTCACGGTGCTGCGATCGCCCGAAAATACTTCGACATCAATGGCGAAATCACGATCGCCCTCATGGACTTCCGCCACATCGGGCGCGGCAACCACGCCACGCGTAAATGCAAAGTCAACGCGAACCGAACCAGCAAATCCTGCCTGGTATGCAAATTCAACAGCTGTTGATCGTGACCCGTGCCCAGAAGGATGAATGGTCAATTCCACATCACGCTCCTCGCCCGGTCCCAAGGTGCGGTCGCCGAGCAGTTTCGCGGTGAGGCACGCGCAATTGGGTGAATACGCCAGAATTTCCACGGGCTCCGCAGACTGATTACGAATCTTTGCGGTGCGCTTGAAATCACTACCGCACGGCTTCACATCACCAAAGTCCACCTTGCCGCCGACCGTCTGAATAGGGAGCGAAGCAAGGTAGCCGCGGCCCGCCGGCGGAAGTAATTGCGGCTCGACATTGGGCCGGTAGTACAACCCAAAGATCACCGCCATTCCCAGTGCAATCACACCGATCGCAACCACCACGCGGACCACACGAAATGGCTTCTTTGCGGGGCGATCTACGCCTGTCGGGGGCGTCACCTTCTGTCCTAGGCGTTCACTTTCCATGTAGCAATACTAGCGTCCATTCCCTACGCGGCTCAATGGCCATCACGCCGGATCCGGCTCGCGCAGTGGCTCAATATGCCGCAACTTGCGCAACTGCGGAACCGCCATGGTGATCACGCCAAGGACTAGCAACGTTCCGATGCCGCCACTCACCACGCTTGCTACTGGTCCAAAGAAACGCGCTACCACCCCGCTCTCAAATCCGCCCAATTCATTGGAACACTCGATGAACATGGTGTTGACCGCACCAACCCGTCCGCGCAAGTGGTCCGGTGTGCGCATCTGTACTAAGACGTGACGAATCACCACGCTGATGTTGTCCGCGGCACCGGCGACTGCCAGTGCCAGCACTGCGACCCATGGAACGGTTGCATATCCAAACACAATGGTTGCGCCCGCAAATGCCGCAACACTCCAAAGCAGCATCGGGCCAGCGTTACGGAAGTTCGGTCGGAATGCCAACCATCCAGCCATGACAAGTGCGCCCACATAGGGCGAAGCGCGCAGAATTCCAAGAAGTATCGGCGCCTGTTCAGAACTTGCTCCGAGCAGTTCGTCCGCGTACTGTGGCAGAAGCGCGGTTGCTCCACCAAAGACCACCGCCAGCATGTCCAAGAGGATCGCTCCGAATACTGGGCGCTCCTGCCACATGTGTGACATCCCCGCGAACATCGCCTTGGCGGTCACCGCCCGATTTCCACGGGGCGCAGCGCGCGGCTTTACGGCGGCAACGGTCACTGAGAAGATCACGCAACCAATCGCGGTCAATAGGTACACCGGCCAAATCGCCGGCAGATAGGCAATTAATACGCCCGCCGTGAGCGGCCCCACGATTGCCGAAAATTGAAAGATGCCACTCTGGTACGTCACCACATTCTGGAATATTGAGTTGGGCACAATCAGCGGCAAGAAGCCCTGCCGCGCCGGACCGTTGAATGCGCGCACGCATGCGCTCACTACCAACAGCACATAGAAAGCAAACACTGGCGCATCCATCCACGAAAGCAGTGAGAAGCCCACCGCGACCGCCGCAAATCCTGCCTGGGTAGCTACCACGATGGCCTTGCGATCACGGGTGTCCGCCACATGACCGGCCAACAACGAAAGCAGCACCACCGGAAGAGCCCGGCACAGACCCATCACGCCCAGCGCCAGTGGATCATGGGTGCGAGCCCATATCTCCCACGCAATGGCGGTGTTCATCACCTGTAGACCGATGGACCCAAACAGGAATCCCACCGCAAATCGCCGGTAATTGGCAATGCGCAACGCCGCGAATGCGTCGTGGGCTTCCGAGGGGTGTGGTTGGTGGTGCGGCACGTCGAGTGGGGATCCAAAACCGAGTTGCCAAGCGTACCGCGCACAGCCCGGTGCGCCTTATCCTTTACAACCCACGGCCACGCGGCCCACCACCCTCACGACTAGGAATTGACTCATGCGTATTGCGCTTGCTGCCGGCGACGGAATCGGACCAGAAATCATGGCCGCCACCCTGGAACTCTTCGCTGCGGCAGGAGTCAGTAAGTTGGTCGAATTCGTACCCGTTGAAATGGGCGAAGCGATCTTTGCGCGCGGCAACACGCGCGGCATGACTGACGAGGCCATCCGCGTCGTGGAGGACCTCGGCGTTCTCTTCAAGGGACCGATGGCGACGCCAACTGGTGGCGGCGGCAAGTCAATCAATGTCACTGCGCGGAAGATGTGGAGCGCCTACGCCAACTATCGGCACTTTCGCACACTGCCGGGCGTGGTCACACCGTACAGCAAAGCTGGCATCAATCTTGACTTTGCCATCGTGCGTGAAAATATCGAGGACACCTACGGCGGCATTGAGCACCGCCTCACCACCGACGTGATGGTCGCCAAGCGCATCATCACCGCGCCGGGCTGTGATGAAGTGCTCCGCTTCGCATTTGAAACTGCCAAGCGCATGGGGATTGACACCGTGCACTGCTCCCACAAGGCCAACATCATGAAGATGACTGACGGCCTGTTCTTGGAGCGATTCCGCACCATGGCATTGGAATACCCAGGCATTGCCGCGCCAGACGTGATCGTTGATGCACTGTGCATGAACCTGGTGATGAAGCCATCGCAATACAAGATGGTGGTGCTCACCAACCTGCAGGGCGACATCGTCAGCGATCTTGCCGCTGGTCTTGTGGGCGGTCTTGGCTTCGCGCCAAGTGCAAACATCGGTCGCAACATCTCTATATTTGAAGCAGTCCACGGCACTGCGCCGGACATTGCTGGCAAGGGAATTGCTAATCCAACTGCGCTGGTTCTCTCCGGACTGATGATGCTTCGACACATTGGTCTTGAGAAGCAGGCCGCCACTATTGAGAATGCATTGCTGGCTGCACTTGAGGACGGCGCGCACACCGGTGACTTTGGCGATCGCAGCAAGCCAACCCTGAACACGCATGCCTTCGTCAAGGAGATCACTGCACGCCTCGGTCAGGAGCCAAAGACGGTGAAGCCTGCGCCTGCCGGCACAAGCGACCGCATCACGCGGGTGGCGAATCCAAAGCCAGAGTCCGCCATGGTGATGCGAACCTTTACCGACGTGAAGAAGGAGGTCGCCGGACTGGATGTCTATGTAGAAGCTGTGCATCCAGCTGCCGATACCGCCGTGC
>JBDKKN010000125.1:0-5595 GCA_039796075.1 Planctomycetota bacterium | reverse complement strand
GCTACCCAGTCCAACACTGTTCCAGTGCCCGATCCGTTCGATGCGTGGGGACCTGGAATGTCGAGCCGCATGGGTGGTTCCATGGGCGGTTTCCCGGGTCAGTAAGAGAATTCTTGCGCGGGGGAACTTCGGGCGAGGCGGTGGGGCGCTGATAGTGCGCGACCGTCTCGCGGAGTTCAGGGCGTGGAGAGAATAAAGTCCGGAATGGCGCCCAACGCCTTGTACTTGCGGAGTACGCCAGCCGGCAACTTGTGAAAGCTTTGCACCGTCTTGCGGCAGCGCGGCTCACCGCAATTGCATCGCATCTTCCAAATATCGTCAGCGCCGATCAGTGTCGCGTAGTCGTGGGTGACTTCGTCATGCGCGGCGATTGGCTTGATGGCGCGAATCACCAATCGTCGTCCCTCTTTCAGGACAAACGAATTCGGCTGGCATGAGTGGTTGGCGAATGCGCCAACTTCGCCTTCGGGGTTCAGGTATCGATCCTCGTCGTAGCGCATGCAGTTGGCGGCCATCCGCGGGTTGGTGTCCCAGTATTTCCAAACTTGTTCGCTGCTGACGATGGTGCCCTTGATGGCGCACACCAGGTCGCCGGGTCGGAACGCCTTGAGCGCCACAATTCCGTGCCCGTTGCGAACGGGCTCCACACGAATGCCAGGGGTCTTGCGAACAGTCATGTGGGGCAACAGGCGAGCGAGACGAATCAGGCAAATCAGAAACGCACGCGGTTGGATTCGAACCAACGACATTCGGTTTCGAAGACCGATGCTCTATCCAGCTGAGCTACGCATGCAGTGCGTGTGGGATTATAACCGCGGCGGGGTGGTGGAGAAGCGGCAGTTAGGATGGCAGTTCGTAGGGGCGGTACCGCGTTTGGCGGTCATTCCATGCTGGTCACGCGATTCCGAAAGAACACCAATGAAATCATTCCTATTCAGTCGTATGTGCATGTCGGTTCTGGTTGCCGCTCTTGCAACTGCATGCGCCTCGCGCGCCGTAGCCGCCAGTCAGACGGGGGCGGCCGCGGCTGTTCCGGTTGCGTCGGCTGTTCCGACGGCCTCGGCATCCGCGTCCGCTGCCGATGCGTGGCCGCGCATCTTTGAGTCGGGTGGATTCACTGTTACGGTGTACCCACCGACACTTGAGTCGTGGGATGCGCGCACCTTGGCCGGTACATGCGCGTTCTCGCGCGGACCAGTTGGTGGCAAGACCTTGACCTACGGAACATTTTCGTTCACCGCTTCCACGGAAGTCAATCGAATGACCCGCATGGTGGAGTTGACGCGCCTCACGGTGACCGGAGTTTCTCTTCCGGAAGATCCCGCCGCCGAGTCTGCCATGCAAGCAGCTATGCAGGCAAAGGGTGGGGCTCGATCTGTGACGGTGTCGCTTGATCGCTTGGAGGCAGCGGTGCCGACCATGGCAACGGCGCCGCATGTGCAAGCCGCGCCGCTGCGTAATGCTCCGCCGGCGATCACCATTGCATCCGTTCCGACAGTCTTAGTCTTGGTGCAGGGAAAGCCCGCGCTGCAGGAGATTCCAGGAACGAAACTTGAGCGCGTGATCAACACGCAGATGCTTCTTGCGCGTGACAGTGCGCGTGCGTGGTGGTTGAAGATCGCCGATGGATGGATGACTGCAAAGACGCTCGCCGGTCCGTGGACTGTTGGCGATGCTGCGGGGAATGCAGATCTTGCCGCTGCCGCAACTTGGGCTGCTACGCAACCATCGGTGAATTTGCTTGCGGGGGCACCCGCAACGCCCGCCATTCCAGTGGCGTCGCTCGCAACATCAGTTCCCAGCATTGTGGTTTCGACGCAGTCAGCGGAAGTCATCGTCACTGACGGCGCGCCCAAGTGGGAGGCTCTTGGCAGCAGTGGCCTGGAGTTTGTTTCCAACACCAGCGGCAACATCTTTCGAGTGACATCCAGCGGCATCCACTTTGTTCTTATCTCTGGGCGATGGTTCGGTGCGCCATCGATGCAGGGCCCCTGGGCATATTGGGCTGCTTCGGATCTTCCGGCGGCTTTCCACCTGATCCCAACTGATAGCGCGAAGGAGAACGTGCTTGCTTCGGTTCCTGGCACGGCACAGTCACAAGAAGCGATGATCTCCAACGCCATTCCACAAATGGCGCGCGTACCCCGCACGCAGACCATGCCGAAGCCGCAGATTGTTGGTGGCACTCCGGTGATGGTGGCCGTTGCCGATACCACGCTGCAAGCGGTATCGAACGCATCGGTTCCGACGTTTATGGTTTCGCCAACTTCGTGGTACGCCATCAAGGACGGCGTGTGGTTTGCATCGAACGCACTTGATGGATCATGGATTGTGGCAACATGGGTTCCGCCAGCGATCTATTCGATTCCTGCAACCAGTCCGTACTACAACGTCACGTTCGTGCGCATTTACGGAAGTACCGCGGAGTTTGTCTTGGTGGGTTACACCCCCGGATATTTCGGCGCGTATGTGCAAGACGAAGTGGTGGTGTACGGAACGGGCTATGTGTACGACCCGTACATCGGCGATACCTGGGTTGCTGCACCGCTGACCTATGGATACGCAACTAATCCTGCGTACAACCCATGGATGGGCTGGGGCATGGCATACGGCATGGGTTGGGCCATGGATGATGATTACTACTACTACCGACCGTATCCATATTGGGGCCCATACGCGGGCGCCTATGGACCGCATGGGTACGCAGCATGGGGTCCCGGCGGTTGGGCGGCCACCACTGGCAACGTCTATCAACACTGGGGCGATGTCAACGCAGTGACGCGCACCAGCGCGGGCTACAACGCATGGACCGGTCGTGCGTGGGAGCGCAGCACTGCATCGGCATACAACTCATCGACGGGTGCGCGTGCCGCTGGGCAGCGTGGCTATGTTGACAACGCGTACACCGGCCAGTGGGCGGAGGGTGCACGCGCTGCGGGTTACAACCCGGAAACCGGTAACTACGCGACTGGTCGCACTGCGGAAGCTGGTGGTCCAAACGGAAACACGGTGGAGGCAGGCAAAGTAACTGCCGGCAATACCGCCACCGGAAATCAAGTCACCGCGGCGGGTGTGAAGACCGACAACGGAACATGGGGCGTTGCACATACGGATGGCAACACCACCGTTGCGACGGGTAACAATGTGTATTCAACGCGTGATGGTCAGGTGTACCGAGACCAAAGCGGATCCGGCGGATCATGGGAGAAGTACAGCAATGGACAATGGAGCGCCGCGACCAACGCGGGAGCAGTCTCCGAACTGAATCAACAACGTGCCACCCGAACGGACGGCGACTGGCGTTCGTCGATGTCTGACCGTTGGCAGCAGGGCGGCGATGGATTTAACGGAAATCGCGGCGATGCTGGAAACGCAGGGAATGCTGGTTATCGCAGCAGCGGCAATTCATGGGGCGGCGATCGTGGCGATGACTTCGATGGCGCCGGCAATCGCGGCGGTGGAAGTTCCAACTACGGTCGATACGGCCGCTCCGGTGGCGGTGGGCGATCGTTTGGTGGTGGCGGTCGTTCCGGTGGCGGTGGCCGCCGCTGAGGTTCACAGTCCCATGATCGAATAGCCCGCATCAACATAGATGCACTGGCCAGTGATGCCCTTGGAGAGGTCACTCACTAAGAAGAGCGCGGTGTCGCCGACTTCTTCGCCAGTGATGTTGCGTTGCAGCGGTGCCTTCTTCTCAACCCATCCGAGGATGTCGCCGAAGCCGCCGACAGCCATCGCGCTGAGCGTCTTGAGCGGTCCACCGCTGATGACGTTGGCGCGGATTTGCTTGGCACCCAGTTCCATGGCGATGTAGCGGTTGGTGGCTTCAAGCGCAGCCTTCGCAACGCCCATGACGTTGTAGCCAGGGACCGCCTTTTCGGCGCCGTAGTAACTGAGCGCAATCATTGCGCCGCCGTTGGGCATCAGGTCTGCAGCGCGCACGGCCATGGCTTGGTAGGTGAAGGCGCTGATGTCCATCGCCTGCGTGAACACTTGACGTGGCGTGGCGCAGAACTTGCCCTTCTCAAGCCAGCTCTTGTCAGCAAACGCGATCGAGTGGACGACGAAATCAATGGTGCCCCAGTCAGCCTTGAGTTTGGCGAACACAGCATCAAGGTCAGCATCGCTGCCAGCGTCCATCGGCATGAGCCATGGGTCGGTGACTCCCAGTTCGGTCAGCGCGTTGCGGCAGCGTCGTTCCATCTTCTCGCCGGGCAGGTGCGTGAATGCGCACTGCGCACCGGCCTTGAGAAGGCTCTCAGTGATGAATGTTGCGTAGCTGCGATCGTTGGCGATGCCGACGATGAGACCCTTCTTGCCTTGCATCAGTCCTGCTGTATTCATGGGGCGTGAAGCGTAGCCGGAGTTAGGACGATGCGGCGGCGGAGATGGCAGGGAGACCGTCCATAAATCGCCACGGCGTGGAATCTGCCATGTCTGCAGGCGGAACCAGCGCGTCGCGAACGCGGGCGACCAGTTCATCCATCGCGGCGCCGGTGTGCGCGCTGATGGCAAGGTCGGCGCTGTTGCGCTCCGGGCAGGTGTGCGCATCAGCGCGGTCCGATTGGTTGAGTACTCGCATGCGGAGTGCAGTGGCGGCGCCCGCAATGGCGTGCCAACCAAGTCCGGGAGCGGTCAGTTCAATCACCAGGTCCGCGCACGCCAGCGCACGCGCGGCCAGTTCCGCAGCGGCGCGTTCGATGGGATCCATGTCGGCGCGCACGCCCGGGGTATCGAACCAATCCACCACGAGGCCAGCAAGATCAATGCGCGCAGCGACCGCATCGCGCGTGGTTCCCGGGGTGTGGTGCGCAATGGCAACCGCCCGACCAGCGAGCGCGTTGAGCAGCGTGCTCTTGCCGGCGTTGGTTGGTCCGGTGACCACCACCCGCGCGGGCGTGATCAGGCGACGGAGCCGAAGGTCACGCGGTGATGGGAGTGACACGGTGGTGGCCGCGAAATCCGGCTTGGTGTGCTGGCACCATCGCGCGGGTTGTGCGGATAGCAAGTCAACGGCAAGTGGACTGGCTGCACGGGCGAGTGTGTTGAGCATGGCGCACTCAACGCGGTCGGCGGCTTCGGGCCACGCAGCGTGTGCGGATTCATGAGCTGAGGGAGCGCGCGCGCCGAGCTCTGCGAGACGATCATCAAGCAGTTCGCGAATGCGCGTTCCACCATGCGGCATGAGGAGCGCGTGTTGATTACTGGTCCGTGCAACCACGCCATCATCAATCGATCCAAAGCGACGCCAAGCAACTTCGCCCGTGCGTGGTGCATCTTTACCGGTAAGTTTGCGCAGCACTTCTTCAAGGAGGTGTGCATCACCATCAAGATGGGCGACCGCGATTGCACCAGGTGTATGGGCCGTCGACCACCACCATGCAGGCGACGCAATGCTCATTCCGCCTCAGCAGCAGCACGAACCGTGACCAAGATGCCGCGCAGGACCAGGTCCGGCACAACACGTGTCACAAGATCGCTGTCAGAGAAGAGCGTTTCGGCATCACCGCCGGTGGCGATCACCAACGGAAACGCGCGGTAATTGGCGGCGTATCGCTCCACAAGTGCTTGCGTCAATCCGCGCATGCCTTCAAA
>JBDKKN010000124.1:0-36987 GCA_039796075.1 Planctomycetota bacterium | reverse complement strand
CTGTTTGCAGTTCTGTTCTTCTTCATCGGCGCGCAGTTCATCGCGTTCGGTCTGATGGGCGAGTACATCGGTCGCATTCATGCCGATGTGCGCGAACGCCCCCGTTACATTCTGGATCGCGTGGTCGGGGAGACGCTCGGCGAGCGTCCCGGCATCGCGACCCAAGCGCACGCCGCGCGTTCGAGCGGCAACTGAGGTCAACACTATGCGTACCGTCGTCCTTGCATATCACGAAATCGGCGCAGCCAGCCTGAAGGCCGCGATCAAGAATGGCCTCAACGTGGTTGCTGTGTTCACGCACCGCGATACTCCCTCGGAAGGCACTTGGTTTGCATCAGTGGCGCGGATCGCTGCCGAGCACGGAATCCCCGTGTTCGCACCCGATCGCCTTGATCACCCCATCTGGCTCGAACGCATTCGCGACATGAAGCCCGAGCTTCTGCTCTCCTTCCATTACCGCAACATGGTGGGCGCCAAGGTGCGCGAACTGTTCCCGGCGGGTTGCCTGAATCTGCACTCGGGCATGTTGCCGAAGTACCGCGGCCGTTGCCCGATCAATTGGGTGCTTGTGAATGGCGAGACCGAGACCGGCGTCACCGTGCACCACATGGTTGACAAGGCCGACGCTGGCGACATCATTGGGCAGAAGCGCGTGGAGATCCTTGCTGAGGACAACGCATGGTCGCTCACTCAGCGCATGGCCACCGCATCTGCCGCGCTCTTGGACGAAGTGCTGCCGCTGGTCAAGCAGGGCAAGGCCCCGCGCACTGCGCAGGATGAATCAAAGGCCACCGTCATGGGTCGCCGCGGTCCGGACGACGGACAGATTGATTGGAACCTCAGCGCAGCACAAGTACACAACTTGGTGCGCGCGGTTGCATCGCCATGGCCCGGCGCGTTCACGCACGCTGGCGCACGCAAGGTGATGGTGTGGCGCACACGTCTTGCGCAGGGCACCGGCAAGGCTGGCGAAGTGCTCTCCTCGGAACCGCTGGTGATCGCGTGCGGCACCGGCGCACTGGAAATTCTTGAGGGTCAGTCCGTCGACGGCGTATGGTCCAACGGCACGCAGTTGGCCAAGGAACTCAACCTTCTGCCAAAGATTCGCCTTGGTTCGCCCATCAAGTCCAGCAAGAAGAAAACCACCAAGGTGTTGATCTTGGGCGTCAATGGCTTCATCGGTAGCCATCTTTCCGAGCGTCTCCTGCAAGACGACACCTTTGAGGTCTACGGCATGGACCTCCACAAGGAGAACCTCGGTTCGCTCACTGAGCATCCGCGCTTCCACTTTGTTGAAGGCGACATTTCCATCAATCGCGAATGGGTTGAGTTCCACGTCCGTAAGTGCGATGTGGTACTGCCGCTGGTAGCGATCGCTACACCGATTGAATACGTCCGCAATCCACTGCGCGTCTTTGAGCTGGACTTTGAAGAGAACCTGCGCGTGGTCCGCGACTGCGTGAAGTACGGCAAGCGCCTGATCTTCCCCAGCACCTCCGAGGTGTACGGAATGTGCACCGACGAGCGCTTCGACGAAGATTCCAGCCCGTGCATCACTGGCCCGATTCACCGTCAGCGTTGGATTTACTCCACCAGCAAGCAGCTGCTCGACCGCGTCATCTGGGCATACGGAGCGCAGCGTGGTCTTCGCTTCAGCCTGTTCCGTCCCTTCAATTGGATCGGACCGCGCCTCGATTCGCTGGACTCCGCACGCGTCGGCAGTTCGCGCGCCATCACGCAGTTGATCCTCAACTTGGTGGAAGGCACGCCCATCCTGCTTGTTGACGGCGGCAAGCAGCGTCGCTGCTTCACTGATGTAGACGAAGGCATCGAAGCCCTGTACCGCGTGGTTGCCAACAAGAGCGGCAACTGCGATGGTGGCATCTTCAATATCGGTAACCCCGACAACGAAGCCAGCATCAAGGAATTGGCGGAGATGATCGTGGCGGCATTCGATAGCAATCCGCTGCGACCGTTCTATCCGCCGTTTGCTGGCTACCAAGAGATCGAAAGCGCGCGCTACTACGGCGCGGGTTACGAAGACGTGCAGCATCGCCGTCCCAGTATCCGCAATGCGCAGCGTTCCATTGACTGGACGCCTGCCATCAGCACTCGCGAGAGCGTTGAGCGCACCGTCGACTGGTTCCTCCAGCAACACGCGCGCGAGAACGGATTCGTAGTGGATGCGGCCAACGCCACGCCACGCGCTCCGCGCACGCGCACTCCGGCCGGCTCGGCGTGACCGTCGCGCTGCGCATCGACGTAGACACATTCCGCGGCACCCGAGACGGGTTGCCGCGGCTCTTGTCCGCGTTGCAGCGCCGCGGTGTTCGTGCCACCTGGTTTGTGACGCTTGGGCCGGACAACATGGGCCGTCACGTGCGTCGCCTGTTGAAGCCCTCGTTTGCACTGAAGATGCTGCGTTCCGGCGCGCCCAATCTGTACGGCTGGGATATCGCTTTTCGCGGCACGCTGTGGCCGGGCACGGTGATCTCCGAACATCTGGCCGACACGCTCCGCCTTCCGGATCGCGCCGGTCATGAGGTTGCGCTGCACGCCTGGGATCACCACCGCTGGCAGGTGGGTGCCGAGTCGCTCCCGGATGATGCACTGGACGCCGAACTCGCCCGCGCCATCTCCGCATTCACCACGGTCTACGGTCGCGCGCCGCATGCGTGCGCCGCGCCCGGATGGCGCTGCGACGATCGCATCCTTTCGCTTCCATCATCACAAGCATTCGCATGGCGCAGCGACGCACGCGGACCCGCCGTGCCGTTTGTGCCATGCATGCCATCCATGCCATCCATGCCAGACCTGCCCCACCTCGGCCGCACGTTTGCGCAACCGCAGATTCCCGTCGACCTCCCCACCTACGACGAAGGCGTTGGTCGCGGCGCTGGCGCCGACGAGCGCTGGAACGACATGCTGCTCGCCCGCCTCGCTGACGGTGCGCCGCACGTCCTCACCATCCACGCGGAGAGCGAAGGGGGCACCAAAGCTGCACTCTTCGAGCAATTCCTCGACCGCGCGCTTGCGGCGGGGCACCAATTCGAGCCACTCAGCGACTGGCTCACCCGTCAACCCGCTCCGCACCTCGGACGCGTTGCACGCGGAACCATCCCCGGCCGCGAAGGCTGGCTCTGCGTCGGCGGCTAGCATTCGCAGCGCATGGATGCACGGCGCAACTGGATCATCGGCATACTCTTGTTCTTGGCGCTGAGCGTCGCGGGATTGACCGTTCGTCCATTGATCGTGCCGGACGAACCGCGCTACGGAATCATTCCTGCAGAGATGGTGGATTCCGGCAATTGGCTGGCGCTGCGCATGGCTGGCTTCGTTTATTACGAGAAGCCTCCGCTCGGATACTGGCTCACCGCCGTCAGCATGTCCGCGTTCGGTCAGAACGCATTTGCCATCCGCCTACCGAGCGCCGTCGCCACGCTGGTGGTTGCACTGGTCGTCGCATGGATGGCGGTGCGCATCACCGGCCGCCGCGATGACGGCCCACTGGCATTCATGGTGCAGGCCACCACGCTGGCGCCGCTCATCATTGGAACCGTCGCGCTGCTTGATCCGCCCTTCGCCGCGTTCGTTGCGCTCTCCATGGGCGCGCTCTATTGCGCATGCACAGCAATCGGCCGCGTGCGCGCTGGGTGGCTGGCGCTGGCCGGCGTCGCTGCCGGATTCGCGTTCCTCACCAAAGGCCTGCTCGCCTTCGCAATTCCCGGCGTCACCGCGCTGCTGTTCCTGGCATGGGAGCGGCGCTGGAAGGACATGCTCACCATGCCGTGGATTCCGCTGGGCGCCGCCGCCGTCACCATCGCGCCGTTCGCGTGGATGATCCACCGTGCGGAGCCAGGCTTCTGGGAATACTTCATCGTGGTCGAACATTTCCGGCGCGTTGCCAGCCCGGATTCCAATCAGCATCCCGAACCGTGGTGGCAATTCTTGGTGGTGTTCCCGATCGGCGCCATGTTGTGGACACTTGCGTGGCCCAACGCATGGAAAGGCCTGCGTGATGCCACCGAATGGCGCAGCGGTATGCGCTTCATGGCCGCGTGGGTGATCGCACCGATCACACTTCTTTCATTGAGTAGCGGCAAACTGCCCACCTACGTGCTACCGCTCTTTGCGCCAGTCGCAGTGCTGGTTGCCATCGGGCTGCTCCGCGCCCGTGCCTCAGAGCGGGTCATGCCGGATCGCCCGGCACTCTTTGCGCGCACGCTGGTGCGCATTGCCGCGGTTGCTGCGTTCACCATCGCCATCACCGGCGGGCGCCGCTTCGGCATTCCGGTCTTGTGGGAATCCGGTGAGTCGCTGCGCTTCACGTACATTGGCGCCGCGCTCCTCTTGTGGGCGCAACTTGATGTGTGGAGTTGGAAGGCCCCCGATCCGCGCACGTGGCTCCTGCGCACGGCACTTGCTCCCGCGCCCGTCTTGCTTGTCATCCCATTCCTTTATCCCGAAGCTGCGCTCACCGCTATGAAGCATCCATGGCCGCTCTTAGAGCGCCACGCTGAAGAATTGCGAACAGCCAACGTGTTGGTGACCAGTGCAGCACCTGCACACGCGCTTTCCTGGGTCACCGGCCGCCGCGACCTAGTGATTGCCGGCCCGCCCGGCGAGTTTGATAACGAACTCAATCTTTCGCACGAGGAATCGCGCAAGATCGCATGGTCCGCCGTGGCGGCCAAGGTGCTGGCCACCAAAGCGCTCGCCCCTGCACAATCCATCGCCGTACTCGGTTCAACCCATGAACTCGAACGCTTGGCGCAGACTCCTGGACTACCCGCGCCCGATGCACACGAAACCGTCGGCCCCGTCACCATCATGTACTGGCGGTGATCAGCGTCGGGGGCAGGGCACCATCAATGGTGAGCGCCATGCCCCCGACGTGAATACTGTCCTCTGCTTACGCGTTTCGGCGTCGGCTGCGGCAGCCGAGTGCTCCGAATGCCACGATCGCACCTGGGGCGGGGATCGCAAACACCTGAGTGGTGGTGGCGTACTGGGTTCCGGTGGTGATGGCAGTCTTGAAGCCGATGCTGCCTGCGAAGCTCACAGAACTGCCGGCGCTTGCATCGTTAAACACAAAGTGTGAGACCCACACGCCGTACTGCGCGGTGGCACCGATACGCGTGGTGGAACCGAGAAACGCCAAGTCTTGAGCAAGTCCTTCAGTTGATGTCGGGTTGGTGTTGTACCAGCCAGCATTGGCGGGAACGGTTGTTCCGGTGGCGGAGGCGAAGCCTGTGAAGTTTGGGTCGCCGGCCGTTCCAGACGCGGCGTAGTAATCGCCGGTATCTGCAAATCCGCCCAAGGTCATGAAACTATCGATCGCAGTTAAGGTTTCATATCCGGGTGCCCATGAACGAGTCCCCATGCCGGGTGCTTGGTAAAAAGATGCGCCGGTCGCGCTAATGTTGGCGTTGTAGACATTGAGCAGGCGGTCGGTGGTCGCGGTCATTCCGGCGAACACGTCGAGGTAGAGGTTGCCATTCAGCGTGTACATGGATCCCGTCCAGCCGACAAAGCCGGCCGATGCGAGCGGTGCAAGTGCAGCGGGGAGCATGGCGGCGATCAGTGCGGTTGTCTTGCGATTCAGCATTGGTGTTCCTTCAGTGCGTCAGGGAAGTGGTGGAAACAGTCAGGGAGGACGAAGCGGAAGAACGCAGGACGATCTTCCCTAAGTAACACGCAATCCATTCCCTGCGACCATCACGGTTTCTTTACAAAATATGTAAACAGCCGACGTCATCGCCAGATACTCCCCTGAAAATGGATTTCAAACGTTTGAATGGACTTATTTTCGGACCTATCTGCCGACACCGTCTCCAAGTTCGGTGCCTGCCCGATCCATGTCGGGCAACTACCCCGCCGAGCGAGCCGTCATCGTGAGCTCCACCGCGTCAACGGTCAGTCCTGGTCCGAACGCCGCCAGCAGCGCGGGCCGATTTCTTGACCACTCGACCGTCGTGCCCGCCGCGCGCTCCGATCGCCACATCCGCTCCAATACAAAGAGCACCGTTCCGCTGGACATGTTGCCATGCTCGCGCAACACCGCACGCGGCACCTCGGCACTCGGCTCGCCTGCGCGCACTACGCCGGCGCGCACGCATGCATCAATGATGCCCGCGCCGCCCGGATGCAAGATCACCGCCGCGTCCGGTCCGGCAAACTCACGCATCGCTTGCTCCACTGCGTCCGGAACCTCGCGCGCCAACGTCATGGCAAACCCGCTGTCAGTCACGGTCCACGTCATGTGATCTTCCGTGCCCGGAATCACGCGGCTGCGTCCGGCACCGATCGCCGCCATCGCTGCGCCCGGCAACTGCGCGCAGGAAATCACCGCCGCCGCCGCGCCATCAGCAAAGAGTGTGATCGCCACCAAGTTCTGCGGATCAGCATCGGGTCGAAAGTGCAGCGAGCACAGTTCCACGCACACCAAGAGAACGCGCGCCTCAGGATCGGCGCAGGCAAGGCCCGCCGCAGCACGCAGTCCGGTGACGCCGCCGAAGCAGCCCATGAATCCCACCTGCATGTGCCGCACGGAATCGCGCATGCCCATCGACGCCGCAAGCGCCAAGCCAACGCCCGGCGAGCGAAATCCAGTGCAGGTGACGATGATCAGATCGGTGATGTCTTGCGCGCTGATGCCCGCGTTCACTAACGCCTGCCGCGCAGCGCGTTCAGCCAGCGGCGGCGCGTGCACGTGGAACGCATGCATGCGCTCGGCGGTACTCATATGAAGGACATCGGCAAGCGGCAACACCGCGGCACGCTGTTCGATGCCACTTCCAGCAACCACGCGCGCTAAGAACTGCTGCGCAGTGGACGAAAGCCCCAGACGCTCCGCTTGTTCTGCTGCAATGTCCGTTTGCGCGCGTACCAACGTTGGTGTTGCCACTCCCGGCGCGTGCAGCAATGGACGGGGTGTACTCACGCGCCCACCACTATTTCGCTGGCGCGTCGCGCAGCCCACGGTGCAAGTTTCACCGCCGCGCGCGTGGCGTGTGCCGCTACTCGTCCGCCGCGCAGCAACATGCCCACGCGCAAGTTGTGTGTTTGCGCGCGGCCAACCGTGGCGCGCCATCTCCGTTGGTATTCCGCTGCCGCTGCTGCGGTCCATCCGTCGCGGAAACACTCGCCGAGCAGCATGGCACCTTCGATCGCCCAGCCCATTCCTTCACCGGTGTACGGCTCTGCGTAGCCCGCGGCATCACCAACCAGTGCCACGCGACCCGCCGTGACGGCGCGCGGTTGCCAAGGCAGTGGACCGCATGCCGCTTCCAGCGCTGGCAGCGATTGCGATGCTTCATAGTGCGCAAGAAACTGCGCTAACTGCGGCGCACGCGTGGCCATCATGCGCAGCGCCTCCGCGGGCGCCGACGGCCAACGATCGCCACGTTCCACAATCGCCGCCATGTGCACCACATGCCCACGCCGCACCAGGCCCAGGTACGCGCTGCCAAAGAGAATCAGTTCGATGGTTCCTGCTGGTGCCAACGTGTGGTCGTCAGTGCAATGTTCGAACGTAAAGCTCCAACCGGCGCGCGAGCCCGTTGTGGTGGGCGCCAGTCCGGCGGCGCGCGCGATGGCGCTGCCCACTCCGTCCGCCGCCACCACCAGATCAAAGTGCACATCACGCGGCGCCACTGATGGATCGTTGAGCGCAGTGATGGTCACGACCGCTGGGGCGCCGACCAGTGCGCCGTCTGCCGACGCGCTGGTCGCAAGCGTGCCGCCCGCAACACGCCCGCCCACCTGCGCGCCGACATCTCCACCGGCATGGATGAGTTTCGCTCCGCACCCCGCGTGGATCGCGGCCCCCGCGCGGCGGGCCCCATCGCGCAACGCTGCATCGAACGCCGCACGCGGCACGATCACGCCGGGCTGACCGCCGAATGCATGCCTCCATACAGGGTGTGCATTCCCGGCGCGGGCGTCCAACATGCGCACCTCCCGCGTGGAACCGGCGCGTGCCTGCTCCAGCGCGTCCCCCAAGCCAAGCTCCGCGAGCCACGCCGCGGCGCGGGGCACCAGGCATTCGCCGCAGCACTTCGTTCGGGGCGCGGGCTGCCGCTCCAGAAGGGTCACCTGCCAGCCATGGCGTGCCAGCACGGCCGCCGAAACCGCCCCGGCCGGACCCCCGCCGACCACGCAGGCAGTGCGCGGAACCGGGGGCTGGCGGGTGTCAGGCATGGGGTTAACGATAGCCGCCACGCGCTGCAACGGGCGGTTGGGCCAACAATTGTCGGCCGGTTGGAGATTTATTCAGAATCCGTGATGGGTGGCACCTGCAGATTTCGTTCATAAGGGTGGCAGATGGATTCCGTCCCCTTTTCTCGAATCACTTTTCTTCCCATTTGGAGCCAAGTCATGACCCGTACCTTCATTTCATCGTTGTGCGTCCTTGCATCGCTGACCGCCGCAGCCCACGCTGGCTACGGAGTGGTTGAAGCCACTGGCGCGTTCCAGCTTCCAGGCGGAAATTCGCTGACCTACGTGTCCGAAGTGGGCGCTGCCTACAACCCGAGAGTTCAGGGCTACAACTTTGGAAGCGTCGACACCCTCGCGGGCCAGTCGCTTCTCTTACAGAATTGGTACCTCGAGAACTACGCATACGACGGTGGCGCTGGCAGCAACAACTGGCTGAGTGACAGCTCAAACGCCACGCTCCGCATGGTGATCAGCCAAGGCGCGACGCAGGTTTCGCTGACAGACTTCACGCTGAATCAGACTTCCACCGCTGGCAACAACCGCTTCTGGCAGCTCGCTCTTCTGAGCCGCGGCACCAATGTGGCTGCTGGCCTTACCAACGGCTCATACTCCGTTTCGTACGAAGTGAATTACACCTACAACATCTGGGACGGATCATCTGCATCCGTCGGCAGTGCATCAACCGGCGCAAGCACCGGCACCTTTACTGTTGTTCCCGCCCCCGGCGCACTCGCGCTGTTGGGCGTCGCTGGTCTCGTCGGCGCGCGCAAGCGTCGCTGACGAGCACGAAGTCGACTGCGTTCTTAGCGCATTCCTAGCGCAACAGTACGCACTTCGATGATGGTTCAAGCCTCTGCCTTTCGTTTGCATAGGTGACACAGGTCTTTCCCCGAATCCCCTAGTCCCCCTTACTTCTCAAACGATCGAAAGAACACTCAATATGAAGAATATGAACACAATGACCCTCCTGGCCGCTGGAACCTGCGCGATGATTGCTGCGAGTGCGGCGAATGCGGCGGTGATGGTTGCTCAGTGGGATTTTCAGACCACGACTAACGGCGGCACGGCCATCGCTGCAGCACCCGCTACCCAAAAATTGTTTGTAGCCAACTTCGGAACCGGTTCCCTCTATCTCAATGGAACCAATGGCTCAAGTGATTTCTTTGAGCCAGCTACTGGAACAACGAACACAGAAATCAACGCATTTAGTGGAACAGCCCTAAACGCCACTGGCAGCATGTCAACAGTAACCACTAGTCCGGCGGCCCTTGCAGTTCTTGGTGGCGCAGCGAGTGTGCCAGCCGGAACTTTCGGAGCCAACGGCAAGTCCATGGTCTTCAAATTCAGCATGACTGGAATGGGAAACTTGGCGGTTTCCTACGCCGTGCAACGAACAGCCTCGGGCTTTACAACCCAACAATGGGATTACAGCACTGATGGAACCAACTGGAGTTCCGCGGCAACCATCACTGGAATTCAAGCTAGCTTTGCTGCAGGCGCAACCCCAGCCAATGTTGTTTCATCGTTGTCAGTTGCAAGCGGCTTGAATAATGCGGCAACGGCCTACATGCGGGTCACCTTCACCGGCGCTACCTCAGCGACAGGCAATAACCGCATGGACAATTTCCAGTTTAATGCGGACGCCATCCCCGCCCCCGGCGCCATCGCGCTCCTCGGCGTCGCTGGCCTCGTCGGCTCACGCCGTCGTCGCTAAGCCTCGGCTTCGATCTCTTTCGTCTCACTCCCCACCGCGCGCCCCGTTCAGAGGCGCGCGGCGGTGTTTCATCGCCTGCATACACGCCACACACACGTGCTACACCGCGCACAATTCCGTGAATATTCACACACCGCGTGATGGTTCGCGCCCGCCGTTCTCGTTCTTATAGTGTGCGCGTGGTTTGTTTCGGTCCTAGATTCTGAACGTGCATCAACTGATTCTCTTCACGCGAATTCAATCTTTCAGGATTCACATCGTCATGAACATTTCAAACACGACTGCTACTACTACTGCCGCTGCCGCGTTGTTGGCAGCCCCCGCACTGTTCGCCTCGTCTGCCTCCGCCAGCTTCACCGGTTGGACCGCGGCCATGTCCTCCGATGCCACCTACATCTACATGGATGTCTTTGCCGGCTTCGACTCCGCGGCCGATCATGTTCTGAACGTCTTTGATATGAATATTGCAGCGCAGGGCACCAGCTTCTATCAAGCCCCCGGCATGTCAACGAGCCGCTGGGCGCCCGGCGCGTTCACATCAACCGACACTTCCACCGACAGCTTCGTGACCATCGGCGACACGGTGCATGAGGGCGTTCGATACGCCGGCACCACCACCGCGGCTGATCCCAGTTTCTCAAACTACAACACCTTCAACGCCACCAGCATTCCAACCAATGCCGGTTGGTATTCCACCACACCGCTCGGCCCGGAAGGTGGCGCGGTCGCGCTATCAGCGATCCAAGGCAAACAGTGGTTCGGCCAAGACTCACAATTTGTGGTGCGTGTTGCTCACTTTGTATTTACCGTGTCATCCGTCCAACCTGGCAGCACCGTGAGCTTTGTGGGCAGCACCGGCTACCGCACTGGCTCGAGCACCGAGGCCTCCTTCGGCACCGACACCAAGATCTTTCAGGTCCCCGCCCCCGGCGCCATCGCGCTCCTCGGCGTCGCTGGCCTCGTTGGCTCACGCCGTCGTCGCTAATCCTCGCTTCGCTCTCCTTCGTCTCACTCTCCGCCGCGCGCCCCGTTCAGAGGCGCGCGGTGGTGCTTTGCGCCTCCACCTATGATCCCCACCCCGGCACCCAGCGCGTGCCGCTCCCCATGCTCCTCGTCGCCACTGATCTTTCCAAGTCCCACGGCCTGCGCGAACTCTTTCACGGAGTCAGTATCAGCGTGGCCGCCGGCGACCGCGTGGGTTTCATCGGCCCCAACGGCGCGGGCAAGTCCACGCTCCTGCGCATGCTTGCCGGCGCGGAAGAGCCAGACGAAGGCATCGTGCGCACGCAGCGCGGCGCAGTGATCGTCTACGTCCCGCAGCGTGATGACTTTGACGACGGCCTCACGCCGCGCATGGCCGCCACCGCCGCCGCTATGAAGGCCGCGTCCGTGCACGGCGATCATCACGAAGCCGAAGTGCTTGGCAGCATGATCCTTGGCAAACTCGGATTCCCCGAAGCACGCATGGACGAACCCGTGGAGCGCCTCTCTGGCGGTTGGAAGAAGCGCCTCTCCATCGCCTGCGGACTTGCCGAAGCGGGCGGCACGCCGGATCTCTTGCTCTTGGATGAACCAACCAACCACCTGGACGTTGAAGGCATCCGCTGGCTTGAACAGTTTCTTTCGCGCGCTTCCAACGACATTCGTGCCGGCGCCTGCGTCTTCATCACCCATGACCGCGCATTTCTTGAGCGCGTCGCTACGCGCGTGGTGGAACTGAGCCGCGCGTATCCGCAGGGCACGCTTGCCGCCGAAGGCAACTACTCCGAGTTCCTCCGCCGCCGCGGTGAATTCTTAGAAGGGCAAGCGCGCGCCGAAGCCGTGCTTGCCAACGAAGTGCGCATCGACGACGCCTGGCTCGGTCGCGGCGCACAGGCGCGGCGCACCAAGGCAAAGGGTCGCATTGAAGACAGCGCGGAACGCCGCGAGGAACTTGGCGCCATCGCTGAACGCAACGCCGCCGCTGGTGCTGGTGGCGCGCGCGTGGACTTCACCGCGAGCGGTCGTCGCACGCGTCGCTTGGTGCATGCCACCGGTATTTCCAAGGGCTTTGAGGGACGAACACTCTTCCGCGATCTTGACTTGGAACTCATCCCAGGTGACCGCCTTGGACTCATGGGCCCCAACGGCAGCGGCAAGACCACGCTGCTGCGCATCCTCTGCGGCGACCTTGCCGCCGATGCCGGCACCGTGCGCTTTGCCGATCCAAAGCCGCGCATTGTGATCTTGCGCCAGCAGCGCACGGACATTCCGCCCGACACATTGCTCCGCGATGCCATCTGCCCGCATGGCGATGTTGTTGATTTCCAAGGTCGCCCCATGCACATCACTGCGTGGAGCCGACGCTTCCTGTTCAAGGACGCGCAACTGTTGCAGACCATCGGCACACTCTCTGGCGGCGAACGCGCACGCGCGCACATTGCCGCCATGATGCTTGAGCCCGCAGACATCTTGGTGCTTGACGAACCCACCAACGATCTTGATATCCCCACGCTTGAAGTGCTTGAAGAAGCCGTCGAATCATTCCCAGGCGCCGTGCTGTTGGTCACCCATGACCGCACCATGCTCAAGCGATTGGCCAAGACCATTGCAGTGATCGGCGCCCCCGACGCATCGGTTTCCGTGGTTGCCAGCCTTGATCAGGCGCTCGCATCACTCGAACGCGCCGAACGCAGCGTGCAAGAACGCGACCGCGCCGCGCGTAGCACTGCCCCCGCAGCGCAGTCATCCGCCGCGGACGCATCCAGCCAACGCCGCCGTCTGAACTTCAAGGAGCAGCGCGAGTTTGACGGCATGGAAGCCGCCGTTGAAGCCGCCGAGCGCGCGCACGCACTGGCCGAAGCCCGCGTCGGCGAACCCGGCATCGCTGCCAACCACGCCAAGATGGCCGCTGCCTGCCAAGCGCTTGAAGTGGCGCAACTGGCGGTCACCACGCTCTACGCGCGCTGGCAGGAACTGGAATCAAAGCGCGGCGGGTGAGTGGGGCGCCGATTCGTTGGTCGCTGCCGATACGCTGAACGTATGCACTTGCACCCTCGACGTGTCGCAGCCGACGGTTCTCACGCCACCACGCCACTGCATGCAACCAGCCCGTGGACAGTGCGGATGTGCGCGCTTCTATTCATGGTTGGCATAGCAGTCACTCTGCTCATGCAAGCATGCGGGCCGATGCGCTCTGGCGCGTTCGACACACCACTGAATCCGCAGCAGTCCGTGGTGCAAGCATCGTTGACCGCGGCCGGAAGCAACGCCGCAGCGATCGAATGCTTCCTTGCCACCTATGAACATCCCGCCGCAGGCGTTGCGCCGGACGCAGAAAAATGCATCGCCGCGCGCTGGCTCGTATCCAACATGCGTGGCCACGGGTTTGTGTCCTTTACATTGCAGGACGCCAAAGGCAACGACATTCCGTTTGATATTGATCACTACCCAACGCTCGACGCAGCGCAGTCAGCGCTTGACGCCATCGAGAAGGAACACGGATCGGTTGACTTCAAGATGCGCCGCTTCGACGCCGACCTTGAGCATATTTCGTGCGCATTTCTCTGTGAGAATCTCGATCAGGCATTCACAGCGTGGCGCAACGATCCGTGGATGCGCGACGTGCGCTTTGAAGTGTTTCTTGAATCCGTGTTGCCATACCGAGCATCCAACGAACCGCTCTCCCCGGGCTGGCGCGCCGCCGCTCGAGCACGCATCGCACCGGATCTTGCGCCGCTCGGACCAAATCCAACGCTTGCGCAAGTGACAAAGTCCGCCATCGACGCGGGTCACGCATGGGTTCCATTTAGCGACCGCTACTACATGCATCCCACCGATCAGTCGTACGCAGATATGTGCCGCACCAAGCTTGGTCGTTGCGAAGACATCACCAACATGATTACCTTCGCTGCGCGCGCTTCCGGCGCGATGGTGGCGAGTGACTTCACGCCATGGTGGGCCAACCGCGACAACAACCACGCATGGGAAGTAGCGGTTGATGCCAACGGGCAGGGCACTGCCGGTCTCTCCAACCGCGCCGCGAAGGTGTATCGAAAGACTTTCTCCGCGCAGGCTGATTCGCTTGGTACACGCAAGAGTGAATCCGACAAGGTGCCCGGCTTCTTGAAGTCCAGCACCATCCGCGATGTCACTGCGCAATACGAACCGGTGACTGACATTCAGCTGGATGAATTTCCAAGCGCACCAGCAGCCACTGGAATTACCTTGGCGCCACCAGAGGGCATGCCCGCCAAGTTTGTCTACCTCGCGGTTTTCAACGGCGGTGAATGGCGCCCCATTGAGTGGAGCCAATGCATGAACGGTCGCGCCATCTTTAATGACATGGGTCGTGGAATTCTCTACCTCCCGGTCTGGAGTAACGGCACCATGGTTGCTCCGGCCGGCGCGCCATTCACGGTGGACGACGGCGGACGCATGCACGTGATCCCCGATTCCCCAAGCACTGCCGATGCATCGCTCACGTTGGAAGCGTCAGTCACTATCCCTGCAACCCCGGATCCGGACACGCAACGCATCAAGACGCGCGTAGCGGTGCGCCCCGGCGTTGAATATGAGTTGCTCTCATGGACAGCGCCCGCAGGATGGAAATCCATCGGCAAGCGCACCGCCATGGCGGATACTTCCACCAACGTTTCGTTTGCAGGCGTTCCTTCGGGTGCGCTGTGCTGGTTACGCGCCGCCGACGGACGTGGTTTGGAGCGCCCCTTCACAGTGGTTGATGGACAACAGGTCTTTTGGTGACCGCACGTACGTGGAACGCCGGTGGCTACATACACCAATGTATGCATTTTCATGCATTTATCTGTACATCCGCCGCAATGCAAGTAAATTTCGCTGTATGAAATCAACCGCTCAAACGATTGGTCGGCTCTCCCCAGAGCTACTCCTTGCCGCTCAGCAGCAGGTGCTTGAACAAGTCGCGCGTGCTGCGCCGCTCTTTGACACGCTCACCGCCATTTCGCGCTACTCCGAAACGTCCATTCCAACCATGATGGCTTCCATCTTGGTGTACGACGAAGCAACGCAGTCGTTGCGCAAGGGTGGATACGGTCGCCTGCCCGCCACGTTCGCTGCCGCAGTCGATGGAATGGTGCCTGGTCCCGCCACCGGCAGTTGTGGAACCGCCGCATTCCGCCGCGAGCGCGTCATCAGTGAAGACGTCCGCGTCGATCCACTCTGGGGCGCGTTCCGGGAATTTGCGGCCTCCTACGGAATTCAGTCGGCGTGGTCCTCGCCGATCATGGGTAGCGACGGCCGCCTCTTGGGCGTGTTCGGCATGTACTACGGCGATTGCCGTGCACCGACTACGGAAGACTTGTCGTTTGTTGACCACTTCGTCCACTTGGCTGCCGTTGCCATTGAACGGCATCGCTTCGATGCTGATCGCGATCATCAGACCACGCACGACAGTCTCACTAATCTTGGTAATCGTCGCAAGCTTGAGCGTGAGGTTGCACGCCTGGTCGCCGATCCAACCACAACGCCGCGCTGCATCGCCATTGTTGATCTTGACCATTTCAAGATGCACAACGAGAACCTCGGTCACCGCGTCGCGGATCTGCTCCTGCAGGACGTGGGCGCGCGCATTGCCGAGGTCACTGGTGTTGGTGACCTGCCAATTCGTTTCGGTGGCGATCAATTTGTCCTGATTACCCCCGCCAACAATGAGGCCATGCACGCGCGATTCAGTCGGTTGATTGCATCATTTGAGGAGCCATTCATTGCTGACGGTCTCCCCATTCGGCTTTCGGTTTCAGCCGGCATTGTTGAGTGGGATCCGCACACCACCGACTTTGAGGCCGCCCTTTACCAGGCTGAACAAGCGTGCATCGCGGCCAAAGATCGCGGCCGTGATCGGTGGGTGGCGTTTAGCGCCGAAGATCGTCAGCTTGCCGACGAGCGCCGTCGCGTTGCGCGCGTCCTCGCCGATGCCATTGCCGCCAACAAAGTATTTACGCACGTTCAGCCGATCATCGACCTCGCCACCGGCGCGCCGGTCGGGTTTGAAATGCTTGCCCGCCTAGCGGACACGCCATCAGGCGTGATCATGCCGTCGGTCTTCATTCCGATTGCCGAAGAGAGTTCGCTGATCGATACCCTCGGAATGAGTGTGCTCCGTTCCACTTGCCAACTCTTGGCGTCTTCTGGTTCGCAACTTGACGGCCTGACAGCCAATGTCAATGTCTCGCTTCGCCAGTTGATGCGCGACGGATTCCCGAAGGCCGCCGCTGCCGCCGCTGCTGAGTACGGCGTTGCACCCAGTCGCCTGTGCCTGGAAATCACTGAGAGTCAATGGCTTGACGGCGATGGTCCCGCGCGCGGCGCGCTGCTGGAACTGAAGGCGATGGGATTTCTCCTCGCACTTGATGACTTCGGTACCGGCTACGCTTCACTCCGCCTCCTGCAGAGCGTTCCGTTTGACGTGGTAAAGATTGACCGCAGTTTCACGCAATGCCTCGGCGACAATGGTGCCGGCACCGCGCTGTGCGAGGCTGCACTTCGTATGGCCGCTGCGTGCGGAATGCGCGTCACCGCTGAAGGCGTGGAGACGCAAGCACAAGCAGACTTGCTCCGCGTCATGGGCTGCCAGCAAGGGCAGGGTTACTGGTGGTCGCGCCCGCTGCCGTCGGCCGATGCCATCAAGTGGATTGAGAAGCGCCAAGCGCAGCCGGCTTTCTGACTTGATCCCGCGTGCGATAGGCGCCGTACCGCGCGCTGTGAATGAAGCACCCAAATGAAAGGCGCCCTCCGCATCACTGCGGAGGGCGCCGTGTTTGTTACTTGCAGTGAACTACTTACTTAGCCAACCCAGCTTCAATCGCTGCGCGCAGACCCTTATCACCTTCTGGTCCAAAGCCCACTTCGATCTTCTCAATCTTGCCATCCTTACCAATCACAATCAGGGTGGGAATGCCAGAGATGCCGTAGGCAACCGCCAAGTCATCACCCGCCAAGAGGCACCCGTAGGTGAAGCCCTTGTCGGTCATGTACTTCTTGCCAGCGCCTTCCTTCTTCTCCCAAGTGTTCACACCCAAGATCACCACATCCTTACCCTTGTAGTCCTCGCTGATCTTCTGAATAGAAGGCATGGCCTGCTTGCAGGGTCCGCACCAGGTGGCCCAGAAGTCCAGCAGCACAACCTTGCCCTTGAGTGATGCAAGCGTTACTTCCTTGCCAGCAAGGTCCATGAGCTTGAAGTCCAAGGCGGGATCGCCGGCCTTGACCTTCATCTCTGGCCCGCGTTGTTCAGACTCTGCAGCCATTTCCTGCTTCTTGTAGCCCGCAGGAGTAGCGGTCGAGAAGGTCTTCTCGTCCATGGTTGGGTCAGCCTTGACACCGCTGAACGTGGCAGTGGTGTTCATACCGGACATGGCTTCTTCGCCGGGGATTTCCGTTGCACTTGCAACGCGGCGTGGCAGTCCATCCGTGCGTGCGAACGCGATTGTTTCAGTGATGCGCATCTCACTCGCTGGAAGCGGCTTGCCGTCATCATCTTCCATGCCTTCAAGCTTCATGCTGCGCACCACCTTCACCACATCGCACGGGGTGCCATCCAAGGTCTCTTCGCCGACGATGGTTACGGCAACCATCTGCGGCATGTCCTCCGGGCTTCCACCCATCGCGGCCATGTCCATGCGGTTCTCGATGTACCACTGCGGCAGTGCCGCGGCGCGCTGGCCGAGCATCTGGAACCACTGTGCATCAGAGACGGTGTAACTCTTCTTGGCCTCGTCAATCATGACGGCGCCCTTGCCATCGAACGCAAAGCGCATCTGCGGCTTGCCATCCTTCAAGGACTCCAGCACAAAGCGACCGAACGGAGCGGGTCCGCCACCGTCATTCTTAAAGTCAAGCACCACGCGCGACTTGCCATCAAGCCCCGGTGGCAACATGCTTGGGTCCACGCTCGCGACCTTCATCTCAGCGATCATTTCGATGCCCTTCAACTTCTTGACGGTCTCAACGCCGCGGTCATGGATCGCCTTTGCCTTGGCGTCGATCACGTCCACAGCCTTGGGGGCCTCTGCGGCGCCGGGAGCCTGGGTCCGCGTCACCATCGGAATCCTCGGGACTCCTTGGACACTGGTGTCTTGGGCGGTTCCGGGCGCCGTGTCATCAGCAGTGGGGGGGTGGGCGTAAGTCAGCGCCAGGGATGCGGTCAGTAGGAGCGACGCGGAAATGGAAAGTGGTGCTTGAAGCATGACGTGACGATACCCTTTCAACCATGATTCTGCGCCCCGGATCCACTGCCCGTCCACTGTTGATAACGGTCTCTCTGCTTGGAATTGCAGCCGGCGCCATGATGGTGGCCCGCGGATTTCTGCCAACACGAACCCTCGCGCCCGCGCCCGCCGCTCCCGTCATTGCCTTCGAGCCGGCCACGCTGCAGATGGGCGAACTCACAGCCGAAGCACCCAAGACAGTCGCAGTCACGCTTCGGAACATTTCTGCACGAACCATTCGAATCACCGCCGCGATCGCCAACTGCGGATGCACAACCTCCACGTTCCCTCCGGATCCCATTCCCGCCGGTGGAACCGCTGAGGCACTCGTCACTGTGAATGCTCCGGCGACGCAGGACGAATCACTGATGAAGTCCGTCACCTTTGTGGTGGAGGGTGCGGAACCGGTTTCGCTCACTGTGCTTGGTCACGTGATGAAGTCGGCACCCGGTGCAGTGGCACCACCGACAACCGTTGACTCAGTAGAAGAGCTTGCGCTCGCCGATCGTCCGACCGTGTCGCCGCCAGCGACGAAGGTCGCAACGCCTGCCGCACCCGTAGCACCGCCCGTGCAGCGCCCCATCACCTTTGCGCGCGTCAATCCACCCATTCAGCCTGGCGCTCGTGTTTCGTTTCCGTCATTTGCGTCATGGGTCAAGGGCACGCCGATCACTTCATTCACGCCGGGCAAGGTGTACGTCTTTGAGTTCTTCAGTACGTCGTGCTCGCACTGCAAGGAATTTGCAGAACTGATCACTCGCTTGGCTCGCACCTACGGAGCGCAGGGCGCGGAGTTCATTGCCATTACTGATGAGGAAGCGCCCGTTGTCAAGGCATGGCTTGACCAACCCGGGAAGCTCAATGAAGTGCCGTATTCAGTGGTCTCTGATCCGGATCGATCAGCCATGATCACCTTGCAGAATGGCACCTTTCGCAACTTCAATCCACGCTTCTTTGTAATTAAGAACGGCATCGTGCAGTGGTTTGGCCATCCCAAGGAGGCGGAGGAGCCGATCGCCAAGGTGGTTGCTGGAACGTGGGATCCGGAAACGGTCCGTGCCGCGGCAATCACTGATTCCACTGTGTCGCGCGGCAAAGATCTCTTAGACCGCGTGGCACGTGAGTGTGACAAGACCGGCGATTGGACGCCCATGTTTGCAGCGCTTGACGCCGTACGCGCAGTGATTCCAGAACGCGCTGGTCAGTACGACGCGCAGCGTTTCGTCATCATGATTGGTCTTGGCGATATGCCTGACGCCGGTTATGAATTCGGCCGCCGCATTGCTAAGGATTACGCGCAAGACATGCTCACCACGCGCTCCTTGGCGCGGGCGATTCTGAATTCCCCTTATGCCAAGCGACGCGATATTGATTTCGCCATGGAACTGGCAGTGACGGCCGACACATTGGCCAAGGGTGAAGATGCGCGCGCCGCCGATACGTTGGGCCTCGCCTGGTTCTCCAAGGGCAACCGCGAGAAAGCCATTGAGAACGCCGAACGCGCCGTGAAGCTTGAGAAAGACCAGAAGACCCGCGAGCAGTACGAACAGTCGCTGCAGAAATTCCGTACCGGAACCCCCGGTCCCGAGCCCACCAAGCCGCGCCCAGCGCCTGCCGCTGCAACCCCCCCTGTAACCCCGGCAGCAACTCCAGCTGTAACTCCATCTGCAACGCCAGCTCCCGCCCCCGCGCCCCCGCGATGATTGAGCACAACGCGTTTCCTCCCTGCACCGCGTGACTGCGCCGCTACGGCTCTACTTCTTCACCCGCATCGTCACCCTCGCGAATCTGCAGCGAAACATCCCGCTTGCGAATCGCCTGCGAGAAGTCATCCATCCCAGCATGCTTGGCGTCTTCAGTGATATCAGCCTGCTGTTTCGCTTCCGCAAAGCTTGCGGCAGACCTGACCCATCCGTCGTCCCATGCCTGTTGTTCCCACGTTCCGTTCAGTAGCAAACGTGGTGACGGGAACAGCGGAATGCGCTGACCAAGCGCAGTGCGCAGTATGTCCACGCCGCAACTCTGCGTGACGGCGTTGTACCAACGCGGTGCATGCACTACTTCAATCGAATGCAACGCGTACCGCTCGAACAAGATGCGCGCGTTCTCTGGTGTGCACTCAATCCGATAGCGGCGCACCGTTTCGCCACGAAAGTTTGTGCGCACGCGGACAACATCTCGCTCATCCGCCCATACATAGATCAGCGTGTATTGCCGAAATAATCCACCCACCGCGGAGTATTGCTGGCCAACGCGCTTGCGCGCTTCAATCGAGGCGGCCAAGTACATCATGGTTCCATCGGCGCGCTCAAAGCCGAAACTGACAAAGTTGTGACAAATGCGCTGCGGCCCCCAGAACGAAAAGAACAAGTCAACCGTTCGCAGTTGTGACAGGTCATAGGTGCGCTCCACCCAGACTTCTTCGCAGTCGGTGTCACTGCTGCGGTAGCGGAAGTTTCGAATACCCGACACGGTGACTTCGTCGCCAGTCACTGCAAACGTAGCGGTGTCCTGCACGTCCGGTTGCCAGTCCGCGTGTGCTGGTGCAGGAACGAGCCAGAACCACGTGACCACGGAACCCCACAAGACGGCCAACCCCATCCATCGAACCGCCCGTGCGCGCGCGAATGTTGGCAGTGGTCCAGCTGCCAGCGCCCCGCACGCCAGCGCACATGCAGCACCCATGGACCACGTGACGGCAGACGGTCCATCGGGGGCGTATCCAATCGCCATGGTGCACCACGCAGTGAGCACCAGCCACAAGAATCCCAGCGGTGTTCGCCACGCCACGCCAAACACGTGGTGAATGACGCGATGACGCACTGGTACTGGAACATCAAGCGGCGGTGGTACGTGCAAGTTGGAGTTCATGACGGTGTGGAGGAAGTGGTCGTTCGATAGAGCAGGGCGCCTGCAACTGGCACGCCCACTGCCAGCGCGTTCCACGTCCAGTGTGGCAAGTTACCGCTGGCGTATGCCTCGCCGCACGCCGCCACGGTTCCCACCAATATGCCGCACACCACGGAGATTGCGCCAGCCACGGAATGCATACGTGGACTCCGTCTCCAGCACGCAACCAAGGCAATACTTCCAGCAGTCCCCGCTACCGCCACACACATGATGGCAAGCGAGGGGAATCCCGTCAGCACCGCGCACACGGCCATGCCGAAGCAAGACACCGCTAGCGCACACATTGCAGTGCGAAGCCCACACATGGCGATCGCGCCGGATGACAGGGCGCACACCACAGCGAACAATGCGCGGCTGCCATTACTCGCCCCAGGAAATGCAACCAACGCCGCCACGCCGCACGCAGCGAGCAGTGTGGTGGTCATCACTATCGCTTTGCGTTGTGCCGGCAGTGCGGCCGTCAGCAGCGCCAGCGTCGGCGACACAATCGCCAACAGCAATGCAACCAACCCAAGCTGGTGCCAGCGTTCAAACGGCGCGTCATTATATTTCAATTCAACGGGCAGTTGCCGAAGTAGTGCCGTCGGATCGACTTCGTGCACAAACGAGATGAGAAATGCAATCGCTAGCCCGGATGCCACGCAGCATTCAACGAGGGCCGCTCGTTGGCGCAGCGGGCCAAGAAGTGCAGCACCCGCAACGCCACTACCCACCAGTATTGGTAGTAGCACCACGCTGACCAGGTAATTCACTGCGCCGTTCCGCCAACGGCATCGCCCTCAAGCGCAATGATCAGTTTCACTTCATCGCCAAGCGCCTTGGCTGGTTTCTCAATGCCCCACTTCATGCCAAAGTCACTGCGCTTGAGCGTGAGGTTGCATTCAAACCCCACCTTGGTACCCGCCGGGCCGGTGCCAATGCCGGTCGCCACGCAGTCCACCTCAACGGGTTTGGTCACACCGTGGAGGGTGAGATCACCCTTCACCATCCAGTGTCGGTCGCCGGCAGCAGTGGCGCCGGTTGACTTGAAGGTGATGGTGGGGAACTCCTTGGCGTTGAAGAAATTGGGTCCCTGCAGATTGCCATCAAGCTTCTCGCTGCCCGTATCGGCGTTGGCGATCTTGGCTGAAATGTCAAAGGTAGGAGCCGCGGTCGGTTCCATCGTCCACTTCACCGTGCCTTCAAGGGCATTGAATCGCCCCCAGAACAGTCCCGCCTCCAAGTGTTGGATGCGGAACAGCGCCACGGAATGCACCGGATCGAGCGTGATGGTTGCCGGATCTGCCGTCCGGCTGGGGGCGACTGCCATTCCAAGCGACAGAGTCGCCATTCCAAGCGCTGCGGCGGTGAGTGTGGCGAATCGGATGCGCGGCTGAGCGTGGTTCAGGGTCATCCGAGCACTTTACGAGCCCCGCCGCGGTCGCGCCGCCGGTCCATGCAGCGCCGGGGAAGCGGAAATTCCTCTTGGCTCTGGAGATAGTTGCTGTGGATCGTTGCACCAAACATCGAATCAAGGCTCTTTCGACCTTATTTATCAGTACCTAAACAAAGTTGATTTCCTTTCGCACCAGCGTGATGGGTGGCACCCGCCATTCTCGTTCTCGTATTTGGAGAAAGTGGTCAGGGCATGAATCCGGCTTGAGCGGATCCATGAGTCACCGCCGGTGTTGCTCCCCCAGCACTGTGCTTGAAGTCTTGCCTGTTCCTGTTCCCTGTTCCTTTCTGGAGCCTTACTCATGTCTTCCCGCGCCCTTATCGCATCCGTTATCGCTTTGACCCCTGCCGCCTACGCCACTGCGGGCGTGTCATCGATGTTCTACACCGTTGATGCCGCTGCCTGGGCCGCCTATTCCACGAACCTTGGAGCGTCCATCAGCACCGAGAACTTCAGCACCGTTTCGAGCGGTTTTTACGGATCCGGTATTGCCGGCTCAACCGCCGGTATTTCTTGGACCGCCAACGCCATTGGCGGCGTTGACGCATTGGCGGGCTTGGTGACCACCGCCAACGCCTCGAACGCGCTCAGCTTCGCCTTTGCACCCGGCGTGAACGGCATCGGGGGCAACCTCTACGGAACCAACTCCAGTTTCGCCGCTGTCCCGACCACCATCACGGTGACCCTGTCCGATGGCACCATGTACATCGGCAACTCAAACGGACCTTCGGATTTCATTGGCTTTTACTCGTCGGGCGCCACCATCTCGAGCCTCTCAGTTTCGGCGTCAAATTACCCGAGCAGTGGTGACCCCATCTATGCCACCGCGGACAACCTCTACTTTGCAGCAGTGCCGGCACCTGGTGCCGTAGCGCTGATCGGACTCGCCGGGGTGGTTGCTCGGCGCCGGGATCGTCGGGCCTGATCGGGTCTAGGAATAGTTATTAGGCACTACAGGCACATCCCCGCCCAGCGCTCACGCGCTGGGCGGGGTTTCTTTCGCGCCAGAAACTGAATCAACGTTTATGCGTTATCCCAAATAATTTCCTCGCCATTGCTTGCATCGATCCGATGTCGGGGCATAGTTCCTGTGTCGGTGTGCAAATGTTGGAAAGGTGTACGTCTTCCCGGATGTGCAAACACGTGATTCCTCTTTGGATTTACGTGGTTTCTAATTTGTGTTTCCGTCAGCAGTTCCCGTTCGGTTCCCTTCTTCGGAGTTTCCTCAATGTCAATTCGAATCGCTCTCTCAGCTGCGGCAATGTCCGTAGTGATGACCCAGGCCGCCTCTGCTGCCATGGTCACCTTCTCCAACGCCACACTTTGGAACGGCTTCTCAGTCGGCCAGGGTGCATCCATTGCAACCGAGACTTTCAACGCGTACAACGGCTACTATGCCAACGGCCTCACCGGCAATGCCGGCGGGATCCAATGGACAGCCAGTGCGCCGGGAAACCTCTATGCAGGTTTGGGCTACATGTCCACCAACAGTGCTGAAGCGCTCCTCACGTTCAACTTGTCGCCAAGCGTGCAGGGAGTTGCCGGCAACTTCTTCGCGACTGACGCCGGCTTCGCCATCCTCCCAGCCATCATTGGCGTGCAGCTTGCTGACGGTTCGGCCTACGTCGGCTACGCAGCAACCGCCGCTGACTTCGTTGGGTTCTACTCAACCGGTGCTGCTATCTCCAGCATCTCCGTCTCGGTGGCAGGCAACTTGCCCGCTGGCACCAACTTTGCCACCGTTGACAACCTCTACTTCGCAGTGCCAGCACCAGGCGCAGTAGCGCTCATCGGAGTCGCCGGTCTCATCGGTGGTTCGCGCAAGCGCCGCTAAGAGAACTGCGGAACTCACGGAAACACAACAGGGGCGACCATCTTGGTCGCCCCTGTTTCATTGAGATGCTGTTTCATTGAGATGCTGTTTCATGTGCGTAGTGCGTCAGGCCGAGTCCATCAGGCCGAGTCCATCAGGCCGACTGCCTCAGACGGGCTGCGTTCGCGGCCGCGTTGCCAGTGACACCAAGATGCCGGCTACCGCGCCCAACGGGATGGTGACCAACGCGGGCTGACTAAACGGCATCCACGCATCGGCGCCAGGAAGACCGTAGACCTTCTCAAACGCATCCTTGGAAAGCAGCACCCACACCAAGCTAGAGGACAGCCCCACAATGATGGCGGTGGCAATCCCCTCCTTGGTGGCGCGCTTCCAGAACAGCGCCATCAACAGCGCTGGCAAGTTGGCGCTGGCTGCAATGTTGAATGCCCATCCCACCAGGAACGAGGCATTGAGGTCTTTGAATAGCAATCCAAGAATCATGGCGCACGTGCCCAGCGCCAACGCTGCAATACGCGCGATGCGTACCTGCGCGTGATCATCCGGCGTGCGGCCGAGCACGGTGATGACCAAGTCACGCGCGACCGCGCCGCTCCCTGCGAGCACCAACCCGCTGACCGTTCCCAGCACGGTGAAGAACGCCACGCTGGAAATCAGCGCAAAGAGCACGCTGCCAAAGCTGCGCGCCAAGAGTGGCGCCGACATATTGCTGTCGGAGGTGTCCAGCGCGCCACCAGTCATCGCACCAAGACCCAAGTACAGCGTCAGAATATAAAACGATCCGATGGCGCCAATGCCCACCACCGTGCTGAGCCGCGCGCTGCGCACATCGGACACGGTGTAGTAACGGATCAAGATGTGCGGCAGGCTGGCCGTCCCCAAGAAGAGCGCCAGCATCAGTGAGACAAAGTCAACGCGGTCCATCACGCTGCCAGAACGCAAACCTCTAAATGCGGGGCTGTTTCCCGGCTGAAGCAGCACATCACCATGGATCGTCTCGGGTGTAGCCATGCTGTGCACGGCGCCGGTTTCATCCTTGGCACTGATAGTGCGCCACGCTGCAATGTCGCTTGCGGAGAAGACCCGTAGGAAGTCGATCGGGCCGAGTGGACCAGTGCGCGCACCTTCGGTGCGTACCAGTCCATCCGGATCCACTGCGAAGTTTGCCGCTGCGCCCGGTGGACCTTCCATGACTGCCCACGCGGGCAGTGCAACCACGGATCCAACGTTGCGCGCTGGTGCCTCGCGCGCCGGTCCTGACGCGCGCACTTCAAATCCGCGCCCCAGAATCAGTGCAGCAAGAATGGCGCACAAAGAAAGTAAGAGTCCGCCCTTGATGAACTGCACCCACGTGGTACTGACCATTCCGGCGGTAGTCACGATCACCGTCACCACCACGCCCACCAGTCCAACCCCCACCCATGATGGCAGCCCCAGCAATGGTTTGATGAGTGCGCCCGCCCCCACCATCTGCGGAATGAGATAGAAGAGGCTGACCAGTAGCGTGCTCACAGCTGCAGCAAGCGTGACTAGGCGTGAGCCGAATCGTGCATTGAGTGCATCTGCAAACGTGTACTTACCAAGCCGACGAATCGGTTCTGCAACCACCAGTAGCGCCACGATCCATCCAGCCAGGTATCCGATGGAGTAGAGGAATCCGTCATAGCCCCAGAATGCAATCAGTCCGCAGATACCCAGGAAACTGGCGGCGGAGAGATAGTCGCCCGCAAACGCAATGCCATTCACAAACCAACCGATCTGTCCGTGCGCTGCAAAGTAGCCCTTGGCACTTGATGCGCGGCGGCCAAGCAGTGAGCTCAGTACCAGTACGGCCACCGTGAAGGCGGCGAAGACACCTACCGATACCCAGTCCGTGGGTGTGTTGTTTGCCAGCATGTCAGGCTTGCTCCGGAAGGCGAAGTGCAGCCAGCGCAATGACGAAGGCCAGCACGATGAGTGCAAACCCCCACACCACTGCAAGATTGATGCCGCCAATGACGGCGGTCGCCAAGAGCGCGGGGGCAGCCACTGCTACGCCAATGAATCCTCCGTATGCAGCGATGTACAGGGACAGCAGCGCCCAGCGCTTCCAATCACGGCGATGTTGGTGGCGATTTGGAGTGCTCGTTGAGGAACGCGCTGCGGGTTGGTCTGGCACGGTGCGGAGGATAGAAGCGAACCCGGGTGATGTGCCTGCTCTGCCCATGAAAGAAGTTCGCTGCTCGAGGGGTGTCCTCGAGCAGCGAACTGGTAGTAGCAGTGAGATGGAGCGCTTCGGTCAGACTGGGCAGTTGCCCCAAGAACCGAGCATCAGACCAAGGTCGGCACCGTTGACCACGCCGTCGAGGTTCAAGTCAGCAGCGCACGGACCGGATGGGCATGGGCCCCAAGAGCCGAGCATCAGACCAAGGTCGGCACCGTTGACCACGTTGTCGTGGTTCAAGTCAGCAGGGCAGGCCGGAGGTGGCGGAACGTTCGGACCAACCACGCCGAGTGCTTCAACCATGAAGCGCGACGGACGGTTGTAGAACACAGCGACGCCCGTCGCGGCGGGGGTCCATGTGTACGGCGGGTTGAAGGTATAGGTGGCGAGCACGCCAGTGCCATTGTCCATGACGAAACTGTTAAACGATCCGCCGTACGCTGGATTAAACCCGGTGATTGGGCCGTTGTTGCCCAGCAGTGCGTCCGTGTCACCGAGGAAACGAGCTGCGATCCACATGCCGCCCAGGTTGGCGTTCGCAGGGTTGTCCGTGTTCAGAGCAACTACTGGCGCCGTCGCTGGGTTGCTCCACGTCCAATCAACGCGATCCGTCCTAGCCGTTTCGGAAGCTGCGAGCTGGAACGTCTGGGTTGCCACCACATCACCAACGCCGTAGGTGCCAGCAACTGCGTCCCAGGTCATCTTGACCAACGCCAGTTCCACGCCGATGGCGGGAGCCGGAGTTACTGCGGTGCCGCCACGGTAGACGTCCATGGAGACCTTACTTGGGGTCAGGGCATCGCCAACATTGGCTTGCACGAAGGCGCTGTTGTAGAACCGCCTGGAACCAACGCCATCGAGCGCATCGGAGGGTATCCAGTACGCGCCAGTTTCAAAGATCTTGCCGTACACCAGGGTGGCTGGCGGGGTGACTGAATCAGTCACCAGACCGTTCACGTTCACGGAAAAACGAGCTTGGTTCTCGCGGGTCACGCCGTCAGTACCGACGGTGGTGCCGAAGTAGAAGTTTGCACCCCAACCCGTGGTGGTTGGGTCATTGATGCCAAAGTTGTTGTTGGAACGGCCAAGGACGGGCTCAGTGACGACGCGCCATCCGTTGGTGCTGCTGCTCGAACCAGCGCCCGTAAAGCGGACGCCAACCCAGAAGCCGGCGTAACCATTGGCGCCGTTGGTAATGGTCTGCAGGTTCACCACTGGACGAACCGCTGGGTCAGCATCGCCCCATGACTTGGAAACCACTTGCGTCAGCGAGGTGGTGGACGCGGCTAAGTCCTGCGTGAAGGTCTGGACCACATTGCCAAGGGTGTAGTTGGTGCCGTCGAAAATCATCTCCAGGATGGTGACTTCCACGGTCACTGCCACTGCTGGCGTTGTGGCGCTGCCGACGCGGCGGATACCGACGCTGGCCTGATTCAGTCGAAGGTGCGAACCGCCGTTGGACGTCACATACACCGGTTGGTATGTAGTAGCGTCGGGGCGACCGGTCGGGTAGGTGGTACTGATGGCATTGACGTTGAATCGCGTGGTGGTATCTGGGCCGGCGCTAAACACCGGTGGATCCAACTGTGCCTGCGCCGAAGCGGCAAGACAGGCGGTGGCGAGAACAGCGATGGAAGACTTGAAGATTGACATCCTGGCAAAGTTCCTTCTTGTGTAAGAATGATGGCGGGCAGGCGATCTGCTCGCTTCACAGATAGTTCCGGGGTCTACCGAACGGTCGTTTGGTCACCACTCCCACCGCAATCGGGTGGCGATCGTGAGACTTTCACTGAATCCAAAGGTAGCGCGGATTAACCCCCCAACAAGCGGCATTCCGGGAGTTTTTGTAATTTCCGGAGAAATGACTGTGAAATGGGATGGTTGGTCGTGATGGCCCTGCGACCAGGCCTGGCACCTGCCCTGGGGCCGACTGCGTACACGCGGTGGGTGCGATCCTGGCGTGTCTGCGCATCAAAGAAGTTCGCTGCTCGAGGGGTGGCCTCGAGCAGCGAACTGGTAGTAGCAGTGAGATGGAGCGCTTCGGTCAGACCGGGCATGGGCCCCAAGCACCGAGCATCAGACCAAGGTCGGCACCGTTGACCACGCCGTCGAGGTTCAAGTCGGCAGTGCACGGACCGGATGGGCATGGTCCCCAAGCGCCGAGCATCAGACCAAGGTCGGCACCGTTGACCACGCCGTCGAGGTTCAAGTCAGCAGGGCAGGCCGGAGGTGGCGGAACGTTCGGGCCAACCACGCCATAGGTTTCAGTGAGCATTCGCGCTGGCTTGTAGCGGGGTACCGTGACGGTTCCGTTGGAATACTGACCGAAGTTGTAGTTACCGTAGATAGTGTCGATGTAGTACCCGAAATTGTTGAATGATCCGCCCGTTGATTGCAGGTAGACCACTCGAAGTCCCTGATTGGCGGTGACGGTGGCGGTGTCTCCAAGCAGACGGATCGCCACGTAATACCCACCGAGTCCAACGTTGCTGGTGGTTTCCAGTTCAACTTTGGGGCGATCGGAGGCATTCGCCCATGTCCATTCCACCCGCTCGGTAGTTGGGATGTTTGCGCTGTTGAGTTGGAATGTCTTGCTGGCAATGACATCACTCGGCTCAAGGTTGCCACTCAGTGCGTAGGCCATCTTTACAAGGGCTACCTCAACTCCCACTGCAGGAATCGTTGTTGTTGCGTTACCACCCCGGTAGATACCGACGACGACCTTGTTTGGTGTCAACACATCACCGGGCTGCGCGGTGACAAAGTTACTGTTGTAGATCCACCGGGTTGTTCCATCGAGGTTGTCGGCGGGTTTGTAGTAGCTGTTGTTCTCAAAGGACTGCCCGAAGGTGAGATCGGGGGCTCCGGTACCACCGTTTGTGACAAGACCATTCACGCTGACGTTGTAACGCGCGGGGTTGGTGAGTCCTGAAGTGGCATCGGTGCCCAAGGTGAACATGCCGAAGACGCCGGTGGAGATGGTGTACTTGCCGAAGTTATTCAAGGAACGACCGGTGGTCGGTTCGTTAGCGACGCGCCAGCCGTTGAGCGTGCTAGCGGCGTTCGCTCCGGTGAATCGCATACCCACCCAGAATGAGCCGTAGCCATTTGGTCCATTGACGGTGCTCATCAGGTTCACCACTGGACGCAGTGCCGGGTCGGCATCACCCCAAGAGAATGTGATGTTCTCAACGGTATTGGCGATGTTCTCGCCGATCGTGACGGACTGGGTGGCAATCACCGGGCCGACGCCGTAGACGGCAGTGCTTGCCACGTAGGTCATCTCTGCGATGTAGCACTCAACGGTTACGGATGGTGCCGGGACCGCTGCCGTGCCAACTCGTTGGATACCCAGCGTCACCGAATTGATGCGTGCGCTTGTACCACCGTTGGCCTTCACGCCGCAGCCCATGTAACTAATAACGTCAGCGCCATAGGATGATTTGTAGGTTGTTGCCGACGATGTTTCGTTGAAGAACACCGGGTCTGTTTGGGCCTGCGCGGAAGAGACGATGCAAACCGCGGCGAGCGCGGCGACGGAGGACTTGAAGATTGACATCCTGGCGAAGTTCCTTCTTATGGAGAGATGATGGCTGGCAGGTGATCTGTTCGATCTACAGACGCGTCCGGGGTCTACCGAACATTCATTTGTTCACCACGGCGACCGAAATCGCGTGGCGATCATTCGATTGTGATGAAGGAGTCAAGGTAGCGCGGATGGACCGCGTAACAAGAAGCGCCTTGCGAGTTTTTAAATAATCGCCGGGGAGTTGACTTGGCAGTGTGGAATGTGGTCGTGATGACTGGGGGCTCACGCATGGGCCAAGTTCCTGCCGAGTCTGCGGGCCCCTGGTGCTGGCGCAGCTTCCGTAAGTGATTTCAGAAAAAGCCGCTTTCAATGAATCCGGCAGCCGTTCGGCACGAAAAACGGGAGTGGGCTCTTACTGAGGTTGCTATCCCTCAAGCAGTTTTTGTTCTCATAACCCGCGCCCCAAACCCAATCACACCCCCATGTCAACCCCCACATCCCCCGATGGCACCGTTCCTTCGTGGACGTCAGCCCAATGGGACGCCATTTCATCCGCTCATCGCCTGCAGTTGTTGCAATTCATTGAGGGGGCTGGTCGCGCCACCATCAAGGACCTGAGTGGATGGACCGGGCGGACCGGCACTTCGCTCTATCCGCATCTTGAAATTCTAGAGGCCGCGCAGTTGGTGGCGGTGGAGATTGAAGTTGGTAAGGGACGCCCGCGGCGCGTGTACATGCCGGGACCAGCCACGTCTTGGAATCGACAGTCCACCGAACAATCAAGCGATGGTCATTCGTCCATTTCCTTGGGCGCGCAACTTCTCAGCGATCTTGCTCTGCGCCTGCGCCGCTGGGGCAAGGCACGCATGAAAAAGGCGGTTGAGGCACGCGACCTGCGCAATGCTGCGTTGGTTTCAGAAACCACGTGGCTTGATGACCAACAACTTCAGGAAGTCAACGCCAAGGTCAACGAACTGATGTCGTTCGTTCGTGAGGCCCGTGCCCAGCGGCGCGGCAAGCGACACAACGTGGCGGTGTACCACTTTCCTGATGTCACGCTTCGTGAAGCCCGTGACGGCGTCACTGAATAGCAGCGCGCCCGGCGGTATCCGCGCGTTTGATCGCCTGCAGCACGGCGTTGGCTGTGACTTGGAACGGTTCGTTGTGAATGGTGTCTGAGGCGATGGTGGCTCGCTCGGCGATGCGCAGGAGTAGCGCATCACTCGGGTCATGAAGCCCGATCTGGGCAAGCGTCACCGGCAACCCGACCGACGTGCAGAAGTTCAGCACCGCGGTGATTTCTTCTTGCGGAGCGTCTTCCAGCATCAATTGCGCAAGTGTTCCAAAGGCAACTTTTTCGCCGTGATGGAATGCATGCACCTCGGGCGCAACGGTGAGGCCGTTGTGAATGGCGTGTGCTGCCGCAAGTCCGGCTGATTCAAATCCGATACCAGAGAGCAGGGTGTTGGCTTCGATGATGCGCTCGAGCGCTGGCGAGGGTGTGGCAGTTGGTGTCTTCATGGCGTCCAACGCGCTCACACCGTCCGATTGCAGGATGCGCCAGCAGAGTTCCGCGATCGCCATGCCAGCGCCGGTGGAAACGCCGTTGCGCGAGTTGCGCGCGCCGCTTCGCATGCACGCGCGTGCTTCAAACCAAGTGGAAAGTGCGTCGCCCATACCGGCGACTAAGAGTCGTACCGGTGCGCGCGCAATCACTGTGGAATCCACCAAGACTAAGTTTGGATTGTGCGGGTGAAAGATATAGGTTTCAAACAGGCCTTCATCGCTGTAGACCGCTGATATAGCGCTGCAGGGCGCGTCGGTGGACGCAATGGTTGGGCAGCAGACAGCGGGGATACCCAGCTCTGCCGCAACCGCACGAGCCGTATCGAGCGCTTTGCCGCCACCAGCGCCCACGATCACTTGCGCGCCGCATGCCGCCGCGCGCCCGCGGGCGATCTCGTTGCGCGAACATTCGCCGCTGAACGGATGAATCACGAACGTCATGCCAGCCGCAGCGAATACGGTGGTCCATGTTGCTTCAAGTTCTCTCTGTGCCGATCGACTGGCAATGATGCAGACTGGACCACGCAGACCAAGCCCCACCATTTCGGTCGCCAAGCCTGAGGTGGCGCCCGGACCTTGCGCATAGCGGAGGGCAGCAACGAGGACTTTATTCATGGGTTAAGGGTAAGCCAGGGTGGCTTTGGCGGTGCGCAGGGGCACTTTTAGGGAAATGTTGCAGATTGATGATCCATTGCGCATGAAAGTTACGCCTACGAGGGTGGACCTGTCTTCCGGCGGGTTTCGATGGTCTTTGCGTACTCGTTCTTGGTTCAAAAGTTGGCGATTTCCACAGGATTATTATGAAAAATACAACACTTGCCGTTTCCATCGTTGCCACCCTTGCCGGTCTTGGCATGTCCTCCATCACTTCGGGTGCCGTTGTGGTGCTCAATAGTCGGGCTGCGTGGGATGTGTACGTTGCATTCCAGGGCGCGACGGTGGCTACGGAGGACTTTGAGAGTTTCACATCTGGCTTCGCAGCATCAGCCACGGGCACCGCCGGTGGTACGACGTGGACCGCCAACGCAACTGCTGGGCTTTACTTTGGCCAAGTCAATGTCCCGCCCCTTCATCAGGTTATTTCCACCAATGCCGAAGAAAGCACGCTGAATTTCACCTTCGCTCCCGGCGTTCAAGGTATCGGCGGGGAGATGTTCGGTACGAACGCGGATTTCGGGGTTTTGCTCGCCCGCATCACTGTGACGCTCGCTGATGGCACCTCGTATGTCAATGACCAGACATCTGCGACTGCTTTCGTGGGCTTCTACTCCAATGGTGCAACGATCTCAAGCATCTCGGTCGCGACCTCAACTCCTGACACCTACGCCACTGTTGACAACCTGTACTTCGCAACCGTGCCTGCTCCAGGTGCTCTGGCCTTGATCAGTCTCGCTGGTGTTGTCGGTGGACGAAGCCGTCGCCGTGCAAATTCCGCAGCCGTCTGACAAGTATCAGTAAGTAATTCGCCGATAGTTCACACAGTCACCATCACTTCGCCCCTTTCCGGGACCTTTCAATTATGAAAAATACAACACTTGCCATCTCCGCTCTCGTGACCCTCTCAGCAGTTCAAGGGGCTTCAGCCGCAGTCGCCGTCTTTACGAACTACAGCGTTTGGGGTAGCACCGTCACTGCCAACGGGCAGACCGTTGCGGTCGAGGACTTCAACAGTTTCGCTCCGGGCACGGCTGTCTCGCTCACCGGTAGCCCGCTCCCCGCTTCTGGCATCACTTGGACGGCGACCGCGCCGACGAATGGCCTGGTGACGGACGGTTCCACGGTGCGCACAGCCGCTGCCACGGATGACCTGGTGTTTGACTTTGCGCCAGGTGTTCGGGGCATCGGTGGCAATATCTACACCAGTGCCGTTGAGGAGGGCCCAAGCTTCGCATTCATCGAAGTGACGCTCGCAGACGGCGTTTCCTACTTTGGAAACTCGGACAATTTGGAGATGTTCATCGGTTTCTATTCCGACACCGCATCCATCGCTAGGTTGACGATCACGGTGTATCAGGTCGAAGGCGGTGGCTTTGTGGATTCATACGCAACCGTTGACAACCTGTACTTTGCAGTGCCGGCTCCTGGTGCGCTTGCACTGCTCGCCGCCGCCGGTCTGATTGGCGGCCACAATCGCCGCCGCGCATGATTATGTCAGACGCTTGACATATCCGCAGTAATTTCACAGTGGCGACCATCACGGTCGCCACTGTTTCGTTTTGGGGGGCGGTCGCGTCTCGCGTTTTGCGTCGCCTCGCGTGCGTGTCTTCGTCCCCGCCGCGTTCAGCGCGGTGAGGCGTTCAATTACTCCGCGGGGCTGTTGCGGTTGTGCAGGATCTGCGGCTCGCGCGGGTCCACGGTCAGTAACTTGCAGGACTGCAGTATCCGGCGCGGGCTGTGTTCGCCTGCCGCAAAGCGTTGTAGGAAGTGCTGCACTGCCGCGGGCTCCCAGAGCGAAATCATCGGCTCGATATCAGATGTCTTGTGATTGAGAAATGTCACCGCGTCCACTTCGGGCGCGCGCGCTTCAAGCAGGCGACGGATGTCTTGCGTTTCAAGGAACGGGTAATCGCATCCGATCACGAGCCACGCAGCATTCGGTGCGCGCAGGAAAGCGGCGTGTATTCCGCTTGCGGGCCCATGGCCAGGCACTTGATCAATCACGCCACATTCACCAATTCCCCAGTCATCGCGTTGCTTTGCGGTGCAGGACCAGTAGGTGCGCGCGCAGATCGGCGCCAAGAGGTCAGCCGCCGCGCGCCATTGTGGCTGTGCGCCGTAAGTGATTTCTGCTTTGTCGCGGCCCATGCGGGTGCTTGCCCCGCCGGTAAGCACCAGTCCGTGCAGCTCAGTTGTCAACAGTCGCCTTCGCTTGGGTTGCCTGTACTTGGGTCGCCTGTACTTGGGCCGCCTTCACCAGGGACACGATCACCGACTTTGAAGTAGGCGTGTGGCTTCCTTCTGCGAAACTATCAATCGGCACCAACACATTGGTCTCCGGGAAGTAACTCGCGAGGCATCCGCGCGGAATCTCATAAGACACGATGCGGAAATTGTGCGCGCGTCGTTCGGTTCCGTTGTGGTGACTCACGATGTCGACGGCATCGCCATCGGCAAACTGGTGTGACGTGATGTCCGCGGAATTCATCAGCACCACGCGGCGGCCGTTGCGAATACCGCGGTAGCGGTCGTCAAGTCCATAGATGGTGGTGTTGAATTGATCGTGCGACCGGATGGTGGTCATGATGAACTGGCCAGGACCAACTGGCAACTTTGGAATGCGGTGGACAGTGAATTTCGCCTTGCCATCCGGAGTGCGGAATTCGCGTTGGTCACGGACTGCATGCGGCAATTCAAAGCCATTCGGCTGGCGAATCCGCGCATTCATCTCTTCAAAGCCCGGAATAACCCGTGCGATACGTGCGCGAATCGCATCATAATTTGCCACATATCCGCTCCAATCGACACCGAGCGTAGCGCTGGCCAGGGCTGCCACAATCGCGGGCTCGCTCAGCAGGTGCTTGGAAGCGGGGGCCAGCGTCCCTGTTGACGCGTGGACAACTCCCATGGAATCTTCGACGCTTACAAATTGTGCGCCACTACTTTGTACGTCGCGCTCGGTGCGGCCGAGGCAGGGCAGCATCAATGCATGCGCGCCGGTAATCAGATGCGATCGATTCAGCTTGGTGGAAATCTGCACTGTGAGGTTGCAGTTGTGAAGTGCCTGCGCGGTGTACGCGGTGTCCGGTGTTGCTGACAGGAAGTTTCCACCAAGTGCGATGAACACTTTGGCTTGTCCATGATGCATGGCGTTGATGGCTTCAACGGTGCTATGCCCATGTTCAACGGGAGGCTCGAAGCCAAACTCGTCGGCGAGACTCTTGAGGAACGCTGGGCTTGGTCGTTCCCAGATTCCCATGGTGCGGTCGCCCTGCACATTGCTGTGACCGCGCACGGGGCACGCGCCAGCGCCGGGGCGGCCGAGGTGCCCGCCGAGTAGCAGAAGATTGATGATCTCCTGAACATTGGCAACGGCATTCTGGTGTTGCGTCAACCCCATCGCCCAGCAGCAGATCATCGCCTGTGACTGGCCGATGACATCTGCAATTTCGCGAATCTCCGCTTCGGAAATGCCGGAACCCTCCATAATGGAGTGCCACTCTTCCGCCGCAAGATTCGCGCGGTATGCATCGAAGCCTTCGGTGTATTGGCTGATGAAGTCACGATCGATGCGCGCGCCCGGCGTTTCCAGGATCGCCTTCTGAATTCCCTTCAGAAGCGCCACATCGCCATTGATGCGCACCGGCACGTGGTGCGTGGCCAGTGCGGTGCTCTTACCAAGCATGCCGCCAACTTCTTGCGGATGGCGGAATCGCTTCAGACCAGCCTCTGCAAGCGGGTTGATGCTGATGATCTTGCAACCACGGCGCGCGGCTTCTTGCAGCGTGATCAGCATGCGCGGATGATTGGTGCCCGGATTCTGACCGATCACCACAATGCAGTCGGCGGACTCAAAGTCCTTGAGCGTCACTGTGCCTTTGCCGGATCCGATCGTTCGCATCATGCCAACGCCGCTCGACTCGTGACACATGTTGGAGCAGTCGGGGAGGTTGTTGGTGCCGAACATGCGCACGAACAACTGATAGAGAAACGCAGCTTCGTTACTGGTGCGGCCGGACGTGTAGAAGAGCGCCTCGTTCGGCGATTTCAAGGCCTTGAGTTCATCAGCAATCACTGTGAAGGCGTTTGCCCATGAAATTGGCTCATAGTGTGTGCCCCCGCGCGGCAGGTACATCGGCTCAGTGAGGCGACCCTGTTTGCCGAGTTGGTAATCGCTTTGCCGCGAAAGTTCCTCAACGGAATGCGCTGCAAAGAAGGCTGGAGTGGCGCGGGCGAGCGTTGCTTCTTCAGCGATCGCCTTCGCACCGTTTTCGCAGAATTCAAACTTGGAACGGCTGCCTGCAGGGTCTGGCCACGCGCAACCGGGGCAGTCAAAGCCGGTGGTTTGGTTGACGCGCAGCAGCGTTGCCATGGTTCGCGCTACGCCCATTTGTGCCACCGATGTGGTGAGTGCCACTGTCACTGCCGGCGCGCCACCGGCTACTGCCGCGGGAGCGCCAATCCGAATACCGGGGTCAAGCAGCTCCGGGCTGAGAAAGGCTGGGCTGAGAAAAGCTGGGCTGAGAAACTGCGGAGCGCGCGGACGGTTGGTTGGTTGATTCATGAAATGAGTTGGTGGAGCAGGTGCTTCACGGGCCACACGATGAATTGGGATTCATGAACGCGTCGGAGTCATCCTCACGCAGAGACGGGTCGCGCGGTTGCAGACAGGCAAAGTCTTTTTCAATCAGTAG